>NZ_JBVVQV010000023.1:0-110561 GCF_055811235.1 Mesorhizobium sp. WSM4810 | reverse complement strand
CGCCTTGGGGATCAGCCGGTATTTGAACTGAGCATCGCCAGGCGCCAGAAGATGCGCAACGCGCTCAAGTGCGCCAATGGGAAGTCCATCCTCGATCCGGGAGATCAGCCCGAAAGGCGACCGCGCCGCCACCTCCTTAACGGGCAGCCCCAACACGTCGGCGACGTTTCCGAACGCTAGCATTTCACTCTCCATTCCATTTGAGGCAAAATATAGCCTCACTTGATGCGTCATGCAAGCCCCGCAGCAGCGCGAACCGATCCGCCGACAGTCACCCTGTCATCTTTGCAGTCGCGCCGTTTGCTCGCAATGCCGCCATCAGCATCGGCCCGACCGAAAACTCCCCTGCCCTCGCCTTCTCGGTCAGCACGCGCAGATAGCCACCAGCTGACTCGATGTGCTGTGCCCGCTGCAGAATGCACGCAATCACCACTGCGGCGATTTCCTGACCCATGACATGGCAGGCATCCTCATACGCAGACGGCGAAACGCCCAGGTATCCTCGTACCTGGGCGGCGGTTATCATGAAATCGCGCCAGTTGCCGATGCCCTCAACAGCGTAGTCTGCAATTTCGGGGCAGGCCTTCAGCACTAGCCCCAGCGGATAAATTCTCGGCGGCTCTGCGGTCCTCGTTAGTGGCTCGGCCGCTGCCCCGCTTTTCTCCAAAGCAGGTTCAAATTCAAAAATAGAGTCGGTGTTTGAATCAGATTGCTGCCGCTCGCTTTGGGATTCATTGCCGCTCGGATTCGTGGATTCCATATGGGTTTCCAGCAGCTTATCCACGTCATCACGCAACGCAGCCAGATCGGCCACGATAGTTTCAAGCTCGGCAATGCATGCACGGCGCGGAATTGTCTCCACAACGGCGCGGAAACGCCTCCACAGGCCTCCCCAGTCGCCCGGCACGTCTTCCTCAACGGCCGCCTCGACCAGCTTGTGGATATCCCGGCGGTGCAGCGTAATGCGTTCCCTAATAAGCCTTAGCGCCCTGTTGTCGGCGCGAACACGCTCGGCCGCCGCCTCGAACTCTTGAGCACGGGCCAGCAGCGGCGCCAGCGAAAAGCCAAATGCTTCCTCGATCTCCCCTCCCCTGCCCTTGCGTGCATAACGCTTGCCGTTCGGGCTGTCCCGACGGATGACCAGACCGCAATTCACCAGTTCCGCCAGGTTCCTCCGCAAGGTGGAATCGGGCATGCCGTGCGCCCTGAGCGACAGCTGTGCGTTCGAGGGAAACACGATGAGGCCGTTTTCCTCGCTCAGCTCATTGTCAGGATAGAATGACAGCAACGCATTCAGGACGGCCAGGGCGCGATCGCCGATGCCGACGATGCTTTTACCCTCGCAGAGGTTGCGGTAGATTTGCCACTTGTCGACGACCCTGCCCTTGGGGATCTCACGTGACCCGTTTTGCGCTGCCAGCATGGCAAGCGACATCGGCCGCCGCCCAAAGGGCGTCGTTGCAATACTCGTCTCCATTTCTTCCTTCGCCTTCAGTTAGGCAAAAGAAATCCGTCCGCCGAATCGACGCTTAAAACTCTTGACACTGATTCGTGGAAATGAGATTCTCGGCTTGCTACAGATCGAGAAGGGCTTCCACGGTTCGCCGTCGGGGGCCTTTTTCTTTTGCGGTTTCAGTTCTCCTGCTTCGACTGCCAATCGGCATAGAGGCCATCTAGCCGTTCGGTAATGTATGCGGCAAAGAGCGGCCCGTTGACCGCGCCAATAGCGATTGTGGCGGTTTTTCCGCTGGTTTTCAGCGAGACGCGAATCGATTTGTCAGCGGGGGCCCAGGATTTGAGAGCACCGTTGCTTTTGGGCGTCTTCTCAGGTTTGATTGTCAGGGCATCGACCACTGCTTGAAAACGTTGATCACTCGAGAGCGCCCTGGTTTCTGGTTCCGACAGCAATGCCAGCACGTTATTGACGTTTACCTTCGGCAGCAGCTCGGCGAGTTCCATCCACCGCCTACGGCCGATCTCAGGCGCAGCGCCTATGGCTTCGATCAATTCGATTGGCACCTGCCGCACAACAGAGACCATTTTCGACAGAGCAGCCTTATCGATCCCGAGGGCCGCCATGATGGTCTCTCGGGAGAACGAGCGATCTTCCAGGCGAACTGCAAACAATGCTCTCTCTATGTATGAAAGATTAGTCCGGGCGTTGTTCTCCTGCCCCTGACTGACGACGAGCTGGTCGTCGGAAAGTTCCCGGACGACCGCGCGGACGTTGATACCTAATACCTTGACGGCCGCCAGTCTCCGATGGCCATAGGCGACCTGATACCGTCCCCGGGCGTCTGGATGAGGGCGCACAAGGATCGGCACCTGTTGTCCGTGGTCTTTGATTTGCTCGCTAAGCTGGGCAAGCTTGACGACATCGATGCCAATTCGATCGCTGACGAAAGAGGAGTCAACGAGGGCTGGATCGATCTCAATGATCGTTTGCCCTTCGGCCAGCTGCTTCTCGATATCCTGGGCGCGTTCGAACTTCTGCGTAATGTTGCCGAGGGTCTTGGTGATCCCCCCAATGGGAGTGTTGCGCACAGCAGGAGGGACGAAGCCCGCGATTGGTCTCGCAGCCGTCATCGGCGATGAAGTTTCCGTGGCTGGATTATCAACCGAAACCTCAATGAGATTCTTGCGGGCCATTATTTCCTCCCCCAAGTCGCCTTCAGCAGGCCTTCGATTTCCGAATTGACCTGATTCAAGGACTCCATAGCACGGTCGTACGTTCCCCTCGTGAATTGCGACCGCTCGACTTCATAGAGGGTCTGCTTTGTCACGCCTGCGTCGGATATCGCCGTCGATTTGAGCATGGGGTTGTGAAGCATCCGATTCCCAAAGATGGCGCGCATGAACCCAGTCATCTGGCTTTGCGGGCCGTCATTCGGCTCGAAACGTGTCACGAGATAGCGCATCCAGTCGTAGCTGGTGCGTCCCCCTGCCCTTTCCACGACAGCCATTAACTCGCTGGTCATCGCCAGAAATTGACTCATCGACATCACATCTAGCATTTGTGGATGAACGGTAATGAGAACCGACGTTGCGGCACAAAGCGCCGACATCGTCAAAAAGCCCAGTTGCGGGGGGCAGTCGATAATGACTACATCGTACAGGCTTTCAATGTCGGTCAGGACTTCGCCGATCCGGGCAAAGAACATCGATTCTGCCGATCCAGTCATAATCGCTTTTGGCGTCTCATGCTCGAATTCCATCAATTCGAGGTTGCCCGGCACAATGTGCAAATTCGGCGTGTATGTCGCTCGGACGATCTCCGACAGCGGTCGCGGTTCGTCGTATCGTATGGCGCCAAAGAGCGTCTCGCCTTCGCCAACATCGAGTTCGGGCTGATGGCCGAACAAAGCCGATAGCGACGCTTGTGGATCGAGATCAATCGCAAGCACCTTATAACCGCGAAGTGCCAGATACTGTGCAAGGTGCGCGGACGTGGTTGTTTTTGCGGAACCACCTTTGAAATTCATCACCGCAATCACCTGAAGTTTCTCTCCAGGACGGCGGTTCGGGACATATTTTGGGGACCCGTTCTTTTCGTCGAGAGTCTGCCGAATCCGCCCCATGTCGTCCGGCGTGTACATGCGCCGACCGTTAGCCAGCGGCTCTGGCCCGTAGCCTTCGGATGCGACTTGCCTGAGATATCCTTCTCCGATGCCGATGTAATAGGAGGCCTCGGCCGGGCTGAAATTGCGAATCGCCTTCTGAGAATTCGGAGGAAATATCTTCTGCTGGTGCAACTGCAACTGACGTGACAGTTCGAGCGAATCTGCCGACAACATGGACGGCAGGTGCTCCTGTTCACCGCTTTGGATTGAAGTCTGTAACATCCTTGGCCCTCGAACTGCGCAATTAACACTAAGATGCGATAAACTGCGCAGTTATAATAAGACCCGATTCGTTACGAATTTACAAACGCTTAACCCTGATGCCGTTTCGAGCTTAGTTGTCCGCGGACAACTCATGGGGAAATGCAGAAGAACACCTTAGACCGAGCAGTGGTTGTCCGCGGACAACCAAATGGCAAGTCACCTGAAACGATGAAGGATCGATTGCTGTGACAGTGCCGAACTTCCCCCGCCGCCGTCCCGATAGTCGCTTCTCCTTACGCGGCTTCCTGTCCGGCGGCCGGCTGCAGCGCGGAGTGATACTCAGCAGCGGCCTGCGTTTTCCAGCGGCCGTGATGATGGCCCTCTTGTCATTCTTCAGGACAGCGTGCCAGCTCACCAGATAGGCGGCTGTGTTGTCGCGGCACCCAGAAACGACGCCGCGAGCTCCTCGACGGCATAGCCTTCACTGCCGAATCTGCCCCGCAGGTCGCGGTCCAGGCGTTGGTTGACGGCAAAGACCGCAGATACCGAAACGAGCTCATGCACCCCGAAGAGGCCGCAACGAAGAGGAGGATCACGACAGCGATTGCGTGGGGGAGGGGCTATCGTAACTTGTCCGCCAAATCACCCGACGGACGGAGGCGGCGGCCGCATCGATCACGCCTGGCCGGTCAACCACGGTTGCTGAGAAGCTTGCCGCCTGCGGACGCTGTCATCGTTCGCGGTCATCGCTATCGCGCTCACGCGCTCGCTGGGCCGCGGTATCCGTCTCGATGGCATTCAGTTCGGCAGGCGGCGTGTCCTGCCTGCTCACTTTAGCCCGTTCGGCTTACGCTTCGATGAGACCTCCGGCTCACGGCCACGGCGGGAAAAATTGGATCGCGCGATAAAGGTAACCTCCGCCTCGTCATAGGGCAGCCGTTCGGGGAGGTCAGCGCGATCCACAGCGACGATCCGCTCGGTGGTGACGACAATGGCGACACGGTCTTCGTCCCCGAGCATCGGGCCGGGCTTCCTCGCCCGGGCGGGCCGTGCGGTCGTTGTGTTCAAAGGAATTGTCCGCTGCCCGGAGACCCTCACTCGCGAGCATTGCCCAAAGCACAGATGAACTGCTTGTGCAGCGCTGCCTGCGCCCCCGCACAGAAGGGCAGGGATGGTGTGCAAGCCAAAAATCAAGGCGATGAAGTAGCACACGATGCCAGTGGTCGCGACCGTGATAACATCCAGTAAGTCGTCTTCCACGACCAGTCTTCCTTGTTGTCGGACGGTCTGCCAACGCGCCACTCGGCCGAAGGGGAGGGGGCACGAACCCAGCCGCGATAGCGGCGCCTTCGCCGGATTGCGCCGCCGCGACGACTATTCTAGGCCGCTGCAGACGTTGCCGGAGGGCGACGCGAAAACGTGCAGAACCGTCGAACGTTCTGTCAATCATTCGTATTGGCGTTGGCAACTTGGAAGGCGTTGAACGTCGTTGCGACCAGATCGGTCGTGTAGACCGTCTCGCCGTCCTTTTCGTAGGATGAGTTGTTTATGCGGCCTTCGGCAATGACCGGCTGGCCTTTGGAAACATTGTCTTTGATCCACGCGGCCTGATCATCGAACACGGTGACGGTGACCCAGTCCGTCCTGGTTTCCTTTTTCCCGGCGTCGTTGGTCCAATAGCGGTCGGCGGCGATGCTGACCTGGACCGCCTTGTTGAAGCCGGTGACGCTGCCTACGTTACCGGCAACGGTGAAACGGTTGATGCTGCGCATATTGGGATCCCTTCTTTAATTAGGTGGCTCGATTTCCGTTCGCACGTCAATTAGAGTGTCATCATAGAATCGGCGGAAACAGCAGTCAGATGTTGAGATTGAACCAGGCCCGCTGTCTAAAGCCCGTGGCGTCAGTGTACTCAACGTACCAAGGCTCGCACCGGCCGCGGCATGCTGATGGTCTTCTGGCAACTGTCGCCGTCACGCCGGTTGGTGACTGGCTTGAAGATTGGCCTGCCGTTGCGATGGTTGAAGCACAGATTCTCGCGCTTCTCGCACATGTTTGGTTTTGAGCGGTTGCCGTCGTGCCCGACGTCGCTGTAGCCGACGGTCCAACCTTCCGGGCAGTCGTCATAGACGTCTTTCCGCGCCGCGGAGGAACTCGCGGCGGGACACGTCGGCCAGGAGAAACCCGGAAGCTTCATGGCCCCGAGGAGCCGGTACATGGGCGGGTGGCAGCTTGGGGTGGCTTGCCAGTTCCCGGAGACGCACAGCAGTACCTGACAGCCCCATTCGGAAGCCGGTGCGCTGCTGGCGTAGAGGGAGCCGACTGCAATGGCGGCGGCATAGAGCAGAGATTTGGTCAATGGGAGCTCCTTTCACGGACGTCGCAGTTTATACTTTAATTGATTTCTTGCGATCGCGAAAGGAGGTTTGTATGGGGTTGGACGGCGGTGGAAAAATACGATCCGAGAAACGTTTTGGACAATCCAGAGCGCGATGTCATGCAGGTGCAAATAGCGGCAAAACTCGAAGAAGTACGACAGCGGCGCAATCTCTCGAATCGAGATTTTGTGGCGCTGATCAAGAGCTTTGCCAGCGAAAAGGAATTCTCCTACCGCACCTACTATTTGACGATGCGGCAGGAGCAGAATCTAACTCTCGCGACAGTCGCGCTATTCGCGCGGGCCCTTGAAATCAGCGTCGCTGAATTGCTGCTGCCGCCGGCAGTCCTGGAGCCATCCATGAAGCGACTCGACGTCCAGCAGATCAAGGACAACATCGCGCGCGCGATAAATGGCTTCCGCAGCCGCAAGGACATGATGAAGAAGGATGTTGCCGACCTGATCGGCATCTCGACCGTCACGTATTACAAGATCGAGCGGGGGCAACAGAACCTGACGCTGGCGATCATCGGCATGATCGCCAAAGGGCTTGGCGTGCCGACGGCCGCTCTGCTCCTCGGCCGCGTCCCCAAGCGCTGATTTTTGCCTTGCCGGGCGCAAGCGGCTCCGGCAGGCTTGTTCAAAAGCCCCCTTTGCGACGGTTCGACTGGGTGCGGACTGATTGGGTTAGGCGTCCGAGCCGTCAGCCGGACGGTGGTTTGCGTCCAGCAAACCGCTGAAAGCGGCCCGAAGGGCCATCCGCCCGGCTGTAAGAAGGCTGTCCGCCTTTCTGTTTATTGCCGAAGGTTCCTGAGGACGCCGCTTTTTTGAACCCAGTCGGACAAAATTTAAGGCCGAAGTTCGGCCGAAATTTTTTGAGCCATGCGAGCCAGCGCCGGCACTGGATTTTTACCAGGTTCGGCAGATGTCTGGCGCGCCATTGCGGGCGGTCTGTGATGTCGAGCAGGCCAAGATGGCGGGCCCGGCGCAGCGCGTTGCGGACGGTGGTGGCACCGACGCCGGCGCGGTCGCCGATCTCTTTGACGCTCGATCCGCAAGAGCCGTGCTGACGGCAATCCGAGGCGACAATGTAAAGCACAGCCCGTTCACCCTCCGTGAAGCGATCCCGCACATTTGGAGGTAGGGCGGCCATATCGCCCAAGCGCCGTTTCCTCGCCCATCGGACGGGGCAGCGCGACCCGCTCGCCGCTTGGTGGCGCGACTGCTTGGATTTCGGACGCTGCGGAAAGTAGGTGCGCGCCGGCGGCAACCGGGCTTCGCGTGCCAATTGCAGCAGGGAGCGCCGCGAACAGGCGGCCTCGCTTAGTTCTTGCGCCTCCTGGTCCCTCAAGGCGCCCTCGGCCAGCCCTCGCCAGACCAGCGCAAGATAGTGGTCGATCTGCTTGACCGTCGTGATGTCGGCAAGCCACTGGGCCATTTCGGTGTGTATGGTCACCACGTCTTCCCTTGCTTACGGCAAAGAAAATCCGTGGCGCGAAAGCGCATTTTCCTGTTGCGACTGTCAGGGGAAGCAGCTAGATTTTGCCATCTTGTTTTGGTGGCAATTCGACGGAATTGGCGTTCCGTTCCAGCTACGACCTCTTGGAAATCCGGCCTTCGCGCCGGGTTTTCTTTTTGCCTATCAGTTCTCCTACGATTCGATGATTTGCCACGGTAAGCGGCACGACGCATAAATTAAAGTAAAAACATGATTGCCGACAACCTTCGGAATACGCGGTGCCGCCGAGGCGGTTCGGCTTTGCGCCGTCGGCGCATCCGTTCCCGGCCGATCGCCTTCGCTGCACAGGGGAGGGCGGCTTTCGCCGCCCATGTCGTTAAGTATTCGTCGCTGTCGTCAGTGTTCTCATTCGCTTCGGAGCGAGGATGGACGCGGGTGAATATCGCCGCGATAACATCGGTCGTGTAGACCGTCTTGCCGTCCTTTTCGTTGGACGAGTTTGCCAACCCGGCCTTCCACGTAAAAGCTGTCGCCAACGTTTACGTTGTTCTTGATCCAGTCGGCGCGCGTGGCCGATCAGGATCGTGACTGTAAGGCGAAAACCGGTAGGGGGACCACTCACCCGAAGGGCCGGCGCAAGATTCTCGCATGCGGATCCGCAGCCGGTCCTGCACGGAGTCGGCGAAGCCGCGGAGGAAGAATGGGGGGATGCCGGTTTTCGCCTTTTTGGGGAGAGGGGGCAGAGCCCGCCTTTCCCCTCTAGCGACAAAGGAGTTGATACTTTAACATCGCTGCATGAGCGACGCCCAACAGATCGCGGACATGTATTTTGAGGAACTGCGCGAACGCGCAGAGCGCGAGGGGATTGATGCTGCGTTGCATGTGGCAGCGATGACGCTGGCGTTCTATCAGAACAGCGCCAGCACTGGATTTCATCGGCGACAAGGGCCGTTGCTGGTCACGCCGAAGACTGAGGTAAACGGGTCAGAAGAACCATGAACATTGACAGCGTGTCACTCTTTCGAATGTGTGCGATCGTCCCCGCAGCGATCATCACTCTGCTGGTGCCCGGATTCACGTTTGCGCAGGCAGGCAATCCGATGTGGCAGTCAGGATACAATTGGACGTGCGAAGCGACGGCCCGCACGATCTGTGAGCGAGACGGGACTTGCAAAGTCGGCGATGCAGGCGGTGTCAAGTTCGAGATCGAATATGAAAATAGCCGCGCGGTGTTTCCCGACGGGACGGTGAAGATCAAGCGTCACTACCGGCAGACGGTCAATGACAGTCCCCTGCAGGCGGAGGTGAAAGTCGAGCTGGCGGACAACCGCGTCCTGTGGTTGACGGCGGTCGATGCGAGCCGCACTTACTCGCAAGCCTGGACGGGGGCCATCGTCGAACCGAAAGGAGGGGTCGTGCTTTCGATCACGCAAGGCGTTTTTTGCCTTCCAGAATCGGCGAGAATGCCAAAGGGATGACACCGGACAGTTTGACCCGAAGGCAGCGTCGGGAACTCCAATGGTGGGCCGCTGAACTTGGCAAGGATCAGCAAGGCAGCGTGCCTTGCGCATCGTGTCACGGCGTCGGGCTGCAGGCGCTCGACAACGATCGCGACGCCGCCGTGATCAAGAACGGTGTGGGATACGCCGCTGAGCCTTGCCGCCGTTGCGCCGGCATGAAATTTTTTGGCCGCTAGGGGAACTGTTCCCGTCTATTCGATACCAGCCAATCGCCGCGTCCGGACCGGAAAAAACCGCCGAATTGTTCACGTTTGCGACGTTGTCGCTCCCCACAGCATCCCGGATTACGTGAGGGGAGGCGAGCAAGACTACGCCGGTCCTCGTTGGCAAGGCATTGCGGAGCTAGGCGGGGAATTTGCAAAACGTGGCGCGTGATGTGATGCCGGGAAAACACAGTTCCCCGCGGCTGGCCCAGCCATCGTTGAAAAAGCAGGAGCGAAACGCTTGACACAAACCTCAATTAAAGTACGACAATCAACGGTAGCAGGGGGCGACATCATGTCCGAATCCGCGGCCGCAAATGGCGGCTTCGTCGGGTTCGGCAGCGAGGTGTCGAATGCAGATTTTTCAAGTGCTGGTGATCGAGGACCAGCCCCTTTATGGCGACATGCTTCAACGCCGCCTCAAGAGATTTTTCAGCAAGCAGACCCTGGTACTGGTCGCCGGGACGCTCGAGCGTGCAAAGCATTTGCTGCGAGACAATGAGTTCCATCTCATCGTCACGGATGTCGGGTTACCCGGTTTTGACCCCACGTCAGAGGCCGATCGACTGACCGTGATCCGGGAAGTTGCAGCTGCGGCCAGCGAATCGACCCACATTGTCATGACCGGGTCACCAACTGTCGATGAATCTGAAGAATGCCGCCGTCTCGGATGCGCCGCCTATATCGGCAAAAGCGGACTTGGTTCGGATCTGCTGCAAAACATCCTTGGGCGCGCCGCCGAGGGCGAATTCGTTGCTCAGTTGTCGGAGGCTGAAGAGTCGGAGGCGGATTTCCGTCTGCACTATTCCGATCTGACGCAACGCGAAGAGGAGATCTTCAATCGTGTGCTGCAGCGCTCGCCAGGAACAACGCGCGTTGAAGTGTTCGAGCAGGCGCGAGAGTCATGGGGATTGGAATCGGATGAAACGGTCAGGAAGTATTACAAAACCGCCCGCGCCAAACTGGCCCGAAACGGGCTCCTGCCGAAAAGTATGATCTGACGACCATGTTGAAAAACAAGCTCCTGGGCCTTCATCTTGCTGCGCCGACTGTCGCGATTGCGTTCGCCGGTGCGGTCGCCACTGTCAGTTTCGCCCAGGTTACATCTGCGGTGACCGATCCCGAGAAACTGGTCATCGAGACGGACGCGGGAACCCAATTGGCCTCCTACGGCATCGACATGATGAAAAAACAGTTCCCGGTGCGCGAGCGCGCGACTCGCACGCCATGGACGAAGACGGGAGAGATCGTGCGGTTTCGAGGCGTTTTTCTCAAGGATTTGTTGGCCAAGCATGACCTCGATGAACACGCGGCAGTAGAGGTCCGCGCGGACGATGGCTTTATGGCACGAGTGCCGAAGGCGGACATCGACAGCTATGCTCCCATGATCGCGTATGAAAAGGAATGCACGGACGCAGATCGGCAGACCGGGAAGTGCGACGCCGACGACACCTACCGCCCGCTCGACATCGACGAGTCCGGGCCGTTTTTCGTCGTCTGGCCGTACGACAACCTTCCGGCGTCGTACATTCCCGCCCGCAATAATTTGTGGGTGTGGTGGGTTATCGCTGTGCGACCGGTCAAATGATGAGACGGATCAGTTTCGTCGACGTCCTCTACCTTGTGTTGATGGGCGCTGTAGCAGTCAGCGTGTGGGCGTTTTTTCAAGCGGACCGGCAGCACCAGCAGACCAGTCAGGTGCTGCAAGAGACATATGAAATCCAATGGCGAGCGGCCCAGATTCGGGAACGCCTGACGGGTGTCATGACAGAGCTTCAGATTGCGCTCGCCACTGGAAAAAAGTTGCCCCGGATAAACCGGGACGTTCGTCACTTGGCGCACAATGTCCGGCAAACATTGTCACTGGAATACATCGGCCGTTATCTCGGCGAACGGGATATCGGACGGCTGACGAACGCGCTGGAAGTGATTGAAACCGCGGTCGTGCCTGCGACTCAGGAGGCAAGCGAAAACTATAGCAAAGCGCTGGCGCAGCTGACCGAGTTGAGGTCGGACATGTTCCGTGTTTCCAACGCTGCTCTTGAGCACATGACCGCATATAGCGATGCCGCGCGCACGGAAGAGCGGAATAGACGCCTCGGCTTTGTGCTGGTCATGGGCTTAGCCACGATCGTGCTGATCGCGGTCGGTTCCGCCTGGCAGTCGCGTTTCGTCCGGTGGAAGGAGCAGCATCTGCGCTCATTCTCCAGCCTGTTTGCGCACACGACGACGTCCCATATCAGCGCGCTCAGGCTTTTTCTCGACGAGGTGAAAGAGGGTGAGGCTCCCGACAAGGGCATGATCGATCAAGCGCAAGCGGCCGCCAGGGATCTCGAACGAATGAATACCCGCTTGCGGGATATCATTATGGCCTACGAGCAACCGAAGGGGACCCTAGGTAGTCAACTGAAATCCCTTTCAGCGCTGCTCTCGGGCATTGCTGGAAATGTCGAACGACATGAAATCCTGAAACTGGACGTCAGCGACGAAGCGCTTGGCGCCCGTGTACCGGCATCCCAGTTTCACGTGATCCTGAGTGAGTTGGTGCGAAACGCGGAGGCCGCGATGGAGGGTCGGGAATTCCCGCAAATAACAATACGTGGTCGACTCCACAAACCTCTGATCGGCGCGAGGCGTCTGATCATGAGCGTCGAAGACAACGGCAACGGGATGACTGAAAACGTCAGGAAAAATGCCACGATGCCGTTCTTCTCCACGCGCGGTGGCAATCACACGGGCATGGGCCTGGCCAGTATAGTGGATCTGGTGCGCTGCATGAAAGGGAAGCTGCGGCTCGACTCCGCCGCTGGCCGCGGCACCTCTGTCCAGTTCGATTTTCCGCTGAGCCGAGCGTAGGCGCGCGGCACGGCTTGCATGCAGATTTGGTTGGGGTGGCTTAGCAAAATTGAGGTGTGACGGGGATGAGGGTACTCGTTCTGCATGCTCATCCGGACGATTCAAGTTACGGGGCAGCGCTGCACCAGGAGACGGTCGCCGGGCTGGAAACTGCTGGGCACACCGTCGACAACTGCAACTTGTATGCGGAAGGCTTCGATCCTGTGATGAGCTATCAGGATCGCATCGGCTACTATGAAGTTCCCGACAATCGACGGGCTGTCGAGAACTATGTGCGGCGATTGGAAGAGGCGAACGCGCTTGTCATCGTTTCGCCGGTTTGGACACTTGGGTTTCCCGCGATCCTCAAAGGCTATTTTGATCGCGTTTGGCTTCCTGGTGTGGCGTTCGCCCTGGTTAACGGTCGAGTTAGGCCAAAGCTCACTAATATCACGAAGCTCGCAGCGGTTATGACATATGGGGCGCCGAGGGCTCACACACTCCTCGCCGGTGATCCTCCGCGCAAAGTCGTGAAACGGTTGCTACGATCCCAGATCAGGCCGATGGCTCCAGTGCAATATCTCGCCCACTACGACATGGATCGTTCAACCGACAGGACTCGGGCCCGCTTCCTGAAGAAGGTCAAAGACAGATTTGCGCAATTTTAGGATGCGGCGTCTGAACTGGTTGCGATGATTGTTCCTGCGAGGGGCTATAAGCTGAGGCCCTTCATTCGCCTCATTTATTTAAATCAACGTGCTTGCCATTTCAGCACCAGAAAAAATGGGGCGCCGACGCCCCCTTTTTTCTGGCGGGTAACAGGCTATCACTCGAATCGCGGGGGGCGTTCCTGTCGAGGCATGCAGGTGACGATTGAGGATGCGCGACATGGCTCTGGCTATCGTAACGCTTAATGGTGAACGCCTTGAGGATCCTATCGCTGAAAGGCCGCTCATAGCGATACTTCGACGGCATCGTCAGTTGAGAGAGCAGGTGGAGCGTCTGTGTCGGCGGCTCGTCGAGTGCGAAACGGAAAGTCGGTTTTCAGCGCGGCTCGAAATGCGACTGAACGAGCTCCTTGCCCAAGAAGAGCATGCACGGGACGAGATGCTTCGATTTGCGGTCGAAAGCATCGAGGATTGCGCTGCCAAAGCCGCGCACCTCCGCTGGTTGCTCAACGAGGGCGACAGCGGATTGGAAGACGCCGATTGGCATTTGTTGTTGCAGTCGTTTGTGAACCGTACCCCGGTGGTCGTAGGCGCTTTCTCCTAAGCTGGCGTGGGGATGCCAAGGTGCCTTCCGGAAAACGAAGGCTTTTCAGAAGGCACTCTTCCTGTGACATCATTGGACGCAATGGTTCGTTCGCCGTTCGACAGGTTTCGCATCGGTTATTCATCTCGTTCCGATCCCCAGCCGTGCTTGGGCGATTGGGGCCACCCTTCAGGCGAGTCCTCCCACTCCTCCTGCCGGCCAAAAGGGGTGAGATCGAGGAGGTGGCGGAAGCCGGCCGGGACTGTCAGGAAGCGCTCGATCAGAATGTCTGCTCCGCCGCCGTCATCATCAACATCCTGGCGCGGCGGCGCGACCCGGCGCCGGCCGTCACCATTCTCACCCCGGACGCTCTTCGCCTGCAACACGAGCCGCTCGCCGACTGCGCCCGCTATGACAGCCTCAGGAGGGCAAGCTGATGGAACGCACCCAGGTTCTGGATCTGATGGGGACGCTGAAGCTCTACGGGATGCGCGGCGCCTATGACGAGGTCATGGCGACAGGCATCAAGCGCCAGCACGAACCGCCGAGGATCGTCGGCGAACTGCTGTCGGCCGAGATCGCCGAGAAGCAGGCCCGCTCCATCAAATACCAGTTCACTGTCGCCAAGCTGCCGATCGCCAAGGACATCGATGAGTTCGACTTCGACGGCACGCCGGTCAACGAGGTGCTGGTCCGGGACCGTCGCCGACCAGCGCAACGCCGTGCTCTTCGGCGGCACCGGAACCGGCAAGTCGCATCTGGCAATCGCCATTGCCCGCGCCCTGATCCGCAACGGCTCACGAGGCCGCTTCTTCAACGTCGTCGATCTCGTCAACCGGCTCGAGACCGAGCACCGCGGCGGCAAGCAGGGCCGTATCGCCGACTACCTCACCCGGCTCGTGCTCGATGAACTCGGCTATCTGCCCTTTGCCCAGGCCGGCGGGCAATTGCTCTTCCACCTGATCAGCAGGGCTCTATGAACGGACCTCGATCATCGTCACAACCAACCTGGCGTTCGGCGAATGGCCCGCCGTCTTCGGCGACGCCAAGATGACGACAGCGCTCCTCGACCGTCTCACTCATCATTGCGAGATCATCGAGACCGGAAACCGAATCCTGGCGCTTCAAGAACCGCGCCTGATCACCCTATCAAGCTGCCAAGCGCCATCCGCGCTCGCCCGGGCTGCGCAACCCTGACCAACTCCGCCCGGGCGAACTGCTGACCGCCGCGCATTACCTAAGGGGGTCAAATTGGACGCCGATCGGGGGTCAGTTTTGGACGCCGTTTGACAGGGAAGAAGAGCATCCCAACGTCGGATACCCCAGATTTGTTGGATATGCTTGAGCAGCCCATGTCAGGATATCACGGCAGGGCACACGAAGATCGCCCACATCGAACTCAAGGCGAGCATCGGGCGGCAGCTTAATTTCATGTTCCGAGCTCCACCGTATACTCCACGCTCTCGGCCTGCGCCACCCCAGTACGCAATATTAGCTCTGTATAATTTAGTAATTTCACTGTTCCTTAGGCATATTTGCAACACTTATTCTTTTCTCTTCTTTGTGCCTTGCTTTTGCGCTGTGTGGCAGCGGATACATGATCAGGGCAATTGGGTTTTTGCGGGGAAGGCATGTGGGAGCGGCCACGCCGATTATAATCGGGCTGGACAGCGGCGTCGTTTGCTTGACGCTGATGACGCAGTATTTGCGCCAGCCGGCCGATCCCGACGCCATTCGCCATGACCTGGGTCTGGGCGAACGGACCGCCGATCGCGTCTACCTCGTGCGGGCGGCAAAACGTCTTAAGCTCAAAGCCAAGATAGCAAGACCTTCGCCCAAGAGGCTGGACCGCCTGCCGCTGCCGGTGATCATCGAGAAGGCGGACGGCAGCTTTGCGCTGCTGGCGGCTTTGTCTGCGGGCAAGGTGCTTTTGCAGGATCCGCAATCGGGCGCGCCGCAGGAGCTTGCACGGGCGGACTTCGACCTCCTGTGGAGCGGTTACGTCGTCCTCGTCACCAGCCGTGCCTTCTCGCAGGGCTTTTCGCGGCGCTTCGATTTCTCCTGGTTCATTCCAGAAATCATCCGCTACCGCTGGATCTTCGCCGAAGTGCTGCTTGCCTCGTTCTTCGTGCAGCTGCTTGGGCTGATCTCGCCGATCTTCTTCCAGCTGGTGATCGACAAGGTTCTGGTCCACAACGGCCTGACCACGCTCGAAGTGCTGGTGATCGGCCTATCCGCTGTCTCGATGTTCGAGGTGCTGCTCACCGGCCTGCGCACCTATACCACCATCCATACCACCAGCCGCATCGACGTGGCGCTCGGCGCCAAGCTGTTTCATCATCTGCTTGGCTTGCCGATCGCCTATTTCGAAGCAAGGCAGACCGGCCAGACCGTGGCGCGCGTCCACGAGCTCGAGAACATCCGTGCCTTCCTCACCGGCTCGGCGCTCACCGTGCTGCTCGACGTGCTGTTTCTCTTCGTCTTCCTCGCCGTCATGTATCTCTACAGCCCATGGCTGACGCTGATCGTCATCCTGTCGATCCCGGCATACGTCGTGCTGTCGATGGCGGTGACCCCAGAATTCCGCCGCCGCATCGAGGAAAAATTCAACCGCGGCGCCGAAAACCAGACTTTTCTCGTCGAATCCATCGTCGGCGTCGAAACGCTGAAGGCGATGGCGGTCGAGCCGCAGATGCAGCGGCGCTGGGAAGACCAGCTTGCCGGCTATGTCGCCGCCGGCTTCCGCACCGCCAGGCTCGCAAACTTCGCCAGCAACACCGCCCAGTTTATCTCCAAGGCGGTGATCGTCGCCACCATGTGGTTCGGCGCCAAGGCAGTGGTCGCCGGCGACATGACCGTCGGCCAGCTGGTCGCCTTCAACATCATGGCCGGGCGCGTCTCCGGGCCGGTGCTGCGGCTGGCGCAGCTCTGGCAGGATCTGCAGCAGGTGCGCATTTCCGTCGACCGGCTCGGCGACATCCTCAATTCGCCAATCGAGCTATCGGGCGGGGCCGGGCAGGGATCGCTGCGCAAGATAGCAGGCCATGCCGCCTTCGATCACGTCACCTTTCGCTACCGCCCCGGCGAGCGCGAGATCCTGAGCGACGTCTCATTCCAGACCCAGCCCGGCGAGATCATTGGTATTGTCGGGCCGTCCGGCTCGGGCAAGAGCACCGTGGCCAAGCTGTTGCAGCGGCTGCATGTGCCGGAACGCGGCCGCGTGCTGGTCGACGGCGTCGACCTGGCGCTGATCGATCCGCGCAGCCTGCGCCGGCAGATCGGCGTCGTGTTGCAGGAGAACATCCTGTTTCGCCGCACGGTGCGCGAGAACATCGCACTGGCCGACCCGGCGCTGCCGCTTGAGCGGGTGATCGAGGCGGCAAAACTGTCGGGCGCGCATGACTTCATCCTGCAGCTCAAATCCGGCTACGACACGGTGCTGGAGGAGCGCGGCTCCAATCTGTCCGGCGGGCAGCGCCAGCGCATCGCCATTGCCCGGGCGCTGGTCACCAACCCACGCATCCTGATCTTCGACGAGGCGACCAGCGCGCTCGACTACGAGTCGGAATATGTCATCCAGCAGAACATGCGGTTGATGGCCAGGGGCCGCACCGTATTCATCATCGCGCATCGGCTGGCCGCGCTTCGCGACGCTACCCGTATCATGACCATCGAGGCCGGCCGCATCACCGAACAGGGCTCGCATGACGAACTGCTGAAGCTCAACGGCCGCTATGCCCAGCTCTACCGGTTGCAGGCAGAACAGCGCCCGACCGCCCAATCAATGCCAGCAGAGGCGGCGGAGTAGGCGATGGGGCGCTACTGGCAAGCAATCAGGGAAGGGGTGGCGCGTGAGGCCGAGAACAAGCGTCCGACCCTCAATCGCGACGAACGCGCTTTCCAGGCGGCGGCGATCGAGATCCTCGAGACGCCAGCCTCGCCGGCCGCGCGTATTTTCTCAGGCCTGATCATGCTGTTTGCCGCCGGCGCGCTGGCCTGGTCGTGGTTCGGCCGCGTCGACACCCATGCCACCATCCAGGGCAAGCTGATCCCGATCGGCAAGGTGCAGGTCATCGAGCCGCTGATCACCGGCACGGTCAAGGCGCTGCACGTCAGGGCTGGTGATCGCGTCGCGGCCGGGGATATGCTGGTCGAGCTGGAGCCGGCCGAATACGCAGCCGAGCGACAGAAGAATGCCGGCAACCTTGCTGCCGCCGAAGTGTCGAAAGCCCGGCTCAAGGCGCTGGTCGATGCCGTTGCCGACGGCACGCCGGCCACCGATGCGGAATTGGTGGCGCCGCCGAATGCACCGGCGCCGCTCGTCGACCTGCAGCGCCTGCAGATGCGCCAGTCGCTCGCCGCCTATCAGGCCGAACAGGAGAGCCTCGAGGCCGAGATTGCGCAAAAGCGGATCGAGATCGAGCGCGGCAACAAGTCGCTGGTCGAGCGCCGCAAGCTGGTCAGCCTGGCCGGTGACCGGCTGGATGTCTTTGAGGAACTGGAAAAGCGACAGGTCGGCATCAAGACCAACACCATCGACGCGCGCCAGGGCGAGCAGAGCCAGGTGATGGCGGTGGTGGCCGACGAAGGCCACATCGCCGAGCTTGAAGCCACCATTCGGACGCTCGGCGCGCAAAAACGCGCGCGCCGCGAAGCCTATCTCGACAAGATCGCCACCGAACTGATCGAGATCGACCGCTCGATCGGCGTGCTGCAGCAGGATCTGGCCAAGGCGGAGCTGTTCGAGCGCGCCAGCCTGCTCAAATCGCCGGTAGCAGGCCGCGTGCAGCAAATGGAGGTCAACACGCTGGGCGAAGTGGTGCAGACTGGCCAACGGCTGATGGTGATCGTGCCGGATGGCACGGCACTCGAGATCGAGGCGATGCTGCTAAACCGCGACAAGGGTTTTGTGCACGAAGGGCAGGATGTGCGGGTCAAGCTCGAAGCTTTCCCCTTCACAAAATACGGGACTTTGAATGGCAAAGTTCTGACCGTGTCCAATGATGCCATCTCGGCCGGCGCGCCGCAGGCGCCGGCGGGCAGGGAAGAAACTGCTGGCGATGCTGCCGGGCCGCTGGTGTTTCCGGTCCGCATCGCGCTCAACGAAACCTCGATCCGCGTCGAAGGCAAAGATGTCGTTCTGACCCCCGGCATGTCGGTGACGGCGGAGATCAGGACTGGCAACCGCCGGGTGATCGAGTTCCTGCTCGATCCGCTGATGGAGATGACGGATGAGGCCTTCCACGAGCGCTGAGACGGAGGCGGCTCGTCACAGCAACCTAGATCTAAGTAATTCTCAAGAAGGAATAAAACAATGAACTGCGTTCAAAGTGCTCGCATGGCGGTTGCTGCTTTTGGCGTCGCCTCGCTTGTGTCGTTTAATGCCCACGCCGATACGGTTGCGTTTGACACTGGCTACCAGAAGGCAGCGTTTTTGCTGTGCCCTGATGTGGTCATTCATAACGATGCCGGCTTTGGCAAGTTCATGCACCAGGACAGGAAGTACATTAATACTCGCGAGTACGAGCGTGGCTTCGCCTCTTTAAAAGCCGGGCTAAAGTCTGACGCTAGAAAAGTGTGCTTCGCGGCTGCCCGTGCCGGCGGTTGGTGGACCAGATCTCGCTGACGGGTCTCCTGGATCCGCAGCCTGTGATCTGAATTTAAATCTGAGACACTCCTGAAGATACTTGAATGGTGACTAAAAATGCTTTACAAGTATAAGCCAAACCATTGACGTAATTTAATGTCGCGATGTAATGTTGCGTCGATACGTAACTTGTGTGCAATAAATGTTGTGTGGCTTATTCCTGTGGCAACGATGGGAGAGCCGGTTTTATGGGGCGAATTAGATTTCTCCATTACATCTGACGCTCAGCGAGTTTTCCGCGAAAATTCATGGGCAGGGTTGGCGTGTGTTCAATAGCTCCGCATCAGGCCAGCGACGATCAGGCCCGGCTTTCCGGAGGCGGAGCGCTGACGTCTTGAACGACGTCACACATGAGGGTGAGAGGAGGTTCTTCATGCGCTCGCGGGATCAGGCTAAAGGACAGGTATAAATGAACTCAGAGATGAAGTTGATAGTATCATATTTAGCCGTTAACTTTGCAATTTTCTTAGGTTTGCTAATCATTTCATTGGCAGGGTACTTTGGGTTTTTAAATACGTTATGTAAATGCATCAATGGTAGTAATGATAGATTTCAAATATTGATTTTGATATCTGGAATGTTCACTTTGGTATCGGGAGCAGAACTTGTCGGAGTCGTTCGTAATCCTCAAGTGCGTGGGGCGCCCTATCGAAGGGTTCAGGATCCAATCGGGGTGCATAAGAAAGCGTTACTGATTGCGTCAATAATATCGATTTTAGTCACTGCAGCAACCATATGCCCAGAAATATCTGCTAAATTAGGAGTAGGCAATGTCTGTTAGCTTCGAAGCGAGAAGTGGTCTCGGCGGCATTTGGGGGAGTGGGCCAATTGGGTTTGGCTATTCTGCAGGAGCGAAAAGGACAGTTACTATTGGAGGGGCTAACCTTTTCGATTACTCGACCGAGACGTTTAAGAGCGTCTCTGGAACTTTTTGGGGAGCAACGGTAGGTTTTACCATGTCAAATGCCGGATTGGCTGTTGACACAGGACTTGGTCTCGAGTTCGGACAAGGCTACGGCCTCGGAGGATTTGTCGGCGTAAGTAAAGATTTTTCAACAAGTTCATGGTCTTTTGGCGCCTCCCTAGACGGGGTTGCCGGTCTGCCGGGTATTGGGTTTGGTTGGTACGGTAGTCTCGGGGTATCATTGGGAGTTACTTACGGACAGGAAACCTATACTCCCGGTGCTGCGTTTGCGGCGGCGATGTCACAGGTGGGAAATAGTGCGTACTTGGCAGGTATTGCCGGAAGTACATACGACCTTAATTCTCCTGTCAGCAGGCCACACTATCCAAACCTGCAATTTGCCTACGACGCTGTTGCTCTACAACAGCTCTATGAGGGAACACTTAAGGACTGGACCGGTTGGAATTCACCCAAAGAGAACATGACACCCGCTGATTGGGCGGGACAAAATCGCGGAGTGGTTGGTGCGATCGCTTCCCATGCCGATGGCATTTCACCCAACGCGATGCGTTCTGAATCGACCGAGGCGGCGCGTGCCGCAGAGGCTGCCCGCCAGGCCGGTATTGAAAAAAGCACTAACGTCTTCGGCGACTACGGGTACAAGACTGATGTCGCGATGACCGAGGCGGCGCGGCGCTCCGGTATTGAAAAAAGCACTAACGTCTACGGCGACCGCGGGTACAAGACTGATGTCCCGATGGCCGAAGCGGCGCGACGCGCCACCGAAGCCGACGCGCGTGCCGTGGATAGATCTGCGACTCCACCGAATCCAAGCACTAATCAGCCAAGCATTACATCACCTGCTGCAACTCCTTCATTTCGAGAGACTGAAGAGGACAGCATGAGGTCGTATGCAGCGTATCAGGCGGAAGAGGCTGTCTCGCGGAACCTATTGAACAGCATCGCATTAGGGGTCAGTCCAACTTCGTTAGGTCTTCCGGCGCAGTATAATTTTTCGACGCCAATCGTTGACGCAAACTATATGCCTATGCCTGTTACTGTTACGAGGCGCGTCCCTGTTACCAAACGTGTCCCTGTTGTCCGTGTAACTCCGCCGCGTGTGGTTGCGCCACCTGTGTATGTGCCAGAGATGGTTTACGTCCCTGGCGTTGGCTACACCAACGGTGCCGCCCCTATCGATCGTCTTGGTGCGCTTGCTCAGATTTCATTGGATAAAGGTTTATCGACCGCTGCTACCAGGGCGGCGGTTACACAAGGCGCCATTCAGCTTGGTGTGAATCCGTACGATCCTAACTTGCAGAAGATGATGGATCGGATTGGGAAGTCCAGCAAGTCCGATCATACGACCGAAGCGGGCGCCACCAGGTCCGGCCCTGTGAATGACGTTGGTGGCTATTCTACTACTCCCCATGACCATCATGGCAATTATACCAGTAGCGATGCCTCCCGTCGGAGCTCTTTCGGGGGCGGTTACAGCGGTTCAACGGGGGGTTACAGTGGTGGGTCGACATCGAGCAGTGGCTCGACATCGAGCGGTGGTAGCGCCAGCGGATCCGGCAGCACTAGTGGCCGTTCCGACTCGGCCGGCAACAGACCCGTCCTCCTCGACCTGGACGGCAACGGGCTCTCTGTGGACACGCTGGCCTCATCCAACCAATTTGTCGATCTCGATGGGGATGGCTACCAGCACCGCACCGCCTGGGCCGGTGCCGGCGATGGTGTGCTGGTGCTCGACGCCGATGGCGACGGCAAGATCAGCCGCTCCAGCGAGTTCGTCTTCACCGAATGGGACCAGACGGCGACCGGCGATCTCGAAGCGCTGAAAAGCGTGTTCGACACCAATCACAACGGCCTGCTCGACGCGGGCGACGAGCGCTGGTCCGAATTCAAGATCATGGTCGACGGCCAGCTTGTCTCGCTGGCGTCGCTCGGCATCGCCTCGATCGGGCTGACGGCGACAGGTAGCGGCCAGAACTTTGCCGATGGTTCGGCCATCACCGGTACGGCGACCTATACAAAGACCGATGGGACCACGGGTGCTGTCGGCGATGCCGTGCTGGCCTCGGACGCCAACAGTTACATCATCAAGACCATCACCGTCACCAATGGCGACGGCTCAAAGACCACCACGCTTGGCGGCTACGACAAGGATGGCACGCTGGCCTTCCAGAACCGCATCACCGTGAGTGCCGACGGACTGTCGACGACGACTCAGTTCGACGATGATGGCAACGGCACCTACGAACGTTCGCAGACCGATGTCACGACAGTGACGGCGGGTGTGCGCAAACGTGTCATTACAGACTTCAACACCGACGGCTCGGTCGCTGAGCGGACCACGACGACGACCAGCGCCGACCACGCTACGGTCACCACAGCGCTCGACCAGGATGGCGACGGCGTCAACGATCAGACACAGGTGTTCGTCAGGAATGCCGACGGCTCGACATCAACCATAGTTTCCGAAAACAGCGTCAACGGGACTTTGCTTCGCAAGGTCGCGACGACCGCGTCGGCCGACGGTCTGACCAAAACGGTGCAGAGCGACTCTACCGGCACCGGCGTCTACGATCTCGTCAGCACCGAAACCACCGTCGTCGCCGGCGATGGCACACGCACCAAGACGGTTGCCGATACCAGCAGCGGCGGCACCTTGATCGACAGGGAGCAGACCGTCACCAGCGCCGATGGCCGGACACGCACGGTTTCGCACGACCTTGACGGCAACGGCACCTATGAAACCCGCGATGTAACTGCCATCACCAATGGAACCAATGGTGCTGCGGTTACCACGGTTTCTACCTACAGCTCGACCAATGTGCTGATCGGCAGAACGGTTGCCACGACAAGCAATGACGGCCTGGCCAAGACGGTCTCGACCGATCTCAATGGCGATGGACGGTATGATATCGTCTCGTCGGATGTCACGGTGGTTGGCACCGGCGGCAGCCTGTCAGAAACGCAGCAGGTCAAAAGCCGCGACGGCACCTTGCTGTCCGCCTCCACCACCGACACCAGCGCTGACCGCAAGACGATTTCGATAACGACCGATGCCAATGGCGACGGCCATGTCGATATCGTCAAGTCGATCGTTATCGATGGTGCCGGCGTAACGACCTCGACGGTCGGTCAGTACAATTCGGATGGCTCGCTCGTCGGCAAGACAATCCGCCAGACCTCCGCGGACGGCCTGTCTTTGACCAGCAAGGCGGACATCGACGGCAATGGCATCTACGACGCTGTCGTCACTGACGTGACGACCACGGATGGTTCCAGCAACCGCACGCGCACAGTCACGACCAGAAGCGCCAACGGCACGCTGGTCGACAGTTCGGCCGTCACCACCAGTGCCGACAGCCTGACCCAGACGATCAAGGACGACATCAACGCCGACGGCACCGTCGATCGCACCACGGTCCAGGCAACCGTGCTCGGTGGCGACGGAAGCCGCACGGTCACCACGACGACGACCAGCACCAGCGGCGCAGTGCTGGCCAGGACCGAAGTCAAGACCAGCGCCGACCGCAAGACGACAACCACGAAGATCGACGCCAATGGCGACACCAAGGTCGATCGTACTCAGGTCGCGGTAGTCAACAGCGATGGCAGCAGCGTCGTCACCGTGTCGGACACCGATAGCAATGGCGCCCTGTATGCCAAGTCGGAAACCACGATATCCGGCAATGGCCTGACCGCCACCGACAAGCGGGATGTGAATGGTGACGGCGTTTACGATGCCGTGACCCAGGCGGTGACCGTTATCGGTTCGAACGGCACCCGTACGACGACGACCTCCCAAACATCGAGCAATGGCACATTGCTGGCCAGGACGATTGCAGCGGTATCGGCGAATGGCCTGAGCATCGATACCCAGACCGATGCCGACGGCAACGGGGTTGTCGAAAGCAAATCCAGTGACGTCACTATCCTGAATGCGGATGGTTCGAAGACCCGGACGGTCTCCGAACTCGCCGGCACCGGCGCGCTGATCGGCAAAACGACCACCACTACCAGCGCCAACGGGCGGGTCGTGACGACATCAAGCGATCTCGATGGCGACGGGCTCTACGACATCGTTTCGTCCGATGTGAAGCTTCTCGGGTCCGGCGGCAGCCGGAGCGAGACGCTGCAGACGAAAAGCCGTGACGGTTCGCTGCTGTCGAGCTCGAGCACCAACACCAGCGCTGACCGCAAGACGATTTCGATAGCGTCCGATTCCGACGGCGATGGCCATCTGGATTCGGTCAAGACGATCGCTGTCGATGGCACGGGCGTCACCACATCGACCGTCAATCAGTATAATCCCGATGGCTCGCTTGTTGGCAAGACCCTGGACCAGACCTCGGCCAATGGCCTCTCGCTGACCAGCAAGGCCGACCTCAATAGTGATGGCGTCCATGATATCATTGTCGCCGATGTGACCACCATCGATGGCTCCAGCAACCGCACGCGCACGGTGACCACCACCAGCGCCAACGGGGCGCTGATCGGCAGTACCTCCACGATAACGGGCGCCGACGGCCTGACCCAGACGGTGAAGGACGACATCAATGCTGATGGCACCGTCGACCGCACGACGGTCCAGGCCACAGTACTCGGCGGCGACGGCAGCCGCACGGTGACCACGACCACGACCAGCACCAGCGGTGCGATGCTCGCCTGGACCGAACTCAAGACCAGCGCCGACCGCAAGACGACCACCACCAAGATCGATAGCAACGGCGATACCAAGACCGATCGGATGCAGGTCGATGTCGTGAACGCCGACGGGAGCCATGTTACGACTGTATCGGACACGGATATTAATGGCGTTCAGCACGCCAAATCGGAAACCACGCTGTCTGCGAATGGACTTACCAGGACCGACAAGCAGGACGTGAATGGCGACGGCGTCTATGATATGACAACGCAGGCGGTGACGGTCATTGCCACCACCGGCGTCCGCACCACCACGACCTCGCAGACATCGAACAACGGCGCGCTGCTGTCGAAGACGATCACCGCAGTGGCGGCAAACGGACTTAGTGTTAATACTCAATTCGATGCGGACGGCGACGGCGTCGTCGAGGCGAAGTCCAGCGACGTCGCCGTCCTCAATGCAGATGGGTCGACAACCAGAACGGTCTCGACGCTCGCCGGGAGCGGTGCTTTGGTGGGCAAGACTATCACCACGACCAGCGCCAACGGCCTGACTTCCGAGACCCAGGCTGATCTCGACGGCAACGGCACGATCGACCGGACCACGACTGCAACTACGGCTCTGGCTGCCGATGGTTCCAAGACCGATACCATCACGGTGAAGAACGGCAGCAATGCCCAGATTTTCCGCACGCAGACGATCGCTAGCAGCGACGGGCATAACGTCACGACGACAAACGATCTGGACGGCAATGGAACCACTGACGAGAACGTGACCACCGTTCTGAATGCCGATGGCTCGACCACCGGAACGGCCCGAACCTACGGTGCCGGAGGTGTCCTGACGTCGAAGGCGACGCATACTATCAGTGCGAACGGCCTGTCGGAGTCGCTTGCGACCGATTTGGACGGCAATGGCACGATCGATCAGTCGACCACCAAGGTAGTCGTGCTCAACGCCGATGGCAGCAAGACCGAAACCATCACCGATCTCGACGGCGCCGGCGCGGTCAAGGACAAGACGACGATCGTCACCAGCGCCAACGGTTTGACCAACACGGTGACGTGGGCGGCGGTCGGCACGACCACCAGCCGTTCGATGACCGACACGACAGTGCTCAACGCCAACGGCAGCACGACGGAGACTCTCGCCTACAGGAAATCGAACGGCGCACTGGAGAGTCAGACCGTTACCACGGTGAGTGCTGACAAACTTACCAGCACGGTCGCCAGAGATGTCGACGGAAACGGTTCGGTTGATATCACCAGCACCTCTGTGAGAAATGCCGATGGCAGCGTGACCTCGACCATGTCTGGCCCCAACAGCGAAAATTGGTCATCGGCTTCGACCACCACAAACACGACAACACTCAGTGCCGACGGTTTGCACAGCGTAACGCTGTACGGGCCAACGTCGATTAACAAAATGCCGACGATGACGGCCAAGACCACCAGCGACACAACGCTTGGCGTCGATGGTTCGATCGTGACGGTCGTCAAATACTATCAATTGACGACGACGGCGACCCCGACACTTTTTCTGGCTGACCAGACCAGGATCACCAAAGCCGGCGACGGTATTTCCACCACCAAAGAATGGGACATGAATGGTGATGGGAGCTACGACAGCAGCCAGACTGACGTGACGGTGCTGAACGCCAATGGCTCGACGGTGCGCACCGTCAGCAAATTCGAAGGCGCTGTCCTGAAAAGCACTTTCGTCACGACGACCAGCGCCAACGGCCTGTCGATCACGACGAACCGGGATATGTTCGGAACGGATCCCTTCAGCCAGGACACGACCGACGTAACGACGATCAACGCCGATGGTTCGTCGACGCGAACCGTCAGCAATTTGAAGGCCGACGGCTCGCAGCTGTCAAAGTTCGTTACGACGACAAGTGCCGATGGCAGGACGACGACCACTCAGGAAGACATAGACGGTGCGGCCGGTTTCGATCGCACCATGAGCGACAGCGTACTTACTCTGGCCGATGGCGCGACCGTCGAGATTATCAAGAGATCGACCACGGGCGGTATTCTGCTCGACAGCACGATCATCACGACGAGCGGCGACAAGCGGACAATTTCGATCGACCGCGATGCCGATGGTGACGGCACCGTCGACCAGACCGAAGTGACGACGAATGCAGTCGACGGCTCGGTCAAGACGGTGATCACGGACTTCAGCGCGGCCAACTATAAATCGGCTCAGGTCACCATAACCACCAGCGCAGACGGCCTGAGCACGATTTCGGCATGGGATTTCGATGGCAACGGAACCGTCGACCAAACACGCACGGCCACCAAAGCATATCTTGGGAATGGTTCGATAGAGACTGATGCAAGGGACAAGAACGCTTCCGGGGCCTTTCTCGGCGCATGGGAGACGGTCACTAGCGATGACGGCCGTACCATCTACACAGGAACGGATATTGACAATGGCGGCTTTGACAACATCCGGGCAGCAATCGTTGCCGCGGATGGCTCGGTCACGGAAAGCTTCCACAATGGATATCGCAATGTCAGTCTGCTTATTCCGGGCTTAGTATATTGGAAAAACGATGTTGCGGAAAACGCCATCGTAAAAACGAGCGCGGACGGCCTGACGACGACGACATATTTCGACTTCGACGGGAACGCTACCAATCCGACCAGCAATCCAACCTCGAACCCGAGCACGACCAACTTCGAGGTTGCCGCGGTATCTCAAGCCCAAATCGATGACTCCGTCGTCACCACGTTCACAGAAAAGAACAGCAGTGGCGTTGTTGTCGCCAAAGGCACTATGACGATTAGTGCCGACGGACTGACCACAACTTTGCTTAAGGATGCCGACAACAACGGCACTTATGAACGTACCGAGACATCTATAACCCGCATCGACGGGTCGATTCGGAAGGTGGTAACAGATTACAATTCCAGCGGAGTGGTGACGCAAACCGTCACCACCGATGTCAGTGCCGATGGCAAATCAACCTCAGTCGTAACCGCCAATGCCACGACCGGGACGGGAACCACCACCGGCGTCGGCGTCGAGTTCATCGCCACGGGAACCACCAACGACACGATCACCGGCAGCACCGGCGCCGATCACATCCAGGGCGGTGCTGGCGTCGATACGATCAATGGCGGCGGCGGCTACGATGTCATCGATGGCGGCACCAGTGCGGACACGCTGAGGGGGAATACTGGAAACGACACCTACATTGTCGACGAAGTCGGAGATCAGGTCATTGAAGCCGCGGGCGAGGGCACCGACATCGTACTCAGTTCCGTGACCTACACGATTTCCGACGCAGATGTCGAAAATCTGACCCTTACGGGCTCAGCTGCGATCAATGCGACCGGCAACAACTCCGCAAACGTGTTGGCCGGCAATTCTGCCGATAACGTGCTTGCCGGTGGTATCGGAAACGATAGTCTATTTGGCGGCGCTGGCAATGACTCGCTTCAAGGCGGCGGCGGCAACGACATGCTCGCTGGTGATCTTGGAAACGACTACGCGAACGGCCTCGATGGCGATGACAGTTATGTTTTCCAGCGGGGCGACGGCAGCGATACCATCGAAGATATCTGTATGGATTTTGTGTATCCTTGGCAAACGGCCGACTTGGACGCTGCGGAGGCATTGGGTGTCTCTGCCAGCGGAATTGTCGACACCTGGGTCGGGGGATATCTCTGGCACACCGGCTTGAATTCCCTTTTGAAGATCGTTCCTGTTAGTAACAACGCTGACACACTTGTACTTACCGGCGGCATTGCGGCGGACGATCTTTCTTTCGGGTGGACAGGTATAGGCCACGACAATCTTGTGATCAACATAGCTGGAGGGCCTGCCGGAGACAGCATAACGATCAATCAGCAGGCAATCGCCGCAGCAAGAATCGAGAAATTGACGCTCGACGGGCTGGGCGCGATGACCTTCGGGGTCGCGAGCGCTGGCGGCGCTACACTTAACGGCACCTCGGCTAACGAAATCCTGTTCGGACTCGGTGGCAACGAGACAATCAACGGCAATGGCGGCAACGACATCTTTTATGGCCGCGCCGGCAACGATGTCATCAATGGCGGGTCGGGCACCGACACGGTCTATGGTGGCGCTGGGAACGATAGCCTGAATGGTGCGGGCGGCGATGACCGTTACGTCTTCCGTCGCGGCGACGGCACCGACAGTATCAAGGACTTCAACGTCCTCACAACCACCGCAAGCGCCGACATTACCGCGGCACAGGCGAAAGGCGTTTCCGCAACAGGTATCGTCAACACTTGGGTCGGCGGCTATTATTGGAACACCAGCATCAACGGCCTGCAGAAAGCGACAGAGGGCAATGTCGATACGCTGGCATTGGAAAGCGGCATCAAGGCCGAAGATCTTTCATTCTCCTGGACTGGCGCCGGTAGCGACAATCTTGCGATCACGATCGCCGGGGGTCCTGCAGGCGACAGTGTCGTGCTCTATCAGCAGACAACGGCAGCAGCGCGCATCGAAAGGCTGACGCTCGACGGACTGGGCACGAGGAACTTCTACGTGGCCACGGCTGAGGGAGCCACTGTCAACGGAAGTGCCGATGCCGACATCATCTTCGGGTTGGACAGTTCCAGAAACTACGAAACGCTGAACGGCAACGCCGGCAACGATGCCCTTTACGGCGGCGCCGGCGATGACGTGTTGAACGGCGGCGGCGGAAATGACACCCTGCTTGGTGGCGCCGGCAACGATTATACGAATGGTCAGGATGGTGACGATACTTACGTATTCAGGCGCGGCGATGGCAACGACTTGATCGAGGACTATGTAGCAGTCGTGGCTTCTTCCGCGCCCGATATCGCTGCAGCGCAGGCATTGGGGGTTTCCGCCAGCGGAACGGTCGATACATGGGTGGGAGGATACCGCTGGATAACCAACTTAAACTCCCTCTACAAGATCGTTGCTTCCGGCACCGATACGCTAGCGCTGACAGGTGGTATCAAAGCGGATGATCTATCTTTCTCATGGTCAGGCGTCGGTCAGGACAACCTCGTTGTCTACATCAACAACGGATCGTACTGGGACACCGTTTCAATAAACCAGCAGTCGTTCGACAACGCAAAAATCGACAAACTTGCCCTCGACGGCCAAGCCACGAGGAACTTCTACGTGGCCAAAGCCGCCGGTGCTACCGTAAACGGCAGCACGGACGCCGATATCATGTTCGGTCTCTCTAGTAGTGAAACGCTTAACGGAAATGCAGGCAGCGATGCGCTTTACGGCGGGGCCGGTAGTGACACGCTGGTCGGCGGGACAGGTAACGACAGTTATCATTTCGCCGCAGGCGGCGGGGCCGACACGATCGTCGAGTCCGGTGCCTACAACGACAATGACGAGCTGGATTTCGGGGCGGGTATCGACGCCAACGAGCTCTGGTTCAGCCAGCAGGGCAACAACCTGGTCGTCTCGGTGCTGGGAACCACCGACAAGGTGACGATCAGCAACTGGTTCGCCGGGCCAGGAAATGTCGTCGAGACGATAAAGTCCGGCGATGGAAAGGTGCTCAATCACTCCGACGTGGCAACGCTGGTCGCTGCCATGGCCGGGTTTGATCCGGCAACGTCGCCAACGGGGTCAGGCATTCAGCCTGGTGACCCTCTGCTTGGCAATCCGGCTCAGACAGGCACTATCGCCGCAGCGATGCAATCGTCCTGGGCGGCAGCATGAGTTGAGCGATTGACGGATCCGAGCGTGCGTCGGCTCGGATCTACCACTCACCTGCGGATCGGCCTCGAAGGGTCGTGCTCCGACACGCCAGGATTTTCAAAGGACTGCTTGACGGCCTGTCTCGCTCGGTACGATCGTTATTCTCGCAGTTAGCCAGACATCTCGTCACGAAAACCAAAGTCAGATAGGAGACGCGTATCACGAGATCCTTAATCGCATTTCAGTATGGGGCACAATTGGTCCGGTCTGGCGACCTTTTGAACCTCAGGCTAAGCTATGTAATGGTTGATTAGTAGGGGCGAGTTGCCTGCTAGAAGAGGGGAAACGATTTGAGCCGCATTTTGGTAATTGTCATCGCAGGAATCTGCTTCACAATATCGACTGCTTCGGCCGGGCAGGGAGAGCAAAACATCAATTACTTGGCACGTATGGCAGATGGCAAATTGCATCGGCTGCAGCAATTTCAGGTAACATCTATGGCCTATTGAAAAGGTGCCCGGCGCTGAGACCAAGCGAAAGCGGAAAAGCCATGATGGCTGTCCCCCTCCTTTTGTACGAGGGGCTAGATAAACACTTGGCGCCTCCCTCTAAATTCAAGCGGGCTGTCCGCGTGTTTGATGGCGCTTACCGAAAGGCTGTTCTGAGTAAGGTTAGTTGCCAGGCCGGGAAGGCCAAGGACCCAGATAGTTACCAGTAGATGCCCGCCTTGGCACCCGCCGGTCATCTACGCGCGGCACCCCTCGCGGCTTGTTGGGCAACAGCGGCTCGATCGCGCGCCATTCTCGGTATGAAAACGACCCCATTGGGAATTCATGCTCAGTCAGTCAGACAGGAAGGTCTCCATGGCGGCTCCACGGCAGTTGTGTGAAACATTCCGATGAACACTGCGCCGCGAGCCGGGAAGGCCGCCCAGCCCCAAAGCGCTTTCTTGACTTTCTGTCCGCTGCAGTTGTGTGGAGAGCAGAGGGAAGTGCTGTTCATGCGGCCGAGGAATCCAACCGAGGCGTGGCTGACGGAACCTTTAGTTTAGATGTCACCTATGTAGATATGTCGCTCCATTGGTTCTCATCCCCGGTTCCCGGGTTGCCGTCAAGACCGGCCGCCCCGGCGTCACATACGATGCAACAACGTCCAGGAGCCGCCTAGCAGCTCCTGAAGCGGACCAAGCGCTGCCCTCAGTGGCACAGCGCGGTGCAACTCTGCATGGATGCGATGATCGATCAGGCGAAGCCCGAAGTGGTTCGCAGGGCGTTCTTGAGGCCGCCAAAGAGGAGGAAAAAGCCACGGCCGCCGTAGCTCTTAGATGGGGACGGAAGCTCATTCCATATCAGGCACGTCGCCGCTGACGAACAATATTGTCGGCCCGCCGTATTCGCCTAACGCGGGGTTGGCATCGCGCGACCACGCAATGGCACCAGCATGCTTCCCCACCAGACCCTTGGCGGTTCTTATCGCCCGGTCTTCAGTCTGCTGCTCGACTGGCCCAAAGACAAGGGTCGCCGCTACGATGGTTCCAGCCAGCTTTCCCCAACAAGGCAAAAATCGGTCTTCCCCATGCTTCCGGCCTGCGGCCGTTGGGCAGCACCATCCCTCCGGGCTGCCCCGCAGCCCTCCAGGACGTCCCTGCGGGTGGGTGATCCCCCTTCCGATTTTGGCCTTTCCCCCTTTCTGCCGGGTCTGACTTGCGACGCTGCGAGGGCAGGGCGGACAGCCCTGCCTTGCGGCAGACCAGGACCGCTACGCGGAAAAGGGAAGATCATGGATACCAAGCTGGTTGTTTCGGACGGCAAGCGCATTGAGCGTGTCGGCCGGATATTGTTGGTGCTGATCGCGAGGCATCGAAGAGCCTGCCGGGCGTTGGAGGAAGTGGTGAAGGAGAGAAGTGGTGACCGTTCGCGTTCTTCCGACACAACAGTGGTTGGAGTGGAGCGGAAAGCGCGACACGCTTTGTTGGCTTTCAGAGCTACGTCAATGATCGATGTAGCCGCCAAGGCGGCCTATGTGCGGACGCGGCTGCGCGACGGTGCGAGCGGTCTGGACGAGAAGGACTGGGAGACGCTTTTGCAGTCGTTTTCAGATCATGACGGCTATTGATAGAGCAGGCCATCCAGCCGCTCGGGGTTTTAGAAAAGCCGACGATGGATTGTCTCTTCCTTTGGCCGCCGAGACCGTCATAAGTGACGTCAACGGCGCATCGCACACCGGGTCCCAGGGTGTCTTTGTCGCATTGCCCCAACGACAGTTGCAGATTCGGCCAATCATTGGGCTTGGCAGCTTGAAGCGACGCGCGAGCTTCTTCCTCAGTGGGAATCTCCCATTGGGAGTTTCGAGACGCCGGCGATGTTAGTGCATAGATTCCGCCAACTCCTATGGCGATACCGATTACGAGAGCGATGGCGCAGGATGTGATGCTGTTCATGAGTACCAAAGACTAAGGAGTAAATCGCCTAGAACAGGGAATTGCTTACAAAGCCACGTGAGCGCCAGAAGGAAAATGATGGCGGCTACAGCCCAACCGTTACCGCTGTGCAGATCGGCGAGATCGCGTTCAGCTTGCTTCTGCGCTTCCAGCCCTTCCGCCTGCACGATTGTCATTGGGCGATTGTAGTGAGAATCTGGCATGGTCACTGGCCAGCTCCTTTCGTAGCCGCGGTCTGCGAGGTCCGCAAAAGCGCCTGCACGGGGTGTGGGAATCTATAGGCCCACAAGCCCTCGCCGGCGCCTTTCGCCGTCAGTTCTGCAACAACATAACTAATATTGACGGCGTTTCCATCCGGGTAGGTTGCCGCAAAGGCGAAGCCCGAAGAAATCATCGCTGTGCCAACGTCGATCGTCGAGCCGTCGATCTCAGCGGCGCAAACCGCGAAAATCGCGTTGTCCCGCGCTCGCCCGATCGGTTGGCAAGTCACGGTCGCCGTCTGAAACAGGCCTCCGAGCTGGGCCAGCGAAAGGCTTCCGCAGTCGTGCGTATTGCCTGCGGCGTCGGTAGCGATGCTGCCGCGTATACAGGACTGGAGGCCATACAGGCGGTAGACCTGGCCGTTGAACTCCCAGGTGTCGCCGGTCTGCAACGTGATGTTCTTGGGCACGGCGAAGCTCGGCACCACCTCCTGCCCCTGGGCCGGAAGCAGGGCTGCCGCGATTGTCATCGCCGTCAAAAGAATGTCACTGGCTCGACTCGCCAAGTCCCATTTCCTTTCCCATGATGGCCGACTCGAGGAGGTCCGGCCGAAGCGGCTTGCCCTCCTTGTCTACGGCGATCTGAGCAAAACCCTGGAAGACCATGGAGTCGTCGTCGTTGGCGACGACGACCGGATCGCTGTTCGATCCTTCGCCAACGCGGGCGAAGCAGGACACAGGATCGGGCGTTCCTGGCGTCGATTGCAGGACCAGCGTCTTGCAAAGGATTACGCTGGCGCGCTTGTTGTAGATCGTGCCAGCGTCATCTTTCGCGGCGTCCTTGCAATCCCACGTCTGCACCCGATTGTAGATGACCTTCTTGGACGGGCACGACGTGAGGCCGCGCAAGACATATTCGACGCCGTTGATCTTGCGATGCGTCGCGTCAATGATTTCGACGGGAGACGAGATTTCGTCGACCTCGCGAGCTACGAGCTTGCCGGATGCATCGTAGCGTTCAAGAACGAAGACTTTCTTGTGAGGTTCGGCGAACTGGCTGAGATATTGAACGCTCGGTTCAGCGAATGGTGACGGCTCATCCTGGGCGGATGCCGCGCTCATCAAGGTAGCGGCGGCAACCAAGGCGGGAACGATCAATTTCATGACGGTATTCTCCGTTTTATGGCTGCATCTGTGCGCGGCTGACCGAAAGCGTCAAGCGGCTGGCGCGGGCAGCGCCGAAGGCGCAACACGGGCGGCTTGGACGCGCTGAGGTCGCCCGCGCTACGGTTGGCAGCAAAAGGGGCGAATTACCGAGGAGAAAGAACGCCATGGTTGTAGTCGCTTGTTGACGAGCGGGATTGCCGCGGTTATGACGTAAGTTAAAGTAATAACCGGAGCGACGCAATGGCTAGAGTTTCGTTCGTCGGAATTCTTGCGGCGGGGGTTGCGCTAGCAACACAGGGCCATGCGCAGGATGCCGTCCCTCGGCACGCTCTGCAACCGGTAAATGTAGCAGCTCGCATGGCAGCGGCGTTTCGAAACGAGAAACCTGCCGCCTACACCGTGACGTTGAATCAGTCGCCTGAGATGCAGTCGCCAGCGGCGACCGAGTGTCCGGCAGTCGACAGCAACGCCGTAAGCGACCTCGTGCGCTCGGTGGCGGCGGAGGAAGGTGTCGATGCTGACCTGGCCGATGCGGTGGCTTGGGTCGAAAGCCGGCATGGTGCGGCGCGCAAGCAATCGTCGGCAGGCGCCGTGGGGATCATGCAGCTGATGCCGGGAACGGCGGGCGATCTTGGCGTTCGTGACAGGTGTGATGTCGAGGCGAACGTTCGCGGCGGCATCAAATATCTGAAGCAGCTCTACGGTGAGTTCGGCGACCCACTGTTGATGCTCGCCGCATACAACGCTGGACCCGCAAACGTTCGTCAGAGCCGGGGCATTCCGGAGCTTCCGGAGACAGCCGGCTACATCATCAAGGTTCTCAACCGCTGGAAGCTGTCAGCCATGGTCGGCTCGTCGCAGCCGGCGAACGTGTCTGAGGTCAAGGGAGAAGGGAAACTCGAAAATGCGTGGAAGGACGGACATGTTATTGAAGTGGAGTAAATTCATTCTGCAGTTCACGGCTGCCGTTGCAATCGGCACGATTTTGCAGCCGGTCGCCGCCTTCGCTCAGGACGCGGCGCCAATCGAAGGAGTCTTCGATTGGCTGGTCGGCGTCCTGCAGGGCAACATAGCGCGCTCTATTGCGATCATCGCGGTCTGTTTCCTCGGGTTTATGGCAATGACCGGCCGCCTGGCCTGGCCGCTGGCGTTCTCGATCGTCGTCGGCATCGCTTTCGTGTTTGGCGCCTCGACACTGGTCGACGCAATCCGTGAGACCGCCTCGAGCTAAGACATGAACGACAACGAAGACGACCTGCCGACGGCCGAGCCTGTGAGCCTCGCCTTAACGCGCCCCTTGATGGTGTTGGGGGTGCGTTACGAGATTTTTTGGCTGAACGGTTTGATCGGCGTCGTGTTTTTCATCGCCACCAGCAACATTCTGCTTCCGCCCCTCGTGGCCGTGATCGGCCACGGTGTGTCGGCCTATCTGTGTCAACGCGACATTCACATGTTTCATATTTTCGAGCGCCTTTTTCTGACCAAGCGGGCGATGGGAAACACCTCGTTTTGGGGAGCCAGGAGTTATTCTCCGTGAGAATCAACGCTGATCTGAAATACGGCAAGCAGCGCAAAAAAGAGCAGGGCGTGAGTGAACACGTCCCTTTTCTGCGTCATGTGGATGATAATGCGTTGGTGACCAAAGCGGGGTTTCTGGCCTGCATCATCCGCATGGGCGGTCTGCCGTTCCAGACGATGGACCAGTCAGAGCTCAACGCTCGTGTCCTGAACCGCAACACCACATTCCGCAATCTCTCGTCGTCGCGCTTTGCCGTCTATGCGACAATCATTCGTCGCCACATTCGGCCGGAGATCGAAGGTAGCTTCGACAACCCGATCGTCGCGGAACTGGACGCGCGCTACATGGAGGCGCTGTCCTCCAAGAACCTGTTCGTCAACGAAGTTTACTTGACGGTCATACGCCGGCCGATGGCCGGCAAGATCGGCTGGGTGGACAAGGTTTTTGATCAGTTTCGTTTGCAATCGGCCGGCGAAGAAACCCGCGCCGAAGCACTCAAGGAACTGCACGATGTGACCGACAGCATCGTGCAGGATTTCGGCGCCTATGGGGCGCGCAAACTCGGCGTGGTCGAGCGCAACGGCAGCGTATTTTCGGAGCCTGGGGAATTTCTAGCGAAGATCTTGGCGGGCGCCGATGAGGTGGAAGTCCCGCTCCCCCGAATGAGTTTGGCTGAGGCAATTCCGACGCGGCAACTGCTGTTCGGGCGCGAGGCGATCGAGATCAAGGGGGCAGAGCCCTCTAGTTCGAAATTGGCCGCGATGATCTCCATGAAGGAGTATCCCCCCTACACAACGCCGGGCGGCCTCGACGGGCTTCTTCGCCTGCCTCATGAGATCATCATTACACAGTCCTTCGCCCTGGAGGACCGCGTTACCGCAATGGGCCAAATCCGCAAGATCGGTCGACAGGTTGTCGGCTCTGATGAAGGGGGCACCTCAGTCGAGCAATCCGTTCACGACGGCATGGACAAGCTGGCACAAGGCGAAGTCGTGTTCGGCGACCATCATCTGACCGTTTGCGTGGTCGCTCGGTCAGTTCCGGAGCTCAACAAGGCAATTTCCGACGTGCAGTCGGAAATGTCGCGTCTGGCGATCATTCCGGTACGAGAGCGTCTGAACATGGAGCCGGCGTTTTGGGCGCAACTGCCGGGGAATTTTAGCTACATCGCACGCAAGGCATTGATCTCGTCGATGAATTTCGCGGGACTGTTTTCGGGGCATAATTTCCCGTCCGGCCAGAAAGACCGGCTGCATTGGAAACGTCCCATCGCCCTGCTCGAGACGACAAGCCAAACAGCCTACTATTTCAATTTCCATGTCGACGACGTGGGAAATTTCACGGTTTTTGGCCCGACCGGCTGGGGCAAGACCGTGGCGATGTCCTTCCTGCTGGCTCAAAGCATGAGGGTCGAGCCTCGGCCGCGCTGCGTCTATTTTGACAAGGATCGCGGTGCGGAAATCTTCGTGCGAGCGCTCGGCGGCCGCTATGAAGTTCTGCAGCCCGGTGTTCAAACCGGGTTCGCGCCCCTGCAGCTGGATGACACGCCGGAAAACCGGTCATTCGTCGATACGTTGCTCCAATATCTGCTGAAGCCTGACAACGGCACGTTGGAGCCCGCCGAGATCCGCGTGATCGGCGATGCGGTCGACCAGATTTTCAGGATTCCGAAAGAGCGGCGCGTCTTTTCGATGCTGCCGGAGGTCCTGCGCGGTCGTTTGCAACCGGGGATGAACGACCTGACACAACGGCTCGAGCCGTGGCTCGACACGAAGAGCAGAGGTTGGCTCTTCAACAATGCGACCGACCAACTCGACTTCTCGTCGGCGGTGATCGGCTTCGACATGACCAAAATCCTGAACGAGCCGAAAATCCGCACGGCGGCACTGCTCTATATGTTCTTCCGCATCGACCAGGAGATAAACGGCGATCCGTTCCTGGTATTCCTCGATGAAGGCTGGAAGCTCCTGGATGACGACGTTTTCGTTGAGTTCATCAAGGACCTGTTGAAGACGATCCGCAAGCGCAACGGCGTGGTCGGCTTCGGCACCCAATCCGCGGACGATGTAGCAAGGTCGGCAATCTCGAACACGCTGATTGAGCAAACCTCCACCAATATTTTCTTTCCAAACCCGAAGGCCGATCAGGAATCCTACCGCAGACGGTTCACCTTAACGTCCAAGGAGTTTCGGTTTGTCAGGGAGACGGCAAAGGAAAGCCGCGCGTTTCTTGTGAAGCATGCGTCGGATTCGATCGTCGCCAAACTCGACCTTTCGACGATGCCGGACCTGGTGAGGGTCCTGTCGGGCAACGAAAAAACCGTTCGTGAGTGTGAGGAGCTGCGCAAGCGCTATGGCGAAGAGCCGACCGCGTGGCTCCCCTATTTTTGTGGATGGGAGACGGAAGCGGATGAGCAGGCAGCTTAGAGCCGGCCCGACGGCCGTATTGTTCGCAACGGCCGTGACGGCGCCGATGCTCATCGCCCCGAGCATTGGTCTGGCACAAATCGCTGTTGAAGACGATCCCAACCTCGTCGAGCGGAAAAAAGATGAGTTCCAGAACGACAGTTCCAATGAGGACAAGAAGTCTGAAACTGGACAGCGCAAGGCCGTCGTCTGCACCTATTCGAACAAATACCGGAACGAAATGTTTCGGCGCTCGCCACAACAGGCGCTCGCGCGCGATGCGGCCAATGTGTCGCTCATCCGGCACTTCGCAAAGAAGTATGGCATTTCGGAAGGATTGGCGCTGTCCGTGTCCTACCAGGAAGCGCGCTTCGACACGTGCGCCGGCAGCCATACTGGCGTGAAAGGCGCGATGCAGCTCACCAAGAGTACGGGCCGCGGCCTCGGCTTCGATCGCGATATCAACGAACAGAATGTCGAGGGCGGAGTGAAGCTGCTGAGTCAAGCGGTCAAGAAATGCGGCGGCACGAACTACGCATGCCTCGCCTCCTATTACAACGGTTCGACGGCGGCCGAACAGGCCAATTGGTCGGCTGGCGTCGGGCGCTGGCATGGTTACTTCAATGAGTATGCGGGGTCGGGTAAAGCGCCGGCTGCCGCCCCGCCGCCCTTCAGCATCGAGGTTAGCGGCACCGGCGCTGCCGGTGCCGCACAGACGGGCGGTGTCAATGCCGTCAACAAGACGGCTGCGGGGCTCGAAACCAGCGGCGCGCAGCGATCGCAGTATTCCAGCCTCATCGACACGTTGGCGGCGGGTGTTGGGACCAAGGAAGAATACATGGATGCCTGGGACGAAAACTCCACCGCGCGCAGTTTGAATGCCGACCTGCTCAACCAGCTAATCCAAGGCTCTGCAGCGGTGAACGAGCTGCTGAATGGCCGTATTCTGCAGCGCAACACCAAGCTCTCCCAGGTCTCTAAATTCGGCACCAGTGAGGGCACGGAAAACCCGTTCTCCTGCGATCCCGTCATCCTCGGCAAGCTGGAGGTGCCGCAGCATTTGTGGCCCGGCTGTGCCAAGCGGGCCACAGGATCAGGTGGCGCTGAGGAAAACACGCTCGTTCCCAACGCCGACGCGGCGGCGGGTGCTTTGGAAGTCATGCAACGCAACGCGCAATAGAGTGAAAGGAGCCCCGTTATGAAACGGACTATTGCAGCATCGCTATTCCTGGTCGCGTCGACTGCGCTCGGGAATGCGCAAATCGCGGTGATCGACGGCGCCAATCTGGATGTTGCGCGAGAAAACGCCGAAAACACCAATTCGATCATGAAGAGTAACGACGACATCCTTGAGAAGTCGAAGGAGATCCTGCAGGCGCTTTCCGGGACGCGAAACGGATCGCTCGGCATCGGTCAACAGGGTCTTGGCGGTGGAATGTCGATCGCCGCCGCGCCATCATTCGGATCGGTTCTCAACGGCGGGTCGCTTTCCTTTGGCGGGCTTGGTGGACAAGCACAGCAGATCGCCGGCGCCGTGATCAACGGCCTGCAGTTGGTCAAGCAGCTGAAGGCCGTCATCGAGGGTGAAGACCCGGGCGCCGTGAACAGCCTTTACAGCGGCAGCGTCAACACCTCCGCGCTGCTGGCCGCTTTGACGCAGCAGGCTTCGCAGGGCGTGACAACCCGCGAGCAATCATTGCAGTCGGCGACCGGCCAAATCGGTCAGGCGGAGAACGTAAAGGGTTCGGTCGACGAGAACACGCGCATGCAACTGGAGACCGCCCGCTCGGTCAACGAGCTGATCGGCGTCCAGAACGGCGCGGTGTCGGCCCTTAACGAAGACCTGAAGTTCCGGCTGACGCAACAATCTCAGGTTCAAAAGATGCTGCAATTCAAAGACGTGAACCCTTTCAAGAATGCCGATGATTCGCAGTAGGCGAATGCCTTGCGGGGGTGTGGTCGCCGGCATCGATCCGGGGAACGGTGCCGGCGATCGTGACTCTGACGGCGGAGAAAGTGCATGAATTCTCGTGTGTTCCTGGTGCTGATGATGGCCGCGCTGGCGACCGGCTGCGCAAGGCCAGGCCGCGAGCTTAAGGCGCCCTGCGGGCCGATTTCCTCGTATGCGGCCAACGATGAGTGCGGCGAGCTGAAGCCGGTAAACTCGGCTTTCGACGAAGTGATGTCGGAATAAGAGATGAACCCTGTTTCGACCATTATCAGCGATCTTCTGAACGGCGTGGATCAGGCCGGGGCTCGCTTTGTAGAGGTCCTGTACAAGCGCATCGGCCTTTATAGCGAAAACCTGTTCTTCGCGATGCTGGTCCTCTATGTGGTCATTTGGGGTTACATGCAGATTTTCGGCCGCTCGACGGCCTCGCCGCTGGAGGCCGCGTGGCGTCTCGGCCGCGCGATGTTCATCTACTGGATGGTCACGAACTGGGCTCCGTTCTCCGAGACGATCTATACGCTCGTCCAGTCGATCCCGGAAGTTCTGGCCAACCGCATCGTCCAAACGATTTCGTCGACGAGCGGCACTCAGGTCTCGTCGGTCGATGCTGTCCCGGCAATGTTCGACGCCCTCTACGAAGCGACGTTGCGGGTGGTGCCCGAACTCTACACGTCAGTGTTGACCGACTTCTTCGGCGCCCTTCTGGCGATCATCATCATCATTTTTACGCTGCTGTTCATCGGCGTCGCCGTAGCGGCGATTATCGCTGCAAAAGTCCTTCTTTTCATCATCCTGGCTCTTGGGCCGGTGTGGATCATCATGGCCCTCTTCAATTATTCCTTCAAATTCACCGAAGGCTTTTTCTCCGTCACTGCAAATTTGGTGGTGCAGCAGTTGCTGATCTACGGCTTCCTGGGTTTCTACTACTACATGGTTCAGCTCTCGGTTTCCGCGATGGAGGGCGGCGCCGGGACCGACATAACCGGCAAGCTTTCTCACGTGATGCCACTCCTGCTGGTTACGTTGGTCGGGTTCTATGTTCTGTTACAAATACCCATCATCGCCGGCATTTTGACCGGGAGCGGACCGATAGGCACCGCCGGAGCCATTCACGGCATTCGGCGGGCGGCAAGGGGAACAGTGGACAACGCAGTTACGCGGACCACGACGCGGGCTGGCAGTTCGCTTCTTAGGAGATCAGCCGAGGGACGTCCCCGATTTGCGGCTGATGTGGGGAAGGCAAGCATTCAACGCGAGACGGCCAAAAACGCGTCCTCGCTATAGGGTCCACGGGAGACGGCAGAAAGCGCCGAATTCGTCATCAATCGCTTGCGATCTGATGACGGCGAGAAGCGAGCTTGAAAGCAAGGCTAAATTAAAGTGTCAAACGCACCGACTGAAACTGGCTTGGTCGACCAGCGCTACTACCAGCAAGGCAAATCGTGGGAAGACGACACCCATCGCCGTTTACGGCGGTCGCGAACATTCGCTTGGCTGCTGACGGGGGTCTTCGGCGTCATAGCGCTTCTCTCACTGGTGGCGCTCGTCCTGCTTTTTCCGCTCAAGCAGTACGAACCCTATATGGTCGCCGTCGACAAAACGACGGGCCACCTCGAGATTGCACGAGCCCTGAAACCGGGGGACCTGTCCCAGGATGAAGCGGTCACGGCGGCGAACATCGTGCGCTACATCAGGGCGCGCGAGACCTATGACCCGCGCATGATCAAATCGAATTTCGATCTGGCCCAGCTCTATTCGACCGGAGCAGCTGCCGACGATCTTGTGCGGGAATTTACGCCATCAAATCCGAATTCCAGAGACAAGCGCTACGGGATGGACACGACCATCGCCGTAACAGTGAAATCGGTTTCGTTCCTGAATCGCACGACAGCCACGGTCCGCCTTTCGACCGAGGAAAAGCGGCAGAACACAACGCGGCGTGAGCACTGGGTGGCGGTAATCAAATTCCGCTACACCAGCACGCCGCTCAAAAATGAGTATCGGTTCGATAATCCACTAGGCTTCCAGGTCACGGAATACCGGCGTGACCAGGAATCGTTGCCCGACGCCGCGCCGGCCGACAGGACGGTACAATGAGGCGGCGGCTGAAAACGGTGGTGCTGTCGGCCGCCCTTTGCCTGGCGTTGTCGGTCCCGGCGCTCTCGCGCGACAGCCGGATTCGCTACGTCACCTTCAACAACGACAATGTCGTGACGGTCCAAGCGGCGATCGGCGTCTCGACGATGATACAGCTGAGCCCGACGGAAGTTATCGAAACGATATCGGCCGGCGACACGATCGGATGGTCGATCGTGCCGAAAAAGGGATCGGGCATCCTTTTCGTCAAGCCGCTGGTCGAAAAGGCCGAGACCAACGTCAACATCGTCACCAACAAGCGGGTCTATTCCCTGCTCCTGGTCGGCTCTCGCGAACCGTCTCTGCGGGCGTCGTTTCACGTTCGCTTCAAATATCCTGACGAGGACGTAAACGCGCGGCTCCTCGCCCAAGCCGAAGAAGGCGCCCGCAATCCATCGCTGAAGAACATCGACCCGTCGATGCTGAACTACGACTATGCCTATCGCGGCGATGACTCGCTCAAACCGCGCGTCGTGTTCGATGACGGAACGAAAATGTTCCTGCAATTCACGGGCGACGTGCCGGCGATCTTTGTTGTCGAAGCCAAAGGCCGTGAATCTCTGGTGAACCTGCGCACCGAAGGCGAATACATGATCGTCGACAAGGTTGCGGGGCAATTCACCCTGCGGGCCGGCGACAAGACGTTGTGCCTGTACAACCGTCAATCCCCATCGCAGCGCATGCCGGACCCGATTGGAGACATTTATGGCCCGGCAAAACTCGACAAGAAGAGCGAGCGTGGGCAGTTCGAACAGAGGAACCGCTGATGTCGAACATAGACTATCATGAGCTCGACGGCGGTAGCCCGGTTGCCCGGCGAAATGCAGGTTTGGGCACGAAACTCGGCATAGCCGGAATCGGGCTGCTTCTGGCCGGTGGCCTGTTGTATATCAATTGGCCGAGCGGGCCGTCCGACCGGAACGCGACATCGAACGAGGACGAGGCTTTCGAGACCTCGACTTTTCAGCCGCGCGAGCCGGCGACGCCGGCGACGGCATTGCCCCCGCAAGACCAGATTGTCATTCCGCCTCCTCCGACTCCGCCGCCGCAACAGTCGACCGATGTCGACCAGACGGTCGCGCCTGGCGTCGATCTCGAGGAGCAGCGCCGCTTGCTCGAACAGCAAATGCGCGAGGCCGAGGCACGCCGACGTGCCGAGGAAGAGGCCCGTCGGCGGCAGGAGGAAGCGCGATTGGCGGAGGAAGAACGCAAGCGCAAGGAGCAGGAAGAAAAGGAGCTGTGGGAGCGGCTGCGTTCGAACCAGATCGTAACCGACGGGGAACAGGACGCCCCGACAGGCGACGCGGCCGCGGCCATCGCCGGCGACGGACAGCTCAGTCCTGTCCCTGGGGCAGACCTGGACCCCAACAAGGCTTTCCTCGCCCAGGCCGAAGGTAGTCGGAACGCTCAGGCGACGGCGACGAAGAATTACCGCACGGATGCCCTCATTGCAGAGGGCACCATGATCCGCGGGTTTCTTGAAACGGCCATCAACACGGACCTGCCCGGCATGGTCCGTGCGGTTGTTCGCGAGGATGTGTATTCCCTTGACGGCCGCCGCGTGTTGATCCCGAAGGGATCTCGGCTGACCGGCGAATACAAGTCCGGCATTGCTCGCGGCCAAACGCGCGTCTTTATCGTCTGGAACCGAATGACCCGATCCGACGGCGTGTCGGTCAACATCGCCTCGCCTGGCGCTGACAGCCTTGGCCGTGGCGGCCTGGCCGGTCGGGTCGATCGGCACTGGCTGGAGCGCTTCGGCTCGGCGATTGTGCTGTCGATCGTTGGCGGTGCGGCGGAATACCTTTCGGGGCTCGCCGACCCGAGCGGCGGCCGGCGCCAGGAGACCATTACCCGTGTTGATCCTATCACTGGCGAAGTGACAACGATCACGATCGATCCGGAGAGGACGGAAGAGGAAGCTCGTCAGATCGCTATCGAACGCTCCGCAAGCACGATGACCGAACTTGCCAAGGAGGCTTTCGAGGATTCGCGCAACATCCCGCCGACGATCTATGTCGACCAAGGGACGTCGGTGATCGTTTTTGTGCGGCGCGATCTCGATTTTTCGGAGCTCTACGCCGACCCGGTCCAAGAAGAGCTGGCGAGACTGAAACGCGGCGGCAAGCCGCGTGTCGCGATCGACCCTGTTCCCCTCTACATGACGCCGAAGGACAACTGGTTTCCGGCAGCACCCCCGGTGACCAAATGAACATGATCAAACACCCGGCTGCGGCGCCGGTCTCCTCGTCGAGCCCATTTGCCAAGTTCCCGATTCTGGAAATAGAGCTGGAACCGCTTCACGAACTGCTACGGCAGGACGATGTTTCTGAGCTTTCCGTCAACAGGCCAGGCGAAATCTTTGTCGAGCGGCTTGGCGCCAAGGAAATGGAATGGATTTCTAACGCCAGGCTGACCGAGAAATGGATTCGCAACCTCGCAACACTTGTCGCCAGTTCAACCAATCAACAGGTGAATGAGGAAAAGCCTATCCTGTCGGCGGCGCTCCCCAGCGGCGAGCGCATTCAATTCGTGCTGCCGCCGGCGGCACCGGACGGCGGCGCGATTTCGATCCGCAAGCAAGTCATCATGGATATGACCGTCGACGACTATGCCAAACGCGGCGCCTTCGAAGAAACGCGGATGGGCAATGAGCTCGGATTGTCTGAAGAAGAAACGGAACTGGTTGAGCTGACCGGCGGCTCCGAGCCGATAAAATTTCTGGAGCATGCGGTCAAAAATCGCGTATCGATCGTTGTTTCGGGCGGCACCTCGACCGGCAAGACGACCTTCCTGAACGCCTTGCTAAAGCTCATTCCGCCGAGCGAACGGATCATCACCATCGAGGACACACGCGAGCTGAAGCCCGCCACGCCGAATACGGTTGCCCTGCTCTCTTCCAAAGGCGACCAGGGCCTGGCGAAGGTCGATGCGCAAAGTCTCCTCGAGGCATCGTTACGCATGCGGCCGGACCGGCTGCTGCTCGGCGAATTGCGCGGCGCGGAAGCTTTTTCTTTTCTGCAGGCGATCAACACCGGGCACCCCGGATCGTTGACCACGGTGCACGCCAATTCGGCACGCGCCGCCTACGAGCGTCTGGCGCTGATGGTCATGCAGGGCGGCGTGAAACTCTCGCGCGATGAGATCATGGATTACCTGAAAGAGGTGATCCCGATCGTGGTCCAGCTCTCGCGCCGGGATGCCGGCCGGCGCGTCGTGAGCGAGATCAAATTCACAAAGGCCGAACGCCTCGGCTGATTTCTGAGAAGCCGACGTATGCGAATGAGGGTGTGATGGGCGAGATCATCAAGGGATTGTTCGTGACGCTCATGGTCGTGGCCGTGGGCGTTGTTTTTTTCGCCATCGCCTATGCCGGCGTTCATTGGTACGAGACGGGCTCTTTGGCCCTGATCCAGGATCTCGACCGGGATCCTTTTGCCACGCTGCGCCGCGCCCACGCCGATATCGCCATTCTCGGCCGCTATCAGCAGGCGCTTTATGCGGCCGGCCTGGCGCTGATTGGCGTGATGGTGCTGGCTGTCATGACTGTGCTGATGACGCGCAAGGCGTCGAACGATGCCAAATTTCTTAGCTTGGCGGACGTCAACCGGACCGGCTTGACGAAACGCGGCGGCGTCTTCATTGGCCGCGCAGGCGGCAGTCTCGTGAATGTCATCGGTGCGTTCACCCAGCGCGGTTCCAACAAGAGGCGCCTCACCAAGCCGAAGCTCGTCGGCGGAAAAAAACTATGGATCGACGGCGACGACGTGGGCGGCTTCGTCGTCGGGCCGCCGCGATCGGGCAAGGGTGCCGCGCTGATCATCCCGAATGCCCTGCTCTGGCCGGATTCGCTTGTCGTGCTGGACATGCGGGGCGAGACCTATCAGGCGACAGCGGGCTATCGTTCGACCTTTTCCAAAGTCATTCGGTTTTCGCCTGCCGACGAAAAAGGTGAGACGGAATGTTATAATCCGCTCGATTTCATTAGCCTCGACACCGACCAGCGCGACATCGACATCCGCAACATTGCCGCCGCGCTCTTTCCGCGCCCTACTACAGGCGAAACCTATTGGGTCGACGACGGTCGCATGCTCTTTGCCGGGGTGATCTCCTACGTCATGGAGACGCCCCGCCTCGAGGACAGCCAGCGAACGCTGCGCCAGGCGCTTCGCATCATGAATGGCGCCGACCGGCCGTTCCTGGAATGGATTCAGGCACTCCGCGACGAGGAAGCGAGGGAAATTTCCGACTACACTCTGCAGATGCTCGCCAGCTACGCCGACATGTCGGACAAACAGTTTTCCGGCCTGTTTGGCAGCGTGAGAACCGGACTAAACCCATTCATGAACGAGCGGCTTTTGCGTGCAACCGACAAGAGCACGTTCGACATCCGCAATCTCAAGCGGGACAAGGTCTCGCTCTATCTCGACTTCCGCATCGAGCAGATCCGCTCGATCGGGCCACTGTTCAACGTCCTGATTTCGCAGCTGATGAACTATATGGCGAAAGAAGTGCCTGGGCAGGGTGAGCATCGCGTACTCATTCTGCTCGACGAGTTTCAGAACCTCGGGAAGCTCGAAAACGTCATGGAGGCGGCCACCATCCTCGGCGGCTATGGCGTGCCGATCTGGTTCTTTGTCCAGTCGCTCAAGTCGGTGGACACCATCTATCGCGAGGAAGGCCGAAAGACGCTGGTCAACTCCGCGCGGGTCCAGGTGTTTTTCGGCGCGCAAGACGCCGAAGACCTGAAATACATTTCCGACACGCTGGGCGAGCGCACCGAAGTCCAGAAGGATGTCAGCAAGACCCAAGCGACGATGTTCGACATGCATCACGCGCGCACCGTACATGTTAAGGAGGTCCGTCGGCCCTTGATGCGCCCCGACGAGATCCGCACCATGAGCCGCAACAAATGCATCATCCTTCCTCGCGGCTCGCATGCGATTTTCGGCACGCGCAATTTTTATTTTGCCGACGCTGAGCTGTCGAAACGTGCCTGGATGCCGATTCCGGCCTTCAAGGCGGCGGCCGCCAAGGTGGACACGGAGCCGGATGCCGGCCGGAAAGCAGCACCACAACCAAGCGCTGGTTTTGGCGATATGTTGGTTCCGCCGCGGTTTGCGCGCGCGAACGAAACGGCGCCGGCATTAACGCGGCCGCGCGGTGCTGTTTTCGCAGCCAAGGCTGGCAAGCGCCCTCCCCCGCCGACGCGCCCGGTCACCGTGACGAACTACATTGCAGCTAACCCTAATCCATCAACCAGTCGGCCACCCCTGCCCCGGAACAAGCCCGACCTGGCTGCGATCACGCGCGCCGCCGGTCGCAACGACGCCGTATCGACAGAAGCCCAGGCGAAGATTGCCGAAGCGATCAGCCGGGTCGCGAAGGTCGCCGCGAAGGCGGCGAATAAATCGGAAGCCGACGTCGGCTTGCGCGATCTCGAGACGGCCTTGCAGGGCGTTGATTAGTCGAGGGGCCCCTGCAAGTCAGTGCGGCGCGCCGCCTTGAAAAAGATACCGATATCCGGTCGTTGTCATCCAGCGCGCCCGCTCCAGGTGGGTTTCCCAAGCTCTGTGTGCCCGGTCCGGTTCGCGGTCAGGATCTATATGCAGTACGACACGCGCCACTTCGCGCCAATCGGCATCCTCCGCCGCTGCGTCAAGCAAACGCAGATAGGTCACAAAGTGTTCTTCGTCATAGCCCGTGAGAATCGGGGATTTGGGTGCCTCGTCCGCAACATCAGGATCAAGAGGCTGTTTTTTCGGCATAGCGACTGCTCCTTATCGTCGTCGAGACTGCTCCGCTATGCCGGCGATCGCGCACCTGCCTATGGCGCATTCGCCTTGGTACATCATCGGTACGGTTGTCAAATTCACAAGTGGAGCGTAGCGCGAAATGAGACCTGGCGACCCAAGCGATTCATCGGGCGGGAAGGTCGCAGAAGGGGTTGGAGGTACGGTTCGTCCCGTCTATCTGAACGAGCAAGGAGCGCCAGGACCGGACGCTAGGCACTGGTGTCGAACGTCTTGATCTGCGATTGCGGTCATCCAGCACGGCTAGACTGACATCGCTACCTGACCCGTAGCTGACATTCGGCGCTCCGCGCAAGGCGCTCGCCGAGTGGCTTCAGACGTATGAAGCCAAAGGCAGAAGCCGCGAGGAGTTGAAGACTTAACAGGGGGGATTCCCCCGCTCGAATCGCATTTTCCCTGACAATCGGCTATTTGTTGGGCGCGGGGGGATTCTCTAGGTGCACATCGACCACGATGACCTTCATTACAAGACCGAAGGGGATGTAGAAGCGAAGCTTCTTATCCCGCTCATTCGTAGTGAGCTTTATCTCAACGTTCCCAGCCAGAACTTCTTTTCGAAAGAGTACCTGGCTCCAAGCGAAATCGACAAAGGCGCAAAGGTTGCTGGCGGGTACTATCCCGACTTCAGCGTCTGGATTAACGGCTTTCCCATCGTGCTGGTCGAGGCCAAGGCTCCGGGCGTGCCGGTCGAACAGGCTTACCGAGAAGCCCAGCTGTATGCCCGCCACCTAAACAGCCAGCGCCCCACAGGCCTCAACCCCGCGAATTTCATCATTGCCTCAAGCGGCACACGCGTCCTGTTTGGCAAATGGGATGCGCCGCCGGAATTCGATATCCACTTCAAGCTCCTCCGCCCGGGCAGCCAACAGCTCCAGGACGTGCAGCTAGTTTACGGCTTCCCAGCTCTCCGCCAATATGCCCTTGAATGCCTGCGGAAGGTGAAGCCGAACCGCGGGCGCCGCCCTTTCAACAAGGCAGGTGGGCAAGCGGTTATCAACGCCAAGAAGGCCTTAAACTCCTTCGCTGCCGATCTTTCCCCTGTCCTTCGCCGCTACTTTACGTCCAGAGATGCGAGCGACATCCGCGAGATTTCCAAACGGGCCTACGTCTCGTCGGCGGAGGTGACAGAATACGACAAGGTGTTCGAGGCCCTGCTCAAGGACCGGGTGCAAATCCACAAAGACACTATCGTTGAGCAACTAGAAACGACCGGGGCTTCTGAACCTCACGTTGCAAAGGCGGTTGCTGCGTTCGACGAAGAGCGTCCAGCCGGGGGCCAGCTACAGATTGTCCAAGGGGCGGTGGGCGCTGGTAAGTCGCTTTTCATCCGGCGGTATAAGGAAGTCCTGCAACCACCAGAATTGCAGGCCCGGTGCCGCTGGGCATGGGTGGACTTTGGCTCCGGAAGCTTCGACCTGTCGAACGCTCAAGAGTGGCTTTGCCGGGCCTTTAACGAAAGCTTCCAAGCCGAAAACCCCGGTATCGATTTCACCTCACGCGAGGTTCTGTGGGGCATCTTCGCCAAGCAGATTCAGCGCCGTAAACCGATCTATGACGACGTTGCGGCGTGGGACGAAACGAAAGCGGCGATCCTGCGCAACGAGGACCTGCAGAAATGGCAGGATAATCCGATTGAGTATGCCATTGGCCTCGCCAACCTCGTTCTAGGCCAGCGACAGGAACTTCTGATCGTGGTCATGGACAACGTGGATCGGCTGGACCTCAAGACCCAGCTCGACATCTTCCAACTTACACTGTGGTTTATGGGGCATACGAAGGCGTTCGTGGTCCTACAGATGCGCGACGAGACATACGAGCGTTTCAAAACTAAGCCTCCGCTCGACACATTCCGGGCGGGCATTGCCTTCCATATCTCGCCACCGCGCTTCATTGACGTGGTGCGCAAGCGCCTGGACTTGAGTTTGGAATACCTCGCTTCCAAGTCCGCCAACACGCAGACTTACACGCTTCCGTCTGGCGCGCGGATTGTCGTGCCGACTTCGGAACTGGGCCGCTTCCTGCAAGAGCTATACGTGGAGCTTTTCGAGCGTCGGCGGAACATCTCGCGTGTGATGGAAAGCCTTGCTGGCAGGGATGTGCGCCGGGCGCTGGACATGTTCGTCAGCATTATCACCTCCGGGCACTTGGGCGAGGATGCCATTACCTCCCATGTCCGAGGAGGGAAGGAAATCAGGATTACCGAGCACAATCTGCTTAAAATCCTGATGCGCACTGATTACCAGCTTTTCAGCGATCAAAGTGGTTTCGTTTCGAACGTCTTTCATTTTGAGAACGAGTGGACCCGTCCGTCCAATTTCCTTCTGATCGAGATCCTTTTCTACCTCGCCGCGCACCGCAAGCGGGCGGGGCAAATCAGCATCGAAGGCTACTTCAGCGTCGAACATCTCTGCGAGGAGATGCAGAAGCTTGGATATGACCCTGAGGATACCGCGAAGGCCGTCGCCCACGTCTTGACGCGCTATCTGGTTGACGCTGACCACATGGGCAACATCTCGGTCGGCCCCGCGGACAGCGTGAAGATCAGCGCCTCGGGCTACATCCACCTGCGCACGCTGGTGGAGCGTCTGGAGTATCTCTACGGCGTCCTTCCGGTCACGCGGATCACCGACGAAAAGACGATGGCCGTCTTCGCGGAGGCCATAGAGCGTGAACTCCGGCTGGGAGACCTATCCGCACGAGCCAAGTTGCAAGTCGTTGAAATCTTCCGTCGCTATCTCGGAAAGCAGGCGAAAGACTTTGCAGAGGCGGCGGGCCTCACCTTCGACCTCAATGACCGGAATTCGGGCGCAGCCTATGTCCTGGGGGCCATGGATCGGGGTATCTCGCGCTTCTACCGCCAGGAAATCGAAAAGCGGGAAACAGACCCCCTGGATTAATTGCCAACGAATGCCGCGACACCTGAGGGGTTGCGGTTTACGAAATCGCTTCTGCAATATCGGGTCAGGGGACTGGTTCCGAATGCGCCACGCCCCCCGTTAATTGTGCTCCGGTGACGAACGAAAGCACTCCGGTGTGGACTCGCCATCCTATTATGCCCCTCGGCTAGACCGTTAAAGCTTCAGAAGTCCGCGCATCCGATCGGTCAACTTTCGCGTCAGGTCGGTTCGGCCTTCGCCGTTGTTCAAATATTGGATGTACCTGAGGTGCCTTAGGTCGAAAGGGATATCGTCGGGGTTTTGCGTGATGAGGATCACGTCCCTTCCAAGCGTATGGGCGATGCCGGCCTCATAGAAGACGTTGGGGTTTCGGGTCGTGCAATCGACCACCACGATGCGAGCATAGTCGATGAGCTGAACGATATCCTGGATGATCGCATGGTTCTCCCACACGTTATCGGCGCGGGAGCATTCCATGCCGACCGCGTGCGCGGATTCCACGATGGACTGATAAACAGCGTCGAACCCTGCCGCGAAGGGCATCATCGCTGAGACGAGTCTCTGGTCGGTGTATTCCTGCTCGGGAATTTCGAAGACCTGGGGACGCTGACGGACCGGAGCCCGCATGGTGTGGAAGAGGACTTTGTACAGGTCCACCTCTTTCAAGGCCCAGTGGTTTCGGGAAAACTCGAAATCCACGTTCATGTCAAACAGCTTGCGGTTCGCGTATATGAAGCTGTTGCGAAGGACGGGGGCCTCTTTATCGATCTGGTATTCGATGGCCACTTCGTTGCCGGTTATACGGCAGCGGTTGATGCGACCGACGTAGACGGGCTCCTCCTTCGTTCCCTCGTCCATAAAGAGGCAAGGGTGCTGGATGAGCCAATCGAAGTTCGGTGTCGTGCCGTTCATGTAGCTCGATGCCAGATGCTTTTCGGTGTACTCGAACATCCGTTCGAGCGGCATGGACTCCTTGGTGTTGTTCCAATCCGTCGAGCGCATCAGCAAGTTGAACATGAACATCCTCTACGAGGCGTGGCCCTATCCGGAGTCGTCGGTTGAACGCGAAGCAATGTGCCCGGATCCTTCACTTATGAACGAGATCAAGGCCACTGGGTAGCCTACCGCCGAAGAACTTACATACACGGCGGCAGCGGCCGAGCTGCCGTGTCAGCCGTGCGGTTCCCAGGTCGCCACTCTCAACAGAAACCCTCGTCAGAAGCTCGCGATGTGAAGATCCGGTGCTAGCGCGACCGCGACGTCCTGTGTGATTGATGTCCGCTTTCAGACGGTGAGAGAACCGTCCACAACGGCAGCGATGCGGCGCGAAGCCTTGTTCGGTCAGCACCTCAGGAAGATTGCCTATTGGTAACCGCATTGCAGTAGTTGGAAGAAGCACGACATCGATTCACTCGAAAATGGGGGGCGGGGATCGGCCCGCAAGAGTTTAACAATGCCATACAGACGCGAATTCTCATTGCCGCCAGTCGTTGCCGAGCTGGTTGCCGCACGAAACAGGCTGCGGGAACATTACAAGGTCGCTGGCCTCAAATTCACGCTCGACGGCAATCTGGTTGGCGACATCGGTGAGGCGGTGGCAGCCGAACTTTTCGGCATCAAGCTGATCGAAGCGAACGGCACCGGTATCGACGGCCACGCTGCCGACAGGCGTTCCGTGCAGGTGAAAGCAACGGGAACCGGAAGAGGCCCGGTGTTCCGGTGCGTCGATACCCGAGCCGACCACCTGCTGTTTTTCGATATCGACTTCGACAGCCTCAGAGGCGAGATTATATTCAATGGCCCTGAGCACATCGCGCTGGTGAAGATGCCGGAAGCGTGGGTCGGGCAACGGCCCGTTTCGAAGGTGCAGATCAGGGCAGCGGATGCCCTTGTGCCGATCGAGGATCGACTGAGGCGGATAGACGTCTAGCCGGAAGTGGTTGGCCGGGCGCCAGCATAATTTCCCTCGCCCCGCAGCAATGTGCAGGTCTGCATCGGCCCTGTAAACCTAGCCAGCAATGACCCGGGCAACGTACCCCGCCATCCCGCGGCGTCTGATCTCCGCCTTATCGCAATGATCGCAACAGGCGCGGAAACGTCGAGACTTCGTCCGAGTGCCGAATGCCCAATCCAGAATCCAGACCGAAAAGCTTGGACGTCGAGTGGTCTTCGGCCCCTGAAAATATTCCGAGATTGCGGTGCGCATGCAGGACCGGGTCTTCATCAGCTCACTGACCTGATCAATCTGATGATAGCGTTGCTCCAGCATATGCTCCCGGTCGAGCGCGGAGATCTGTGCTGCCTCCACTGTTTTCTCGGCCATGAAACGTAGCCTTGAGATATCGCGGCCGACGCTCGAACCATTGTGGAACATGACCGCCACGGAAGGCTTTCCATCCCTCCCGGCGCGACCGAATTCCTGTAGCTGGTCTTCAACCGAGGCCGGCTGCTGCCAATGGATCACGAGGCGGACATTCGGCACATCGAGGCCCATGCCAAAGGCGTTAGTGCAGATGATCTGGTCGACGGGCGGCCTGCTTTGCCCAAGGAAGCGCTTGACGAGTTCCTGTCGTTCCCAAGCGTTTCCCAGTCTGGAGTGATAGAGCGGCACTTCAAGCCCGAGATTGCGTAGCTCCGCTTGCAACTCCTCTCCAACCTTCGTCGAGGGCACGAACACCATCGCCTTCTGTCCTTGGAGCTGCGGTATCCGCAGGAGAGATGCGATTTCCCCGGCTCGCTGATCGGCTGCGCGTCGCCATCGGAGTAGCGCGATATTCGGTCTGTCGACATCGCGCACAAAGATCTCGGCGTCTTCGATACCGAGCGATTTGAGGATGCGTTGCTGCATCTCTCGCCCAGCGGTCGCGGTGAACGCCAAGACGGGTGGCGCACCTAGCTTTTCGCGGACCTCCTTGAGGCGCCCGTATTCCCGCCGAAAGTCCCTACCCCATTGATCGACACAATGGGCCTCGTCCACGACGATGAACGATGGCCGCGTCTGCTTCAGGGAAGCACGTTCGTCCTCGCTCCTGACAAAGAAGCGCTCGGGAGCCAGATAGAGCAATTTGATCGCGCCCCGTCCCAGCAGCGAAAACCGGGTTTGCTTTTCGTCGACGCTCAGGTCGCTATTGATAAAGGTGGCCGGGATCTTCTTGGCCAACAGATCAGACACCTGTTCCGACATCAGAGTTTTCAGAGGACTAACAACCATGGTCAGACCGCAGCGAAGCACAGCAGGTAGTTGGAAGCAAAGGGTCTTGCCCGATCCAGTGGGACTGACGACCAGGACCGATTTTCCAGAGAGAGCTGCCAGCACAATCGGCAACTGGCCTTGCCGGAAGCGATCCATCTCGAACAGACGGAGGACCGGGCCGAAATTGCCGACGCCTTCTGAAACCTGGCCTTCAGTATCCAACCAACGGGCAAGCCTGACCGCCCATCGCTCAATAACGCGTCTCGCAAGACCACCCGCCAGGTTTGGGTGATGGACTGCATGGCAGCCATCACAGAGGGTAACCAGATTCGCGAGTTCGTCCGTTCCACCCATCGATCTGGGTAACAGGTGATGGACATCCGCTTGGGCCGACTTCACCGGGGTCGAGCACGAGACACAACGGTAGTTGTCACGCTTGAGAACCTGAAGGCGTATCTCCTGCCATGAATCGGCGGCAATAGGTTGATCCATTTCTACTCTTGTCCAAGTCCCCGAAACAACAGGAGTAGCAGAACAGGTTTATGAAAGTTTTATGAAAGGCTGACCATTGCTGCATTGATCAGGGGGGGAAGTTTGCTACAGAGTGCTTTGGGCAAAGGGGCTTGGGCTATGTGGCGGATTCTGTTCTGCGCTTTCGCGTTGCTGGTAACGGTGACCTCGGCAGAGGCAGCCGAGATCGAATTTCTCGATATTCCAGGTAATGTCGGGTTCATCAGCATCAAAGGCGAAATCGCCGGCGGCGATGGCGACCGCTTCTACGATCTGATCCAGGGTCATGATCGGATTTCGGTTATCCTTCAGAGCCCAGGCGGCCTTGTTAAGGAGTCTCTGCAGATCGGGGCGGAAATCCGGCTCCACAACTATGCGACTATGGTTTTACCGGATAGCGAGTGTTTTTCCGCCTGCGGCCTGATCTGGGTTGCGGGTGCCCGGCGATATATGTCGGCTTCTTCAAAGATCGGCTTCCATGCCGCCTACCGGGAGGAGAACGGCGAGTACAAGGAATCCGGAGTGGCCAATGCCGAGATCGGATCTTACCTGACGCACCTCGGTCTGCGCATCGAAGCGATCCGATTCTTCACGATTGCTGGGCCGAACGATTTCCTACTCCTGACGCCGGATCGAGCGCGGGCACTCGGAATCGACATCTTCGAACAAGACGGTTTGAAGGTTACCACACCAAGGGATGCACCGACGGTTGACATCTACGCGGATCGATTTGTGTCTTACGGCATGCTCCGCTCACGTTGCGAAGGATTCTTCCTATTCGACAAAGGAATCGTCGAGCGGGAGAACATGGAAGCGATCAAGACGGGTCAGCAGGTCGCGGGGAACGACATCTGGATCGATGTCTGGACGCCGATGCTCGAAGAAGCAAAGACGGAGCTGAACACCAAGGGAGCGCTCACGGTCTGTTTGGAGACGGAGGCTCATCTGCGAGACCAGGGTTTGCCGACAGGCATCGAAGGCCCGAGTTTCGATTGCCGGAAGGCGGTTACGCTAACGGAAAAAGTCCTATGCCGAGATGCCGGATTATGGGCGAAAGACCGAGCGATGAACGCGATCTATCTCTTCATGCGGAGCTACGACAACGCGAAGGTTCGCAAGGCACTGCTGGCAAACCAGCGCGATTGGATCAAGCAACGGAATTCCTGTGGCGGCAATTTGCTCTGCCTGAACCAATCCTATGACGACCGCTTCCAGCTGATGAAAGCCGTCGATGTCGGCCAGCCCGCAAACGGTGGCTAATCGGGCATCACTGCCTGCAGAACGAAAACCGCTCGACCTTGTAGGTCTCCTCGGAGACTTTCGTCAGGTTTCCCGATCCGATGTCGTAGTAGCTGCGGATGCACGTGTCGTAGTCGCCAACGGTCGTGTCCATCCAGTCCGCCTGCAGCAGGGTGCTGTCGATCCCGTATTTCATCTGGAGCTGGTAGTTCTCCTCACCGCCGAGCGGGAAATCGACCACCCTACCGTCCCTGGCGTCGATCAGAAACGCGAAGATGCAGGATGTGCCGCAGCCGATTTCGATCAGGGTGAAATGACCGCCGAAATTTGGCCCGGCCTTCATCTCGTTCCGGATGCGCGTCCTATAGTGAGCGCCGGAACCCGTGAATTTCGGCAATACGGATTTGCCCTTCAGATAAGTTTTCGTGGGATAGTCCGCGAAATGCGGTTCAGCCGATGCCGATGTCGCCGCAAGAAAGGTGGCGGCCAGCACCGCCGAAATCAGTCTCTTCATATTGCCCAAGTCCCGTTGATGGGACGGCAATGCCTCCGGCGGTCCGTCGTGTCAACAATGCCGCCCTACGAAGCAAAGCGAATGGCGGCGGGCCTGAGATCAATGTCTGCTCATCCGCTGCCACAACCTCTATGGTCGCTTAGGATGGCGGCTTCGGGAGGCGGCAAAATTGACCTCAACGTCCGACATGCTGCGCGAGGTGGCCCTCGCCCTGCGGAGCTCGAAAGTCGCATGCGGGTCACTTCGTTCCCTTGACCTCCCATCGGGGATGGTCCGCAAGGGGATCGACTCCCGTCGATTGGAAGCCCGCCACCTCCCTACTCAACGCTCCCGATCGTCGTCCAAAGAGCGTTGCGTGTCGCGGTTTTGACGTTCGACACGATCCGCCTGCTGCTCGGCCTTCTTTCCCGCTGTGGAGCCCGGTGCGGCCTGTTTGTCGGGCTGCCGTGGGTTCTGCTCGTTTGCGCGATCCTGCGTCTTGGCCTGGTGCTCTTTTTCGCCAAGAGAGCGGCCTTCGTCTCGCACCGTGTCCGTGACCCCGGTACCGCCAGTAACCGCCTGCACGCGCACATCATTCAGCCGTTCGTTCAACAGGCCGTTCATTTCCCCTCGTATGCCCGCGAGCTCCTGCTTGTCCTCCGGCTTCGACAAGGAGCTGTCGATCCGGTCGAAGGCCTTGTTCACATCCGCGATCCTCCGGCGAAGTTCGAGCGGCGACAATTCCATGCTCATGATCTCCTGTATACGGTTGGTCAGATCAATTAGAGTAACAACTTTTTCGACCGACGGCGATAGCGATCTCCCCTCCCCGCCTGACGCCGGCGCCGCGCGAAGTTCGGACCTCTGAACGGCCGCGACTTCGGCGATCGTGGCCGAAAACGCTGCTGCGCCGGCGTCCGCCTGCAACCCTGGCATAGCCTCGCGCACCATGGTGGCGGTCAGCTGCCAGCCGCGCGAGATCCGTGCCCCATAGGCGGCGATCGTCTTTGCCTCAAAAACGGCCTGGCGCTTCGCTTCGACGCGTTGCGCGATCGTCGGCGAAACAGAGTAACGTGTGTCCCGCTTCGATCGTTCGTACACACCGACCTGGCGCATGTTGAACGGCCGCGAAGCGGCAACGTCCATGCGGCTGGTCGCCACCATAGCAATCCCCTCCTGGCGGGCTTTTTCGGCGTAGGCCGCACGCCACTCGTAAAGGTCGGCCTTGCTGAAATGCAGCTGCCGGCCGCTTTCCGAGCGCGCAAGGATCATCGCGTGCACGTGGACGTGCCCGGTCTCCGGATGATGCGCGATCGCCCATTTGTGGTCAGGGACCTTTTCGGCAAGCACGTTCTCGGCCACGCGCAGCAACGCACGCGCGTCTGTGCCGGTCTTGGCCGAAAAGACGACGTGATAAACGTTGCGTGGCTCCACCGTCTTGAAATCCGTCTTCCACGACGCGTAGAGGGCTTGCGCGGCCTTGTCGGCGCGCTGGCCAGCGGACAGCTCGTCGCCGTCGGACTTGACCACGCCGGCATTGGCGCGAATGAATTTCTGCAGAAAGTATTGCCCGCCTCTCTCGGTCGAAACGGCCGCTTTGATCTCGGCCTTGCCGACAACACCGGCGCCCTTCAGCCGGGCAGCAATCCCGTCATCGGCCCATTGCAGAACACCTCCCCTGCCGTTTTCGTGGTCGAGCTTCTGCAATGCCTTTGCAAGTGCTGCCGCTTTCATGTCGGTGTAGGCATAGACCTTCACGGTGGTGCCTGCGCGCGCATAGACGAAGGGCCTGCTGCCGAACGCGGCATTCAACGCATCGTGCAGTTCCTCCCGCGATGGATCACTGGCGAGCTCGACGTCGACCTCGATAAAATTCGTGTTTTTGAACGGCTCGCGAAAGTCTTCCTGCCACTCCTCCAGAAGCGCCCGTCGCTGCTCGCGCGTTTCGACACTGAGCCCCGAGCTCGTGAAAACCTCGATATCGTGTTTCTTGCCGTCCTCATCGGGCCTGGTGCCGAGATATTCGAGCAAGGCGCCGGCAGCACCGTTCGTCGCGGCAGTCGAAACGACCTTGAACACCGCTGGCTGCGCGCCGGCCGCGATTCCCGCGCGCGCCGCGATTGCCTGCGCATGGCTTGGTCCGCGCGTGGCCTTTGCAACAGCGGTCGAAACCGGGTGGCCACCACCGCCACCACTGCCACCACCACCACCCCCTCCTCGTCGCCGTCTTTCATCCTCGTCATTGGCGACCGCCATTGCGGCGACTTTGGTGAAAACGGCGATCGGGTCATTTTGCCCGGTAAACGGCCGCAGAGCGGCAGTGATGGTTGCAGAGTCCATCGCGCCGGCAACTGCCGCCGCTGTGAGCGGCCCTGCGCTTGCGCTTGGCGTTGAATTTCCGGTAGCAGCGAATTTCACGGCCGCCGGCGCGGCCGGTTTCGCTTGCGCTGCAGCGGCTGGCCGCTGCGTGGATGAAATTTTTGCGCTGCCCTTCCCTATTCCCGCTGCACGCCCGGACGATCGCGTCGCCAGAGCATTGTCGGTGCCCAGTGTCGCTACCGGTGAGCTCCAGGCTGCCACAGTAGTGGCATAGGCCCGTCGCCGGATCTCCTCTGCCGACGACAGCTCGTCCGTTATCCCTGCCTCGACGGCCGGCGCGTTACCGCCAAGCATCTCATCGATGCTGAGCGCCAGCTCGGTGAAATACCCGCTCATGGATCCCGGCTCCGTCGTGCCCGGGCCGGCCGCGCCATTTCAGCAAGCCGCTTGTTCATCGGCTGCATCATTCCGAGAAGTGCTGCGAGGCTCTTGGCGAGCGCTGGTTCGTAGCCAACGCGGCCGGCATTCATGGCACGAACGGCCTGATTGAGATTGCCGCCGATCTTGCGCAACTGTTCTTGCAGCCCTTCGATCGCGGGTCGATCGACAGCGGCCACCGGCAGAAACAGCCCCGTTTCAGCACGCAGAAGACGGCGGACGACCTCGGATTCCGGCACGCCTTCGCGCTCGCTGACGGCGGCGAGCGCCGCCTTTTCGTCGGCACTAACGCGGAACCTGACAACTTCTCCGTAGCTGGCGGCTTGACGCGGCACGGTCTTGTTTGTCCCCCATGTTTTCCGACCTAAGCCCGCAACGCGGGCGCGCAAAAGGGATTTGTTCCACAAATCTCGCTATCCTGCCAAAGACGAGATACCTTAAACATGGGGGAAAAACAAGATCATGACATTGCCACCGTCAGAGCAATTCATTCTTTATCCAGTGCGCCGCTGCGCGCGCATTCTTTATAATTGAATGATGCTGTAGCTCTATAGCAGTATTACTCTATGCCGTTGTAGCGGAACAGCAACACGCCATCACAATGGCACAGCGTTACGACGGCACAACGCTGCAATTCATGGCGGCGTAACGTCATGCCGCCAAGGCTTCGCAGCGGCATAAATTAAAGTATCAAATTGCTTGAAAGTCGCAGCGCCGCAACGTTATAAATCAGAACGCTATAGCGCTTTCAGCGAAGGACGGAGCCTGATGATCATCACCGTTGCCGTGGCAAAAGGCGGCGTCGGAAAATCCACGCTCGTGCGTGCCTTGGCGAGTGTCGCCGCGCACCAAGGCCACCAAGTTTTTGTCATCGACGCCGACGAGCGCAGGAATATCGACCGCTGGTCGATGCTGCTCAATCGCTTCGGCAACAAGCCCGAAAATCTGGAGATCGTGGCGGTCACGACGCCCACCGACATCCTCGCGCTCGCCCAGGAACAGGATAGAAAGGGCAAGCTGGTCATCATCGACACCGAAGGCAAGACCAACGATGAGCTGACCGCTGCGCTTTTTGCTGCCGACATCGCCGTGGTGCCGGTGCATCTTGCGATGGACGATATTACCGCCGCTCATCAGCTTGTGAACGGCCACATTCCCCTGGTCGCCGAGAACCGCGGCTTTGCCCTGCCGGTGATGTATGTGTTCACGAACAACACCTTTATCGACAAGCGGGCAAGGGCGCTTGCCGACTTGCGGGAGATCATACAGCAAAACGGCACACGAATTGCCGGAGATGAAATGCCCTACCGCATTGCTTACAAGGACATGCAGACCGGCGCGACGCTCTACGCGGGCGGCCGAGTGGACCCGAAGGCGATAGTCGAATCCGAGGCGATATTTGCCGAGATTGTCCAGTATGTGATTGAGGCAAACCGGTCGGCCGCAGCGGAGTGACGTGATGGACAACAACGCCAAAAAGGACGCCCTGCTGAGCGTGATGCAGCCGGCTTCGCCTGCGCTTCCCAAGCTGAGCCGCCCGAAACTGGAACTGAGCGGCACCGATATCCGCAAGGTTAAGGAAGCGGGCGAAAAACGTGATCCTGTCGCTGGAAAATCGCTCCGGGAGGACAAGAAGGAGCCGACGACCATCTATGTCGCCGCCAAGGACAAGCGGCGCCTGCGCTTGCTCGCTGCTTCGGAAGGCAGGCGGGTCAACGACTACTATGTTGAAGCAGTCAACGATTTTCTCGAGAAGCACGCCGACCGCCTGCCGAAACTGTGACCGCGTTTCGCGCTGTCAAGGCAACCGATTCGCGGCGCACTGATCTGCGGCGCAGGTCCGCGCGACCTTGACAGTGCTCAAGCACGGTCACCGGGGCTTGGGAGCATCGACGGGCCATTCTGCCCGTCGATGTGGGCCGCACCTACAGCGCCAAAACCATATCTTCGCGCTTGACGCGTCGTTCGCCAACCCCAGGAGATCAGCGCAGGGCTGGTCGACCTTGGAGATTTCGGAAGCTGCTGGTGTACATCCGCCTCTTGTCAGAGCATGGAAGATCCTGAAATTGGTATCCGCGGCTATTTCCAGTGGATTGCCGACGAAATCCCACGATCCGTGAGTTCCATTGGCATGTTGTGATTGCCATAGGTAGGCGAGGATGATGCAGCAGAGGATATGCAGATCATGACGACAACAACCGAAATCGCCGACAAGATTGCCGCGGAGCAGAGCCTGAGCAAGGCGCAGGTCAAGGCTATCGTGGAAAGCGTGTTTAAGGAGATCTCGGACGCCGCCCGATCGGGGGCGGAAACCAGCATACCGGGCTTCGGCAAGTTCAAGGTCAAGGACACGCCGGCGCGTGAGGGACGCAACCCGTCGACCGGCGCCACGATCAAAATCGCCGCCTCGAGAAAGCTCACCTTCGCGCCGGCGAAGGCGGTGAAGGATACGTTGAACGGCTGACCGCTCTGGCGGCTCGTTTTCGGTGGGCCGAGATCGTCGAGAAATCGAAGGCCCGGTTCGCGAACTGCACCGAGTGGCGGAAAGCCGATGTTGTCAACCTCGGTGCCTCGGGGCGTGTGCCGGTCCCACGACCCTTCACGGGAATGAATCGATCCGGGTCCACCGATTCAAAGCTGTCATTGGACGGCGGACTCTGCCTGCGCGATCCTGTTGGCATGGTTGCGCAACGCTATCGCCTCTATATCGAACGCATGGACGTGAGTCGGAACATGGCCCGGTTCTACGCCATGTCTATCAATGAGACACTGTTCGGTCAGACATGCCTGATCCGCCGTTGGGGACGGATCGGGACGCGCGGACGGATGGTTCAGCACTCCTTCGACGAGGAGAGGGAAGCCGTCAGGTTGTTCCTGGAGCTGTTGCGCAGCAAGAGAAAGCGTGGCTATCGTCCGAGGCCGGCATCTCGACATGCAATAGCGGCCCCGTCTGGCGACGGGGCCGCTATTGGTGTCCGATCAGTCGCGGTTGGGCCGGGACCAGATGAGCTGGAGCCCTTCCTCGCCTTCCACCTCGATCAGGGTGGCGTAGATCGGAGCGGGGAAGCTCGGGTCGTCCAGCTTGACCGAGAGGTAGTCGCGCTCGGTTTCCCTGGAGACCTTCTGCCAAGCCGCACCCAGCTCGACATTGCCTGAGAAGATGCGGAAGTGCGGGCCCTTGTCGGAGGGGCTCTCGATGCGGACCAGCTTGGCCTTGACGTTGAGGTTGAGCGTCTTGATCGTGCCCGCAAAACCGTTGCCCGAGGAAGTGAAGGTGCCGATGGTAGCCATGATGTCGTCTCCGTGAGTTTCTCGGGCCGCGACCATCGCGACCTCGATGGCGGTCGACAGACCGGAGGCGATCGGCCCGCACCCCGCAGGGGACGCAACGCAGTGGAGGGCAGCCAGGGCGAGGCTTTCTTGTTCCGCGCGGAATGGCGGCGCAGCCGTCAGGGGAAGAAAGTCGCGACCGGCTGTTGCGGGTTTGAGAACGAGGCGTAGCGAAGCGAAGACGGCCTTCGGTCAGACAAGCCACATCGAGGACGCAGGTGGTGCGCCCTTTCATGAAATCGCCGGCCAGACGACAGGCGAACCCTATCGGCATGATCAGCGCAACCGGAGCCACGGTGAGGCGTCATCAAACACGTCCTCCCCGTCAGGCGCCATCGCATAACGACAGACCGTCCAACCGGAAGGGACGCACCGCCGCCTCCTATCCGGTCAAAGGACGACCGGCCGGCTGGCGAAAGTCCGGGTCCGGCGTCTGCCCTTCAAGATGGATGGCCGCTACACGGTCATGGAAATACCCGTCTCGGGCTGGACGTCGGCACGGGCCGGCTGATCCGACTCGGCCCGCTGGGCTACTGCCCGAAACTGACCGGTGCCATGGCGGGTCTTCAGCCTGGCTGCAGGGCGCCGGTGTGCTTGAAGCCACCGACGTGTGCCAGGCGGGACATTACAGACCGCACATGCCCTCGCATTCATTCGGCCAGAGGTCGAGCTGGCCGTGGTCGGCCGCTGTAGACAAATCGGCTTCATCGAGGGGAACGCCGGAGCGATGCAGGAAGACCTCGCCGCGTATGCCACGCAGGCCGGTTCGGATCGCCCGATCCACCTCCACGGCATCGTCCCACGCCGCCCGGTCGTTGTTCCGCATGGATCGCCACATGGCGTCACTGTGGAAGGGGCAGCCGATGCACGCGCTCTTCGGCGGTTTCGGATAGCCATGGCTTTTCAGCCAATCGAGACAGTCCTTCCGGGTCATGCGGCTCTCGATGAGGGGAAAGCGGTTGAGTTGCCACGCTGCCCGGCTCGGCTTCATGCGCACCACCTCGTCCATCGAGATGCCCAGCCACTGGTGAACGACGGGGTATGTCGGGGAGCGTTTGCGCGTGAGACCAGCCAGTTCCCGCACCTTGCGGCTGATCGGTTCGATCTTGCTGGTGGTTGTGCATTGTCGCCGTATCATGCCGATCGAGATATTACCGCGGCGGTCGACGGTGCGGGTGAAAGCCGGGATCGACGCCCATCTCTTGCCATTGCCAGCGTCAATCAGGCTCTCCCGAAGATTGCGGGCCGACACGATATGCACCGGGAATGGCAGGACGTTCGGCGACATCAGCCAGCGCAGATGCTCGTAGACTGCGGCTGGCTCCCAGCCGGTATCGGCGAAGATTGCACAATCCAATGAGCCGAAATGCCCATGGGCGGCCATCAGCGCGAGCGTGGTGGACTGGACCCCTGCCCCGAGGCTGAGCACACGAAGGCGGATGGGGGATGGCTCCGCGCCACCCCCGGCAACGATCGGAGAATGCAACATCATGCAGCCTCCGCGATCTGTGTCGCATTCGGCTCGAGATCATGCAGATAGTTGACCGCACGCTGGGCATGGGCCGCCGCGGCAAAGATGAAGCGCTTCTCGTTCCTGAGAATTTCGAGCCAGCTTGCCAGGTAGCTGGCATGATCCGGCCGCGGCTCGAGCTCTGGCACGATGCCGAGGTCAGCTGCTAAAAAGCAGCCGCCGAGGTCGGCCACGAGCTCTTCGTGGGCCCGGAACTCGCGATCCTTGTGATAACGGGAGAGGTTGCGATCGAGGCGCTTTTCCGACCCGACCCAATGGGTAATTTCGTGTCCGAGGGTTGCATAGTAGCCGGGCCCGTCGCGGAAACTCTCGAACGGCGGCATTTGCACAACGTCGAGAGCCGGATCAAAATACGCCTTGTCGCCACCGTGGCGGATGACGGCCCCGGTATTTGCGAAGAAGGCATCCGCATGTTCGATCCGCTCCACCGGATCGGACACCGGCGCGGGATTGCCGTAATACTGCGCCGGCAAGCCGTCGATCTGGTCGGCACAAAACACCGTATAGGCCTTGAGGAACGGGATCCCGCGCTCGACCTCTTCGCCATGGGCATCGGTTTCGGTGCGTACGATGCGGCTGGCATAGACAACCATCGAGCCGGTCTCGCCTTTGCGGACATGACCGCCGAGCTCGACGCTCTGCTTGAACGTCATCCAGGTTGGGGAAACAAAACCCCTCGAAACCGCCTCCGACCAGAGAAGCAGGGTATTGATCCCCTGATACGGCAATCCATTGTGGCGCAGCGGGCGCGTAATACGCCCCGTGGTGTTCGCCGCGCTCCACGGCTTCACCCACGGACGCACGCCCTTTTCCAGCTCCGCGACGATACGGTCGGTGATCTTCACGTAGATATCGACGCGGGGTTTGTTGCTTTTCCTGTCCATTTTCCGGACCTCCATTCGAGGCCGCGCCAATCGCGGCCGTCACGAGGTCCGACAGCGCAGGACCGCAGGCCCGCGAACCCGCAGAAGAGCAATCGGAAGGAAGGGACACGTCGCTTGAGGGCCACAACGTTAGTGGAGGACGGCGAAGCCGTTTCGCGGAACGAGGACCGGAGCAGGACCAACATTCGTGACGACCGCGGTTGGCACGGCCGCATCAGGTGGTCTGCCTGCTTGTTCTCATTTATTGCTTTTTGGCCCAGGGTGCCTGCTAGCGAATCGGGTGCCAGGCGCAGCAATGTTGATCAGGCTGGATACCGCGTGAGAGCTTTTGAACGACCGCTATTCATTGCATTTTCGTGCGCTTCTTTCTTTATCGTTGGTGTCGGAATCGTTCTGCCTGCCTGGATAGCTTTCCATGGTGGCGGCTCTCGGCTGGTGGGACTGGTGTTGCTTTCATCCAGTGTGGCAGGTCTGTTGCTTGCGCCGGTCGCGGGTCATCTGGTCGATCGGCACGATCGGCGGACCGTGACGGTGGCAGGGCAGATGATCAGGGCCTTAGGGCTGTTCCTTCTCGCTCCCACCGGAATTGTCGCAGAATCTCTGTCGCCAGTGCTTCTCATCGTTTCCGGCGTATTGGGAGCCTTCGGGTTCGCGCTTTTGGCGGGATCGTTGAGTGGTATTTTGCAGGCGATTGTCCCAGAAGCCCAGCGCATGGGATTCGCCCTTCGGCTCTCCCTCTTTAACCAGACTGGCATAGCGATCGGAACAGGTGCTGCCGGACTTGCCATCGACAGGCTCGGCAGTCCCATGTCTGCCCTATTGTTCGCACTGGTGGCGCTGGCCTGTCTTCCCATGCTGAAGATGATCACGTCGCATGGCGGCAATGTTCAATCGTCGCAGCGGCTCAGCCTCATTCCCGCTTCGAGGCAGGCGCTGAGCTATTTGCTCAACAACCCCCAAAGTCTCTCTGCGGCGGTAACTGTCGGCCTGGCCTTTGCCGTGATCCAGATCACCAATCTGCTCCTTCCAGGTTTTGTGACCCGATCGCTCAGCGGAGACAGCGGACTGTTCGGCCTGCTCGAAATGACAGCCGCTGTCGCTGGGATGCTCGCGTTGGCGGTTGTCGGCATTGCATCAATTGCCGAACGCCTCCGAAATCTTACGCCGACAATCCTGATTGCCGCGGGCGCCTCCCTGATTCTGTTCTCCCTGGCTACACGTCCGGCAGTCGCCGTTGTTCTTTATTGCGTGGCCGGCATGCTCTGGAACGTGGCCCGAGCGGCAGCCAATGGCCATCTTCTGACGGTTGTGGACACCACGATGATCGGCCGCGTGCAAGCCTTCACGACCCTGCTTACGAGTGGGTTTGGCCTTGCCATATATCTGCTGCCGACAATGGTGCCCGGAGCCTCCGAGGCGACCCTCTACATGGTGTGCGGCTTCGCCATTGCGGTCTGCGTTGGCGGCTTGTCCGTCTGGAGCAAAGCTCAAGAGCCGCGATGATCCTGGGACTTGCTACGTCACATGAGTTTGTCGCATAACCCGTCGCAGGCTTCGGGAATTTCGCGGCAAAAGCCCTCGGTTGGAAAAATGATCAATCCTGTAATTATCGTGCCGTATGATCCCGCATGGCCCGATGTTTTTGCTCAGATCAGAGATGAGATTGCGCCAGCTCTAGGGGCAACTGCGCTTGAGATTGAGCATATCGGAAGCACTTCGGTCGCCGGTTTAGCCGCAAAGCCGATAATCGACATGGACGTGGTGATTCCAACCGAAGCCGACCTTTCTCTTGCTATCAGTAAGCTGTCGAAAATTGGATATACGTATGAGGGTGAGAGGGGAATTGATGGGCGTCACGCCTTTACTCAGCCGAGCAGGTTGCCGGCGCATCACCTCTACGTATGTGCAGCGGCCAATCCAGAACTCGGGCGGCATATAGCTTTTCGCGACTACTTGCGCGCCAATCCCGACGTGACGAAAACATATGGGCTTCTCAAGAAGCGCCTTGCCGACAGGTTCGGCTCTGATCGGGAAGGCTACAGCAACGCCAAAACGGCGTTCATCGCTGAAGCGCTGTCAAAGCGATCGCGGAACTTCTGACTTCCCGGTCTGGACTACGGGTGGTGCGCTTCGCTGGCGGCAGATCGCGAATCTCGATGCACACGCACTTCCAGAAATTCCAGCATGATCGGCTCAACTTACCGAACTTGTCGGGCCTTGCCAGACCGAGGGCTGCCTCCAGCACGGCAACCGGACGGCAATCCGCTTCTGCGCGTCGGCGAGCGCATCGCAAACCCGCTGGTGCTTCGGGCTCGTCGGACAGGAGCGCGATGATGGCGCCAGCATCGACCAAGAAGGCCGGGCGGAGCCGAAGCTCCGCCCGGTGGCAGCTAGCCCAGAGCCGCCATCTGCACATCGGCCGCCTGCCGGCTGACGCCCTGGCCGGGGTTCTCGACCTGTCGCTCGTAGGGCCTCCAGCTCTCGCCGACGATGTGCTCGTAGGCGGTGACGGCGCCCTCGGCCGCCATGCGCAACGCGTGAGCTTGAAGGCCCATGTCGGCGGCGAACTCGCGCTTGCGCTGTGCATTGCTGTCGAAACCCACCGGGCCATCGAGGTCCTCATCGCGGGTATCGTTGGCGAGCCTGGCTGTGGCGTCCTTGGCCTCGGTGACGGCCTTCGAGTAGAACTGGCCTGCTCCATAAGCGGAGCCGACAAAGGAGCCGACGATCCTCTGCACGTGGATCTGCATCGCCTTGTCGGAAAGTCCCTCGGAGAGTGTGTCGGCGCCATCGATCAGGCTGCGCTCGTGGAATTCGCGGATGCCGTCGCTGTCGAGGACGGGAAGGCCGAAGCTTTCGGAGATGAGCGTGGCCTGATGGCCGTCGGGGCAGCAGAGCCGAACCATTTCGAGTGTCGTGCCCTTGCGAAGCTGGACGACGCGGGCCTTGGTCCTGGTGGAGCGGGTTGAACTGGACATTGAGCTTTCCTTTCTAGCGATGCCCTTCAGGTGTTCCGGCCCTTGCCGGTCTTCCCTGCGGGTGCGGTCGAAAGGAACCGGCGGAAGCTGGACGCTTCAGGGTCCGGGACCTGCCAGGCGAGCGGGGTCGGCTTGCGGAAAAGCGGGGGCCAGTCCTTCACTGGTCCCTGCGCAGGACGCGGGCCGGCCTTGCCGAGATCGGCGGGTTCCGGCCGCTCCGCGGCGCGATAGCGGCCTTGAAGCGGACAGCCGCCGGTTCAGACCGCAGCAAACCCGCCGGAAAGAGCGGCCAGGGATGAATTCGGACATCGGCATGCGGGAGGAAATGCACTGTTCAATTCCCGCCGCCACACGATCCGCCTGCCCGCTAGCTGCGCGAGGGACGGCGTTGAACATCGGCTCCTGCCGGTCTCGGAGATGTGCGCCGGTCCGCGCGATGCGGATCAGATCTTCGGCCTGCTCCCACGTCGGACTGACAACGCACTGGTTTCAATCCCGCCGCAATGACAGATCAGAACGACGACTACGTCTATGACGACGCGACAGGGGAATGGCGACCAGCGTCGGGATGGCCGCTATTGCAGCTACTGCCGGAAGCATCGAAGTGCGCGATGCGCCGGCAAGGTGCTGGCCGACCGCGACTCCGTCGCCCTCGTCAAGGACCTCAAGGTCAAAAGCGCGGGGCAGAGCCTGAAGCAGGGCACGGTGATCAAGTGGATCCGGCTCACCGACAATCCCGACGAAATCGACTGCCGGCATGACGCGATCAAGGGGCTGGTGTTGCGAACCGAATTCGTACGCAGGCGCCGAGCAGGCCGCAGTATCAGGCGCGCAGCAGATCCGGCGGCAGTCTGGCACGCAGCACCTCGATTGCAGCGTCCTGCCTTGCCAGTTTGCGAGATAGCGCATCGATCTCGTGCTGCCTTTCCTGTGTGATCGCGGCAAGGTTCGATCGATACCGTTCCAGAAAGGTCCTGGCATCGGCAGGTTTAAGGCGTCGGTGGCCGGTACGCTGGGGCTTGAGCTGCGGAATAATCGCCGTCATCCGCCTTATGATCTGCCGGTCGATCATATCGAGCTGGCGCTGTGTCTGGCGCCGTGCCTCCTCCATGCGAAAGAGCTGCGCGCGGCGATCGGGGACAGACATTATGTGTCGCTCCCCTGCCAATCCATGAAGCTCGATGGCCCGCCATAGACACGATGGCGCGTAACATCGATGACGAATCCAAAGCGGCCGACATGGTATTCGTCGATCGGAACGAGAAAGCGACGTTCCTCCGTGCCCGGTCCACGCTTGCCGCCAGGGGTCGCGATAACCTCGGTGGAACCCGCCTGATGCTCGCAACGGATCGCCGAGACCACGACCCAGTCATCGGTATGCTTCTCGAAAAATGCCCGCTCGTCCTTTTTCGCAGATTGGCCGGGTTCGAGCACCCTCCCGTGGATCGCCTCCCAGGCGTCCGGATACCAGTCGCGGATCGTCTTTTCCGCACACGCCATCTCGAAGTCGGTGAAGAGCTGCGGGAAGGCTTGGGCGACGGCCGCCCAATGGCAGTCCTCTTCATACCAGCCGCCATCGGCACGGAGCATGTCATGGACTTTGCGATTTCGTTCCGCCGACAGATGGAACCCGCCATGGCCTGCCGTTGAGTGAGCCACGACGCCCTCGGCATAGACGGTCGCTCCCTGCGACGTTCCCCATGGCGTGTGGGCGCGGGAATGGATTTGGCGACGGCCGAGCGCTGCGCGCTGCTGCTGGTGGAGGGCGTTCTCCTCGACATGCGCGCGAAACGCCGCCGCGTCGGCAAGCTCGCCGGCATGGCCGCAGAAATCGCTGCGCGTCCATTCGGCCATGGGCCGGCGGATACGCCAGCCCGTGACAAGATGATACCGGCCGTTCCGGGCCGGAACCATGGCGAACGCCGTTTCACCGACAAGCGCAACGGGATAGTTGTCGGCGCTGCGGCCAAAACAAACCCCCGGAAAACCGGGGGCCTCGTCGTCTCGTATCTGGGGACTGGCCGCGCTCATGCCGCCGCCCTCCCCTCGACGGTATCCGCGGCCACGGCTTCGGCCGTGATATCTTGCAGAACGGCTCGCGGATAGCCGTGCCGCGTCAGCCATTCCTCGGCATCCGCACGATGGCTGGCGAGATAGACAAGTTCGGCGTCTTCGCCGTCGCGGTCGAGCACCAGGACCGAGCCGATAGCGGGCCGCTCCTTGACCGCGAAGTTGAGATCGCTGTTCACCGAAAAGCTTTGGTGAACGCGCAGGACGATGGTGCCCTGACTGCCATAGTCACCCTTGTGCAGGGTAATGGACGCCGGCAGCGTGGTGTTGCCGACGCGGGTTTCAGCCTGCTTGCGGATCAGCCGGCCGCCGCTGTTGCGGTTCTCCCAGGCGGCGAGCTTCTTGCGATGCCGTTCGGGCGGGCGTGGTGCTCCATCGCGATAAGTTACGATCGAACCGAGTGGAACGAGGTCATAGATCAATTGAGCCGACATGATGGATCTCCGGTGTTTGGGGTGAATACGAAACCGCCGCCGGTGAGGTCACCGGCGGCGGTAATGCGATCGGAAGGACGAAGGCGCGCGCTGCTACTCGGCGGCCTCGCGGAAGCCTTCAGCGTCATCGTCGCCGACATAGTCGTGCGGCGGCTCGACGATCGCATCGCCGTCGAGCTCGTCCTGGTGCGCCGGCGTGCCGTCGTCCTCAGGCTGTTGCCTGGCCTCGTTCATCTTCAGCCAGGCGGTCAGCTTTTCCGGGGTGGGCGCAAACAGCGCCGACGGGTGGAGGAAGCGGCCTTCCTTGAAATGCTCGACCAGGGCCGCACGGGTGTCCTTGACCTTCTGACGGGGCAGGACGGATGTATCCGCGCAGGCCGCTTCCAATGCCTGCCGCGACAGGCATGACAGGAAGTCCTCCGTTCCCATGTTGGCTAAGAAGTTGTCGGCGGCGATGACGTCGCCGGCGACACGGGCGACAACGCCGCTGTCGGAGCGATTCTCCCTGCAGGACAGAACGTCGATCAGCAAGGACCGCACGGCGGTGCGCAGAGTGTCCATGTCGAACGCGAGCCTGCCCTCCTGGTCTAACAGGCGCGCGGCATGTTCGCCGAGGCCTGCGGCCCCGTAACAGGAGATGTCGCGGGCACCAGATGCCACTGTGACATTCTGGCCGGCGAAGGCGAGAACGAGCAGCGCCATCAGCGTGTCGTCCTCGATCGGTGCGCGCGACAGCGCCTCGTGCAGCGCGTCGGTACGCAGGTCGCCGATCATCTCTACGCCTTTGCGCGTCACGTCCGGACGCGGCTTTGCCGCAACGACGATATCATGGCCATCGGCCTCAACATCAGCGCCATCCCTGCCCTTGGGCTTTTTGGCCGCCGGCATGCGGTACGCGACCGACTGCACCTTGCCGTCGCGGTCGAGATACATGGCGGTGTGATCGGACTTCGACCGCTTACCGTACACACGCTCGGCCTTGGGCGGCAGCTTCGGCTCGCCCCACTGACCGGCTTCCACGATCACGCCGCGCTTGGGCAGAGTGTTTGCCATCCACTCCTGCTGCGCGCCAAGGAAGGCCTCGACATCCGTCGTATAGCGGCTGTCCTCGTCGGCCGGAGCGAACAGGTCCTCGCCCCAGGCAATGCCGTAGGCCTGAGCGAGATCGTCACCGAAGCTGGCGTCCCGCGCGTACATGCGGCGCTTCGTCAGGCCCTGCGCCACGCTCCACCACGACACCTGGGGATCGGTCTTGGACGGCTTGTGCTTCTTCCAGACCTCCGTCTGCTCATCAAGCGAAGCCGACGCGATGGTGCGCAACTGTTGCTCGTTGGGCATGTCGCCCTTGGCCATCTGGTCCAACATGGCCGGCAGAACGTTGGCGAGCAGGCGCAGCTTCCTGATCTGGCGGACGGGAAGCGCTAAAGCGAGGGCGATCGCTTCCTCGGTCCAGCCGAGCGCGACCAGCCGCTCAATCGCGCGCCATTGGTCGACGGGATTGAGCTGCTCATGCGCCAGCGTCTCGGCCAGCGACCGCATTGCACCACCATCCTCGGCGCGCTCGATCACCAGCACGGCGATCTCTTCCAAACCCGCGGCAATCGCCTGCCTCACACGACGATGTCCGGCATCAATGACATAGCCGTTGCCGCCATCCGCTTCCGGCGCCACGACAGGTGGCTGCACGATGCCGACGGCGCGAATGGTAGCCAGCAGCAGCGCGTCGGCCTGCGGGCTGGATTTCGAGCGTCGCGCCTGGTCCGGGTTATCCTTCAGCGCACGCGGATCGACAAACTTCAGTTCCATGGAGATGCTCCTTCAAGGGGGTTGCGGACACCGCCGTTCGCGGGTCCTTCCTCGTCTTCTTCCCGAAGACGTCCCCCGGGCCGCGGAGCGGACGGGCCGGTGCAACTGCGGCCGAGCATCCCTGCCGGGCAGATCAAGCGGGGCTCTTGAGCCCTGCGCAGAGCGATCGGCCGGGATCGCGAGCGGCGCGGTTGAGCGCCAGCGTCAGCGGCCCGCCCGATCTGCGAGCGGGCTTTATTCTTCGTCCGTTTTTCCTTTCCTCCTCCCCGCGACGTGGATCTAGAGCACGTCCAGTTTAATCGGGATCACAATCCTGCAGCCGGCAAGCTGCGCCATGAAGTTCTAATCGAAGCCCGATGGCCACTATCGTTCCGATCATGACCACCTAATCGAGGCTCTCCTGGCGTACGACCGACCGGTGATCTGCGGCTTCGAAGGCACGCGCGATTGTCACCCCATCGCATTGGCGCCTGGCTGATGCTGGTTTTTCGAGGTGCGGCTGGTGTAGTCGCTTGGGGGCTCGCCCGAACTCGGGGGGCCTGCACAACAGTTCGGACAAGAATGATCCTGGCAGCATTCTAGTGTTCAACGACCGAAAACTTCAGCCAAGTAGTCGATGAACACTCGTATCTTCTGCGGTGTATGGCGCCGTTGCGCATAAAAGGCGTAAATTGATTGCTCCACGGGTTCGTAGTTTGGCAGCAGCTGCACCAGACGGTTTTCTGCAAGGTCGTCTGCGACCATAAAATCCGGGAGCAATGAATAGCCGTATCCGGTCAGGCAAGCGTTTTTGACCGCACGTGCGGAGTTCATTGTAAAGTGTTGCGGAACTTCGAAATCGACGATTTCGCCTAAATACCTAAACTGGTGTGTTCGCCCCCATTCTCCGCTGACTTGCGTGACCGATGGATAGCTTCTGATTTCGTCGACTGATTTGGGCACCCCAAACCTTCGACAAAATCCAGGAGAGGCGACAAATACTATTCTTTGCGTATATATCTTCTGCGCGATCATAGATGAATTGCTTAATGGACCGACTCGAATTGCAACATCGTAATGCTCTTCGATAAGATCAACCAAGCGGTTGCCGAGATCGAGTGAGATGTCTAGCTGGGGAAACCTTCGCAAGAACTCAGGCAAGGCAGCTGCCAGGCATTCGTTGCCGAAAGCCATGACGCATGACACGCGCAACTGCCCGCGCGGAGTTTCGTGGCGCTCGCGAACCACGCTCCGGATAGTATCGAGCTCCTCAAGCATGCCAGAGCTTTTTTGCACGAACTCCATTCCTGCATCAGTTAGGTTGAGTTGACGGGTGGTCCGGTTGAAGAGACGCACCCCCAAATCGGCCTCCAACTCAGCCATGATTCGACTGACTGACGGCGCGGAAAGTCTCAACTCGCGGCTCGCTGCGGTAAAACTCCCATGGCGCGCAACCTCGATTGCGATGCGCATCGCCGTCACCATATCCACCCAGACACTCTTTCAAAATCTAAAACAATGTTTCTCCTAAATGCCTATTATCACGGCATGCAAACTGATGCATCAAGAAGCAAGTCGTTTGGTCATCAGGGTTTGAGGGACAGAACCCGACCCAGACATGGGAGCACCTGTGCTCGTAAGGAGACCGCCATGGCCAAGAATCCTAGTTGGGTACTACGGAGTTATCCGTCGGGAATGCCGACGGTCGGCAACTGGATGCTGGAAGATCGCCCGATTCCGGAACCCGCAGAGGGAGAACTGCTACTCAAGACCTTGTGGCTCTCGGTGGATCCGTACATGCGCGGCAGGATCAGTCCGGCGAAAAATTACGCCGCTGGCTTTGGTTTGGGGGATCTGATGTCGGGAGGCGGAATCGGGGAAGTGATCTCATCTGAATCTCCCGATTTCAAGCCGGGCGACATTGTCATGAGTGACTATTTTGGATGGCAGCCTTTTACGACCATTCCTGCGTCTTCAGCCAAGATTGTGACCGCGAGCGACGCCCCAGTGCAAGCCTCGCTCAGCTACCTAGGGATGCCGGGCCTGACGGCGTATTTTTCGCTTCTCAAGACCGGCAAGCCGAAAGAAGGCGAGACAGTCTTGATCTCGGCGGCCTCGGGTGCTGTGGGGCAGATTGCGGGGCAAATCGCGCGCATAAAGGGACTTGATCCGGTTGCTATTGTGGGCACGGACGCAAAACTCAAATGGTGCAAAGAGCTTGGGTATCGCCAAGGCATCAACCACCGAACGTCGATCGACCTGGTGGCCGATGTCGCCGCTGCCTGCCCGAACGGAGTGGACGTGTTTATCGATAATACTGCGGGACCGATCCATGATGCGGCGATGTTAAATCTCAATACGTTCGGTCGAGTTGTGATCGTCGGGACGATTGCTTTGGCTGATCGATTTGATCAGCCAGATATCGGTTTGCGACATCTCAGGAAAACTCTGATCACTCGTGCGCGGATCGAAGGTTTCTTGCTTGATGACCATGAACACGAATTTGAGACGGCAAAGGCCGACCTGTTATCCTGGTATAAACAGGGACTTCTTGAGACAAAAGAAGACGTCGCTGAAGGGATCGAAGCGGTACCTTATGCCTTTGTGCGCATGTTGAATGGGGAGAACTTTGGCAAGCAGTTAATAAAGCTGTGAAACCAAATGGTCTTTTGTCATTGATTGCGGCCGGGCAGCGTGAGCTCTTTATCCTCCTGAGTGGCCGGTTGGCACGAATGGCCCTGCTTGAAACTCCCGCGCGCAAGGAACCGATGTTGTCGAGGACTTGATTCCCGCGATTCTAGTCTAGAACCGAACGATCCGAGACGGGCGCCGCCACGATTTGTATGGCGGCTTCCGCACTGTGCTGACCGGATCGGCGCGCCTCCTGCATCGCGGCCCTTGAGCCGACCTCGAACGTTTGCGGCCGGTCAATGCCTGACACAATGACCGGCAGCTGTGTCGAGCCTGCTATGCGGCTGCACGCTGATCCTGGCCATCAATCGAAGACGCAAGATCGATTTCGATTTCCGCAAGCTGCCGGCGCTTCTCGGCCAGTTCACCGGAGAATCCGAACTCGCCGCCCTCACGCGAGCGATAGGAGGTGAGCCTGCGCTCGGCATCCTCAAGACGCTGGCGATATCGTTCCTGCTCGCCCTCGAAGCCGGCTAAGGCATGCTCGAGCCGGGCGATGGCGCCAAGCGGCGAGGTGGTGACGGGGAGCTCGATTTCATACTCGGCGCCGGTGCGCATCAGCATGGTGGCATAGCGATAGCCGTCCTTGCCGAAACGCTCGCCAGAATATTCGAAATCGAACCCGCCGATGGAGGCGATAGTAGTGGTTTCGCCTTGCTGCTGAAGCTGCACGAGAGTCAGGATTTCCTTCATCAGCGCACGACCGGCGAGTTTGCGCTCCGTGAACGCGTCGCCCCCGACCACCATGCTGAACCGATCGCCGGTCGTCGGCACGAGGCGCTCGATATCCTGCCCGACCTCGCTGAGGCGCCGGGTCGAGTATTCGATATCGCGCTCGGCATCGCGGATCTGCCGTCGAACGGCGTGCTCGTCATCAATGTGGGCCGCGCGAAGGCGCTCCAGACGGGCAATGTCTGCCTCCAGACCTGCCTTCTGCATCAGACGCGGATCGCCCGAGGCGATCGCCTTGGCCATCGCGAACTGGCTGGCCTGCCCCTCACCCATATCCTCCAACCGCCGGATGGATGTGTCTCCGGAAAGGGCGGCCGCGATGAACCGGGCCTTGCGCTCGTTGTTCTGCCACATCTGGGCGTCCATCGATCCTTCCGTGGCGTAGGCGAAGATGTCGATGACATCGTGCTGGTTGCCCTGCCGCAGTATACGGCCTTCGCGCTGTTCGATCTGGGAGGGAAGCCACGGCACGTCGAGATGATGCAGCGCCTTGAGGCGGAGCTGCGCGTTGACGCCGGTGCCCATCGTGTCGGAGGAGCCGATCAGGAACCGGACCTTGCCGGCCCGCACATCACCGAACAGGCGCTGCTTGGCTTGCGCCTTCTTGAAATCCTGCATAAAGGCGATCTCGGAGGGCGGAACGCCCATGCGGACCAGTTCGTCGCGAATCCAGCGATAGGCCGAGAAGCCTCTGGTTTTCTCGACGCCGATCGTGCCGAGATCTGAGAAGATCATCTGCGCTGCCCCCGGAAGCTCGAACAGCTTGCCGTCGGCGCGGACATAGCTGCTTTGCGCTGTTTCCTGCCAGATGCGGAAGACATTGCCGATGAGAGCGTTGAGCTTGTTCTCCGGCTCATCGTCATTGTCCGGATCGACCAGGCGCAGGTCGATCGCGGCGTGGCGGCCATCGCTGATGACCGAGAGCAGGATGTCGTCACCAGGTTCTGCCGGACGGTCGCGTTCCTCGATGGCCTTGATGCGGGCGTCAAGCACCATCTGGTAGCGCTTGAAGGCCGCAGACGGCTTGGCGGTGATGATCTGACGTGCGCCGGTCGAAAGCGCCGGCACCTTCACATATGCCCGAAGATCTTCCGGCATCACCACATCCGCGAACGAGCGGAACATGGCGATCAGCTCCGGCACGTTGACGAAGGTGGCGAAGCGCGTCACCGGCTTGTATTTGCCGGATGGCTGCAATTCGAGTTCAGTCGTGATGTCGCCGAAGGTCGAAGCCCAAGCGTCGAACTCGTGCAGGCCGCGCTGAAGCAGCGCCTCGTAACCGAGATAGCGCTGCACCGAGAACATCTCGCCAAGCGTATTGGTGATCGGCGTGCCGGAGGCCAGCACGAGCGCCCGGCCCGGATTCTTCGTCTCCACGAACCGGGATTTTACATAAAGGTCCCAGGCCCGCTGCGAGCCGTTCGGATCGACTCCCTTGAGCGTCGACATGTTGGTGGCGAAGCTGAGTTTCCTGAACTCCTGGGCTTCATCGACGATGATCTGGTCGACGCCGATCTCGGAGATGGTCAGCAGGTCGTCCTTGCGGGTCGCCAGCGCCTGCAGCCGTTCCCTGAGCCCCTCCTTCAGCCGCTCGAGGCGCTTGCGCGAGACGCGGTCGTCGCTCTGGACCTTGGTCAGCAGCGTCTCGTAGAGCTCGAGCTCGTCCTGGATCATCTGTTGCTCGAATGCCGACGGCACGCCGATGAAGCGGAAGGCGCTGTGCGTGATGATGATCGCGTCCCAGGCGGCGGTCGCCGCCCGTGACAGGAAGCGATGCCGCTTGTCCTTGGAAAAATTCGTCTCGTCGGCGACGAGGATCCGCGCGGTCGGATAGAGCGCCAGAAATTCGCGGGCCGCCTGTGCAAGGCAATGGCCGGGAACGACCAGCATGGCCTTGGCGATCAGGCCAAGCCGGCGCTGCTCCATGACGCCCGCGGCAATCGTCATGGTCTTGCCGGCGCCGACGGCATGGGCGAGATAGGTCGATCCGGCCGAGACGATGCGCCAGATGCCGCGCTTTTGGTGCCCATAAAGAGAAAAGGCGCCGGAGGCGCCTGGAAGTTGCAGGTGATCCCCGTTGAATCTTCGGGGGGCGATGTTGTTGAAGCGGTCATTATAGACCCGCGCCAGCCGGTCGGTCCGGTCGGGATCGGACCAGATCCAGTTCTGGAAAGCGGTCTTGATCTTCTGCAGCTTTTCCTTGGCGGCTTCCGTATCCACAACATTGAGCACGCGCTTTTCAGCATGGCCCTCCTTCACGGTGTCGAAGATCTGCGGCACCCGGCTGTTCAGCGCGTCGGCTATAAGCTCGCCGGCATGACGGCGATCGGTGCCCCATTCGGACGTGCCGGCCGCCATCCATCCCAATTGCCGCGCCTCGACGGTCCACGATGCCAGCTCCGGCATATGATGGATCCTGATCTCGGCACCCATCGCCTCCTTGACGAAGGCGACGACGTCAGCGGCTGGAATCCATGGCGCGCCGAGACGCGCGGTGATATCCGAGGGACGAAGATCGGCAGGCTGCACGCCCTGCAGCGCCGAGACGTTGCGCTCATAGGCGAAATCGAGGGCGGCAGCGGCTTCCGCGGCCTTCAACTTGTCGCGGACCTGACCGGAGAGATAGGCGTCGGCCGTTTGCCACGAACCGGTCTCCGGATCGCGGTAGATGGCGTCTCTCAGCTCGCCTATGACGTCATCGACATTCTCATGCAGCAATTCGGCGATGTGATCGATGTCAGTATAGCCGCGTTCGTTGAGCACGACGGCAAGCGCATCGGCAGCACTTGTGATGATGGGTGCTGCGGGCGGAGCGATGACGCGCTCGGTGAAAATCGGACCCGGCCGGGCGGTATTGGTCTCGAGATCGTAGTCCTCGATGGAGGCGACCAGCCAGCAATCGGGATCATCAAGGAAGGGCTGCAGGTTGGGGCGGCGATGTGTTTCGCGGACCGCCCCGGTCTCGGCGTCCTCGCTGGTGGAAACGACGGTCGTGTTGATCGGGCCGAAGTCGCGCACAAAATTCGACCAGGCGATGCGCAGCCTGACTTGGGCCGGTTTCCAGGGCCGGTCGAACTCCTGGGCCTTTAGGACTTCCCGCACGGCATCACGGATGGGGATCAGCTTGCTGATGATGCGTGCATGCTTTTCGGGGATGCCTTCGGCGGTGCGGCCCTTGCGTACGGTGATCGTCACAGCAGCGCCACCGATCATCTGCGCAAGGGCGGTATTTTTCGCGACGAAGAAACTGCCCTCGCGCACACTGGGGACTTCCGGCAGGGCATCCACGACATCGGCACTGTCATCGGCGTCATGATCAATCTCGTCCGGCTCGCCGTCATAAATGGCTTCCGGAAGGAGGGAGATCGCAGCCGTGAGCGCCCGCTCCAGATCGACACCGGGATGAGGCAGGCAGGAATAGGCCTCGCCGTAAGGCCCCGAGATAGTGGCATGCGTGCCGAGCACGAAATCCGGGTGGCGCGCGAACCAGCGGTTCACGCGGATCGCGCCTTCATCCTCCATCGCCTGGCGGACTTCCTCGATGTCGAGCCAGGAGAGATCACCTTCGGGCTCGGTCACCTTGCGCTTGCGGAAAAACAGCACGTCGACCACGACGTCCGTGCCGGCGTCGGCGCGGAAGCTGCCTGCGGGCAGACGGATGGCGGCGATCAGGTCCGCCGTTTTGGCGACATGCTCACGCGCGCAAGAATCCACCTTGTCCAAAGTGCCGGAGCTGGTGACGAAGGCGGCGATAGCGCCCGGCTTCAACAGGTCGACGGATCGGGCGATGAAGTAGTCGTGAAGACACAGCCCGAGCGAACGATAGGCCCGGTCGGAGCGCACCGTGCGATCGGAAAATGGCGGATTGCCGATGGCTAGATCGAAACTCGCCGGCAGCTCCGTGCGGGCGAAGTCGCCGGTGACGATCCATGCCCGGGGCTGCAACAGCCTTGTGATGCGTGCCGTGACCGGATCGAGTTCGATCCCGGTGACGTGTGACACATCGCGTAGCGCTTCGGGCATCAGCGCCGGAAACAGGCCCGTGCCGATCCCGGGCTCGAGCACACGGCCGCCGCGCCAGCCGAGCCGCTGCAGGCCTGACCACATCGCGCGGCCGATGAACTCCGGCGTGAAGTGGGCATACTGGGTGCAGCGGGCGAGCGAGGCGTAGTCGATCTCGCCGACGGCATCCTCCAGAGAAGAGCCGATCTCGTCCCAGCCTTTGTGGAAGTCGACCTCGCCGGGACGGCGGAAGACGCCATTGGCAAGGTCGGACGCGCCAAAGCCGGTGAAGCGGATCAGCCTCTCCTGCTCCTCGAGCGTGGCCGGGCGCTCGTCCGCTTCGATCTCGGCGGCGAGCCGGATCGCAGCGATATTGTCGCGCGCGCGCTCCTTCCAGCCCCGCGCCAAGCCACGGCGATCGGCGAGCTGGAAGTTCAGGCCGCGGGCGCGGCAGGCGGTCGATGGCCGCCGCACGACTGCCGCGACCGGCATCGCTGGCGCCGGCGACGACGGATCAGGATCGTCGTCGCCGTCGGGCTCGAGCTCGCCAGTATCGCCAAAAGCCGTCACGCCGAGTCCGAGGCCGGAGGAAAGCGCGGTGTTGCCGAAAAGGTCGATGGCGAAAGGATCGTCATGCGACATGGCTGGATCTCCTGAATAAGGGCGCACGTCGCCGTTCCGCTGGAAGGCTCCAGCCGGCCGGACGTGCGCGGGATGTGGGGGATTGGGATGTTGGACGGCCGCCGGACGGCGCCCGTCGACGGATCGCTAGTCTCGCTCGATCACGAAGAGCTGCATCGAGTCCTGTAGGAACGCGATGCGCAGATGCGTGCAGCCGGGACTGGCTGCGATCAGAGCCTCAAGGCCTTCGGCGTCGAGGAAATCCACGCCGTCGTCGCCGCCGAACGTCCGGCGTTTGACCTCGAACCAGTCGTCGTTTGTGCGCGGATCGCATTCCTCGGCGTAGGCGACGAGCGGCTTCGCCCCGTTGGCGAGTTCGCCGTTGGAGCATAGGTAGACGCCGTGGTCTCCGACGAGCCAGAGGCCGGGCTTCCGGTTGTCGGCGCTGGATAGTCCAAGGTGAGGATCGCGGAGACCGCCATTGGCTTTCGCGTCGGCAATCCCGCGAGCGATGACCTCGCGGACGGCGGTGATGGTGAACGTCAACATCATCTCAGGCCTCCGTCACGCCGCGATCGCGTCTGGGAGATAGCGCAGATGCACGGGCAGCTTCGCCGCGATCTCCGCATCGGTAAGGTCGTCCAGCAGCTTCAGCGTGGTGCCATGTCGGCCGCCATAAAACATCACCGTGCGCTTGCCGCGGTCGCGTTCCGGCCAGCGCTCACCGGCGTAGCCGCGATAGTCGTCGTGGGTGCTCGACCAGATGTGCTCCAGGCGCTCCTCGCGGGTCATCGCCCGAACGGGACGGGTTTCGCGTTCGACGATCGCATCGCGCATCCGCTCAGGCGAGCCCTTTTCGAGCAGGTCGCAATAGCCGTGGAAATACCGCATGCGGCCATCGATGTTCAGGGCGTAGAAGATGCTGGTGATGCGGTCGGTGAGAAACTCACGCAGCGCGAACATCTCGCCTCGCATCCAGAGCGGCGGCAGGATCTCGAACATGTAATCGTGCTCGGCCTCTGATGTCTCGAACCATTCGCCGCGGTACAAAGCACTGGCATCGTCCTGGAACCGATCAGGACGCTGAGCGTGGCGGTCGAACATGCGGAACATCTGCCGGCGATCGGCGATGCCGTGATAAACCTTGCGGACGGACAAGAGGGTCATGTGCGGGCTCCTTTCAGCCTCGTCGGGCTGGAGCGCGGCTCATCCACTCGATGTCGCCATCCTATTCCGCCCTTCCTGACCCCTCCTCCGCGGCCGCCTCTCCGTCCGGCCGGGTCAAGGGCCGCGAAGCGGGCGCAGCTTTACCCTTGACGCGGCCGGCGGGCATGCGGCAGCCAGGCTTTCTTATTGCCTCTTTTCTCCCTTTACCCGGTTCTTCACCCTTGCTTGAGCTCGGTATTCCAGTCCTCCTCGTGCGGGCGGAGACGTTCGAAGCCGCAGCTAGCCTCGCGGGCGACCGCTTCGAGGCGAACCGCGTAGGTGTCGCCCTGCGCGTTGTTGTCGGTGGCGGCGACCAGCAATAGGCCCTCCCGCGCCGCCAGCAGCCGGATAGCCGCATCGGTGGCAGGAGCCCAGCCACCCCCGGTACTGACATAGAGGCTATCGCGCCGAGTGCTCTCCAGCGCCGCGAGGCTCATGGCGTCGATCGCGGCCTCGGTGACGCAGAGACGGAGCGCATCGCAGAAGCCAAAGCGGAACAGCACCTTTGCGCCGCCGGTCGAGAAGCCGCGCCATTTCGGACCGCGTTCCTCGCAGCCTGTCACGACCCCCTCCCCGTCCCTGTGAGCGGCCCACATGCTGCCGCGAGGACCTTCGCGCAGGAGGTCGTGCCGGATAGCTGTGCTGATCACGGCTTCCGGAAGATGGCGGTCGTCGCGCAGGTAGCGCCATGTCATCGATCCCGGCCACGGCTTGCGGCGGGCGCTCCAGCGTTCGGCGACGCCGAGATCGGGCTTGCGATGCCGGGCCTGCCTCTTCCACACAGGCTCGCGCGGCTCGTAGCCGACCAGGCGGGCGACCAGCAACTTCGCCTCCCCGAAACGGACCCCATGCAGATGGGTCATCAGCGAGAACACATCCCCCTTCGAGTCGGAGAGCGGATCGAACCAGCCTCTTCCGTCATGGATCACGATGACGATCTCGTCGCCGCGCCGGTATTTGACCGCACGTCGGGTGCTCTCCTTCACGTCGATCGCGTAACCGGCCTGATCCAGCGCCGCCGCGCAGGCCACCCTTTGTCGAAGTTCATCGAGTTCGTCCTGTTCCATGTCCCTCTTTCGCGCGCCGCAGGCGCCCGCCTTTCTTCAGGTTTTCTTTCCCGCACCTTGCGGGACGCCTTCCGGATGCCGCGAAGAGCAAAGGCGGCAAGGGCGCGGCTGGCAATGTGTGTTTTTGCACCTCGCGCCGTCGCCCGCGGGCCAGCTGCGGCGCAGCTTCCCTTGCCGGCGCAAGCTCGCAAGTGGCCCCTCCGGGAGGAGGAAGCCGGCTCAATGAGCCGGCCCGTGTCCAAAGGGATCGTATTCGGCGAGGGTCTCGACCTCATCGTCGTCGAGTTCGGCGCTCGGCAGGACGCCTAATTCGTCGCCGGAGCGGAAGAGCGTGACAGGGACCATGAGGGTGCGGGCGAGCTCGAAGGCGTGGCTTTGGGCGAGGGAAAGATCTTGCGACATCTGAGGGCTCCGTCTTTGGAGCGGGCCAATTCCCGCTCGATGGCTCCTCAAAGGTCGGGCTCCGGGCGCGATCACCGCAAAGGCAAAGCCGGCGCGGCCGCAGCTTGCTAGCGGACCCCTTAAGGGGTTGATCGTGGAAGATCCGGAGCTGGACCAGGAAGCCATCTCAAGAGAGCGGGATTGGGCTGCGGGCCGAGCCCGCGGGCCGCCCGATCGGCTCGCACATTAAAGGGTCAGGACAAGAACTGTTCCCTTGAACGCGCTAAGACGAACAGAAAGCGAACACGGCGATCGGCATTGGCTTTCCCGAACGGGCTGCTTGGTAGCTGTGCTGCTCTGCGACCTCTGGGAACGTGACAATATCGACACTTCTCGGACCTTCCACCGAGGTGTTGAACGGGAAGCCCTGACGACCATCGGAGACCTTCTTCCTTCTCTATGCGAATGGCAGCACCTTTCTCGCCGTTCGAAGTGCAAAGCGCTAAGCCCGAAACCGGACGTTCGTTCAGTTTGCACTTGCTACTGATCGAACGATGGAAATGGATACTTATCAATCATTACGGAACTGAGCTTATTCACAACAGTCCTTGCGCTTGCGGCTTTGCCGCCGCCATGCTCGACTATCACGCAAGTATTGGGGGCACGACGCGGACATGAACGTTGCGATTGAGAATTCTACGGCGGCGGCTGCCGTGACAACCGGAGCCGGACTATGGCTGCCTCCGCAGGTCATTGCGGCCTTGCTCGCGCTTGCCGGCGTGATCGTCGGCCTGATCGCTCGCGACATCGTCATGGCAATCTATCTGGTGCGGCAGAAGCGCGGCCATGAGCTTGCCGACAGAAAAGAAGCCGAGAGCAAGCAGCATCAGGATCTGGTGCGTCTCTATTCGGATCCGCTCAAGGACGCGGTGACGAGCCTGAGGCATCGGCTCAAGGAGATCGTCGAGCAGAAGCAAGCCCGCTATCTGCTCGCAGAGGCCCCCAACATTCCCTTCCTCGACTATAAACGGATCAGCACCCTGTATCGGATCGCTGCCGTCCTGGGCTGGATCCGGGCGATCCGGCGCGAGCGCAGCTATCTCGATCCGCTACAGGCATCGGCCTCGGTCGAAATGCAGGCCATCGCCGCATTCGAAAAGGCGCTTGCGGATGGAACTCATGTCGAGCTGCAGCGGCTCGACGAGCTGTCCAATTTGTGGCGCGTTTCTACGATCGTCCCTTACCAGAAGGGCCATATCGCCAGCCTGATCGATGGCGAGCGTGCAGACTTTCTCGCCATGAAGAAAGCGCTCAGCGCAAGTGACCTTTCCGACTCGGACCAAGTCGAACTGGCGGAGCGGTGCGCCACGATCATCCGGCGGGAAGCCGGCATCGACATTCCAGCCAATCTCGTCGCGGCGACCGCGAAGCAGAGCACGGTCACCTTCGGCATCAAGGAAGCCTATATCTATCGCGACTGGCAGGTCGCGATCGGCGATATGATGCTCAAGGAAGACAAGGGGGGCACCCGCCATTTCTCGGTGCTCGGGTTCGGCGTTTTCGAGGATCTGGTTCTCGAAGCTCGCAAGGACACGCAGTCGCATGTGGCGCGCTGGATCGGGCGCCTAGAATGTCTCATCCATGATCTGGACATGACGCAGATAGGCATGTTCGACGCGAGGCGCGAGCAGTTGCGCAAGATCTACGACTGCGTGATCAGGCTCGAGGCCGGGCTTGAGGAGCGTATCCGTGGCACGACAGTGCTGTAGGCAGGCTAACCTGCGCTACACAGATCCTGCTTGGCCATACCAAGATCGAGAACACCGTGCGCTATCCCGGTGTTGACGTCGAGGATGCGCTGACCTTGGCTGAAAGAATTGAAATCTGACATTGGGGCGGTCATTCAGGGCATGCTGGATGGCCGCTTCCAACGCCAATTTCTTCTGCCGAAATGCCGGACCGGGGTGGAATACGGACAATCTGCTTTGAGCGCGGATGTCATGAAAGCAGAAGCATGCGGGGTCAGCTACTAAACGAATCCTTCGAAACTAAGTCGGTTGTGGAAGACGTTTCGCAGCGCTCCCAATAATGATGTGGATTATTCGACGCCGCATCACCGACTATTCGTTGGAAACGACGTACGGAACTCCTTGAAACGCTTATACGAATAATTAACTCTGGGAGAATTCCCTTGGCGTCCAAGACGATTCGGGGAAATGGGCACGGGAAGAGGGACCGATCAGACTCAGTCTGTCGGAGGGGGCTATGAACGCATTCACCGCATCGATCACGCCGCAAGCGGAGCGGCATCTGGAAGCACTGGCCGAGGAGCTGGAGATTCCTGCTAGCCGCTACGAGTCGGCCGAGCGCAGCTACAAGTCCTTCGGCGATTGGCTCCATCGGCCGACGTCAACCCTGCTGAGCTATGATCCCCAAGTCTACGTACAGGGGTCATTCCGTTTGGGGACCGCGATCAAACCCATCAGTGAGGCCGAAGACTACGACGTGGACTCGGTTTGTGAGTTCAAGACTTTGGGAAAGTCCTCGCTCAGCCAACGGAAGCTCAAGGCGAAACTGGGGGTCGAGGTCAAGGCCTACGCCCAAGCTCAGGGTATGAGCAAGCCCGTGGAGGAAGGGCGCCGCTGTTGGAAACTGCAATACGCCGACGGCGCGCAGTTCCACATGGATATCGTCCCCGCCCTTCCTAACGGCAACAGCATGCGACTGCTGCTCGAGCAAAAACAAATGGACACGAGCTGGACCAATACCGCCATCGCGATCACGGACAATCAGCACCCCTCCTATGAGCTAGTGAGCGAGGACTGGCCGCGCTCCAATCCCAAGGGATATGCGCAGTGGTTCCGCACCAAGGTCGTCGAGTTCAAAACCCGTCGCCTGACTGAGGATCGGGCGAAGGCCGAAGTCGAGGCGATGCCGACGTATAAGATCAAGACGCCGCTGCAATCTGCGATCATGATCCTCAAGCGGCATCGAGACTTGATGTTTGCGGACCGGTATGATGAACGTCCAATTTCGATTATCATCACCACCCTTTCCGCCCACGCCTACAAGGGCGAGGAAACGATCGGAAAGACGCTGATTTCCATCCTGACCGACATGGACCGCCATATTCGATGGGATGCCCAGGGCAATGCGGTGATCACGAACCCGACCGACCCGTTGGAGAATTTTGCCGACAAGTGGCCGCTGCACCCGGAACGCAAGCATGCTTTCGTCGAATGGTTGGAAGCTGCTCGGCGTGACTTCTTCGAGGCAGCCAAGCATTTCGACCGTCGGAAAATCACCGACGCGGTTGCACGTGGCGCCGGCCGCGCCATTGCCGAAAAGGCGGGCGACAAGGTTTTCGGCGTTGCCGCGCCGACCGTTTTGACCTCCGGCCTTGTCAGTTCGGCGGCCCAAGCAAAGGAGTCCGCAGTGAGGCTTGAGGGTGGCGGACGAAACGCGTAGGTCGAATTCCCAACTTCGGACACGTCACCGACAGGCACTGCTTGAAGTCGAGGACTGGCTTTATGCCAATTGTTCCGGCGTCACGTCCCTTAAGCGGGAGGATGTCGGCCGCATTCGCGTGGGCATGGTCGGCGGGTGGCGCCTGAAGCTGGAAACCGTGGGCGGCACCAGAGTGGTCGACGTAATGGTTTCGGCGTCGTTCCCCTTCCAACCTGCCCGCCTCCGGCTTGTCGATTTGCCGGAGGATGAGGATTGGCCGCACGTGGAAAAGGATAATGTCCTTTGCCTCGTATCCGAGACGGCGACATTCGACCCGGACGACCCGGCCGGCGGGGTCATCAATCTGTTGAACATGGTCATCGATCTTGCCGACCTGGTCGCTAGCGGCGGTGCCGACGGCGAGTTTCGAAGGGAGGTCCTGTCGTACTGGGGCCATCGCGTGCCAAGGGGGCGAAAATCGATCCTCAGCCTCGTCGAGCCGGCACCGACTTCGAGATTGGTTAGTGTCTGGGACGGCCCGGTTCAGCAGGTCATCGCGGATAACCACGACGATCTTCTGAAGTGGCTCGGAAACCGATATCTCGGTGTCCGTAAACTCCGCGTGGGCCTCGGTGCGCTTCTTTGGCTGGGTGATCCGCTGACGCCGGGCCGCTTCCCAAAGACGGCTGCCGATATACTCGAACACGCCAAATCCGTCGGCGCTCATGACGTCTTGGTCAAGGCTGCGACCTCCACGGCAGGCGATCTGACGGTCGCCTTGGGGATGGAGACCGACAATGGTGTCGCCATCGCCGGGTTGACCGTTCCGCGCCCGCGTGCAGTTCGTGGCCATGACCCCATTCATGACGGCTTTCGACTCGGAAGGACTGCCCCATGGCTTGTGGCGCGACGCTTTTTCGGCTCCGAAGCGATCCTTCGCGCAGACCTGAAGCGCGCTGACCATTCATGGATACATGGGCGCGACCAGGACAGCCGTGCGGGGGGGATCCGGCACAAGACCGTCGTTATTTTCGGGTGCGGGTCGATCGGGGCGCCCGTGGTGATAGCTTTGGCGCAGGCCGGCGTCAGCAAGTTCATTCTCGTCGACCCCGACGTGCTCAACCCGTCGAACTTGAGTCGGCATCCGTTGGGCGCGCAGTATCTGGGGCTGTACAAGTCTGAATCTTTGGCCGCCAAACTTAGGCAGGATCTGCCACACGTCTCCGCTCGCCCCGTAGTGGGTCGGATAGAAGACGTTCTCTTGACCGCCAAGGATCTGACCGAAGCTGACCTGATCGTCTCGGCAGTGGGCGATTGGGGCGCAGAGAGCATGCTCGACGCCTGGAGCGAGGCGAATGGTCGACCAGTCCCCATCGTCTACGGCTGGACCGAAGCGCATGCTTGCGCCGGTCATGCGGTGGCAGTGATGAAGGAGGGGCGATCTTTCCGGGACGGGTTTGATGCCACCGGCTTGCCCCATCTCCGAGTTACCGAATTTCCTCACTCGACCGTGAGGTACGAGCCCGCATGCGGAGCCGTCTATCAGCCGTATGGGCCGATTGAACTGCAGGGTACGCTCACGGTGATCGGTGAACTTGCCCTTGATGTCATGCTGCAGCCGCCGCCCCAATCGGTCCATCGTCTGTGGATTGGGCGTCAGCGGCAGCTGCGGCAAACCGGCGGCCAGTGGTCGGCAGCTTGGGCGAAATTGATGGGGAGCCGGACTGAAGGCGGGTTTCTCCATGATCGCCCTTGGGCTTCGACTCTCGAAGACAGGTCATTGGCAGCATGATGAGATATCCCATCGGCTCCTCGGGCCAGGACCTTGTCTTCACCCGCGACGTGATCGCTTATATCGAGCGTCATCGCCAGCTTCGATTCTGGCAAGCCGAAGCCGGTGGATCACTTTTCGCGCGCTTGTCCGACCGAGACGTTGTCGTCGAGGTGGCGACCGGCCCCAGGAAAACCGACCGCAGGACACGGTTCACCTACCGCCCCGATCGAAAGGCTGAACAGCGGGAAATCGACGAGATGCATCCCAAGAGGCTGCTGTTCGTCGGAACATGGCACAGTCACCCTGAACCCGTCCCGACCCCGTCCGCAATCGACCTGCACTCGCTGGCGGAATCCTACGTCATGTCACGACATCACTTAAACGCCTTCGTCTTAGCCATCATCGGTCAACGATCCGCGCCCGATGGTTTGCGTGTGGTCCTTGGGGACGGCCAGAACGTATTTCCGCTTGAACCCGCAAAAGCGCCTTCGGCGACCGCCGTTTTGAAACTGGAGCACGACATTGTCTAGTTCATACATTCCGCCCAAGACGCAAACGCAGCTTTGGGCGCTAGCAGCTGGTCGCTGCCAATTCGCCGGATGCAACAAACTTCTCATCGGAGACCTTGTTGCCGGTAAGGAGGACGGCAAGTTCGGCTTCATCGCACACATCGTCGCCGACAGCGAAAATGGCCCTCGAGGAGACAAGGTCCGCTCGCCCTTACTCGCGCGCGAGATCAGCAACCTGATGCTTATGTGCCCGATCCACCACAAGGAGATCGACGTCGATCATGCCGAAGACTACCCGGAGGACGTGCTTGCCGCGATGAAGCGCGAACATGAATCTCGGATCGAGATAGTCACGGACATGGACGCGGACCGAGCGGCGCATGTGCTCCGCTTCGCAGCCACGATCGGACAAATGGACTCTTTGGTGTCCACCAGGGCAATCTTCGCCGCCATGCCGCCCGATAGACATCCTGCCGAGCGACGTACGATCGACATCGAACTCAATTCAGAGGTCAAAGACGACGAGCCGTCCTACTGGGCTATGCAGAGTGAACATCTGCGGCGCCAGTTCGCCCGAAAGGTCAAGGAACGGATCGAACAGAAGGAAATTCTGCAGCTGAGCGTGTTCGCGCTTGCCCCGCAGCCTCTTCTTATCGAGCTGGGCACGCTTTTAGGCGACATTATGCCCGTTACCGTCCACCAGAAATACCGCGAGCCATCCACCTGGAAATGGCAACTGCACCAGCCCGCGATAAGCTTCAATGTCGGGGAATACTCCGGGCCCAAGGAAGTGTCGGTTGCCCTGAAGCTCGCGATCAGCGCGACGGTCGATGATCAGAGGATTCGTTCCGTATTGGGTGAAAACGCCGCGATCTGGTCGATCTCTGCCGACGAGCCCCACAATGACATCATGCGTCGACCGGAAGATCTGGCGATCTACAAGACGCAACTGCGTCGCCTGTTCGATCGCATCAAGGCGCACCACGGAGAAGACGCCGTAATCAATGTGTTTCTTGCAGTGCCCGTCTCCGTTGCTGTAGAGACAGGACGGGCAAGGATGCCCAAAGCGGACTTGCCTTTGATCATTTACGATCGAATACCGGAAAAGGGTTTCGTGTCGACAATCAAGATTGGTGGCTAGTAACCCGGAATTACGCCCCGAACACCTCGGGATGGCCGACAACGGCAGCTTTCAGGCGCGGACGGCCCGAAGACAAATAGCCGATATGGGGTCGTAGCCGAAAGGCTGCTTTTCGCAAATTGGGGCCAAAACCGGACAGACCGTTCTCGGCCCCGATTGAGACGTTCACAAACTCGTACCAGAGCGTCGGCAGTTGGCGCTCCGCTCCTTCTGGCGGGCGACAAGAAGGGCGACAGTCCGCCCTTCCGCGACCTTCCCAGCCGGCCTCCGCGATCAGACGCGCTCAGCAAACTTCGTCCTCTCAATTGATCGTCTGCCGGCTCGTGGCAAATTTTCGGGCCAAGACAGAAATGCTAGCTCCCCTCTTCAATTCTTCGAGTACCTGCTGCCTGTGTGTTCCATCGAGGCGCGGTGGACGGCCAAGGGCTTTTCCTTCTGCCCTTGCCCGTTTCAGCCTTGGTCCGAGGCGGGACACGCGCAGCAGCCGCCCGCAGTAGTAGTTGGCGCCGCGGCCGCGTTCAGCGCCGTTTACGATGAACATGAGACCCGCACCGCAGCCCAGAATCACGCGGGCCGCGAAAACCGGCCAGAAGTCCCGCAGGAAGGCCAGTGCAACGAGCGCCACCGCCAGCAGCCCCACACCTGCCAGCGCCGTTCGACCCGCGCCCAACCGGCGGGCGAGGCCGGGCACCAGCACCACGCCGGTCATGAGGCCGAGGCCGGTCGCTGCCGTATTCAGGCCGTTGAGCGCGCCTGACACGCGATCCGATAGCAAGAGACCCAGAAGCGGATAGGTGGTGCCCATCGCGAGGCCGTAGATCGTCACGCCGAGAATCAGCTCTACGATCATCCGGGTTTGGGGGTTCTGCGCTCGGGTCATGGCATCCTCCTGGCGATGGGGATCCCAGGAAATCGCGCGAAGTGAGCTTTCACTCAAACGACATTTTTTGCTGCAAGCGAACGCTTTTGTTATGCTGGTCTCATGCGCAAACTGCCCAACCTCAACGCCACCCGCGCCTTCGAAGCAGCTGCCCGGCATGGCAGCTTCGCTGCGGCGGCGGACGAACTGGGCGTCAGCCATGCTGCCGTCAGCCGCCACGTGCGCAATCTGGAGATGGAACTGGGCGTGGAACTTTTCGAGCGCCACGCCCGCCATGTCGTGCTGACCGGCGAAGGCAGCCTTTTCGCCCGCACCGTCGCCCGGTCCTTCGCCGATCTGGCGCTCGGCGTCGGGCGTCTGAAACGCGGCACCGCCAAGGGAACAGTGGTTCTGGATGTGGAAACCGATCTGGCGGTCGTGTGGCTCATGCCGCGCCTGACGGCGCAGGCTCATGCCGCGGCTGACGGCGGAGGCGCTGGACGCGCTGCAGCTCAACGTCGATCTGCGCTGCCGCCCGGACCCGCCGCGCAGCCTGCCGGGCGATGTCGATCTGGTGCTGACCTGGGGACCGGCGGCGCTGATCGGCTTTCGCTCCGAGCCCTTCCTTGATCTCAATGCGTTCCCGGTCGCGTCGACCGCATTGATCGCCAAGGGGCCAGATCCGGCCTCACCAGGCTTCTACGCCGCGCACAGGCTGATCCACGAGCGCGGACTCTACTGGTGGCGACGCTATTGCGAAGCGGCAGGCGTCATGCTGGACGACGTCGACAACCACCTGTTTTTCAACCGCACCCATCTGTGCATCGACGCGGCGCTGCGCGGCCTTGGCATTGCCATCGGAGACCATCTCTCCTGCGGCCAGCATCTGCGCTCGGGGCGTCTTGTTCAGCTTCCCGGCCCGGTGCTGCCGGGACGGGAACAGTATCATCTGCTGACCCCTGACACGGCGCACCTGTCCCGGCCGGCGCGACAAATGCGCGACTGGTTGAGGAAGGCAGCCCAGAACTGAACGGACAGGCTGAAAGAACCTCACCAACGTCTGGTCTGTCTGCAACTCGGTCGTTTAGCATGGGAGCTTTCGGTTGCCGCCCGCGACCCTGTGCTGCCCTTAATTGCTGCTGCTGGAAGGTCGTGATTCAAGCCGCCACGGGGGCTCCCCGCCGCACGCACTGCTTTTTTTCAAGCGCAAAGAGTGCGTGTTTATCAGGGACAGCATCACGTCCGACAGGACTGAGAATCGCCTGGCACGAGCGCCGCGAGCACAGCCGCCAACAGCCCGCACCCGGCGAAAAAAGCATGATGGAGAACCGCGCATAGGTTGCGTTGCCCTCCGTCAGGACGTTCCCTGTGATCGAGGAAAGGGCTGCGCCACCCGCAAGGGTCATAGCGCCTGCCAAGCCGGCTGCGCTTTCAGCCAGGTTCGGCCGCACCGAGAGCGCGCCGGCATTGGCGCTCGGCATGGTCAAGCCATTGCCGATGTCCGCTCGCCGCGGATTGCAGCAAGCGCAACTTTCGCCTTGAACTCAGGGCTGTGATTACGGCGGGGGCGTTTCGTCATGATCTCTCCTGTTCCCGGCTTCTATGCCGTGTTCAGGCAGAAATTCCACTTATAACCCCTGTCCAAATTTCCCGATCCAGCTCTCTAACTTGAACAACAAGCATGCCTTATTTGGCCGGGGCGCTGATGCCCAACGACCGCTTTTCGTCGCAAATATCCCGAAACCTTTGACACGTTTTGCGACTGCGACGAAAAGGTCCGCTTTGCGGGCTTAGCCGCGACGTGGCGCCTGGCGACTCGAAGCGGTCATCGTATCAAGGACCAGGCCGGGGGCACCTCTGGTTAGGCTGATGAAAAACAAGTCACTTCGCCATGCGCAAGATCACCATGGAGTCTCACGCCCTTATTTCAGCACTGCCGCTCGTCTGCCCTACTCGGCCGGGGTCAGCCTTCACCGCCAAACTGATGACGCGGCGACGTTCCTATTGGGTCAGGCGAAGCTTCTCGAAGGTGCCGCTCATCTCGTTGCCCTGGCCCGGTCAATCGCCCTCTCGGTCTCGCGATTGGCAGAGTTGCTCCTGAGGTGCGCGCCGGCGAGCTCGAGGAGCGCGTAGGCTATCTCGTCCTCGGTCCAGCCGGATTCCGCTGCCCGCTCAGCCAATTGCTGAAAGGCCGGTTCCAAGGCGAGCTGGCATTGAAGGCCGCGATCCGGATGGTCGGCAGGGCAGCTTGGTTCCACGATCACGACTTTTGATCGCTTCATTGCAGGCCATGGGCTCTCGCCCCTCTCCTTTTGCCACACGAGGCGCGCCAGCTCACGTGCCGTTGGTGCGCGCCACGGCAACCGCTTCATCTTGTCAACCAGCCGCTCCAGCGATCCGGCGCGCTCCAGCTCCGCAAAGAAATGATGCGGGGTGACGCTACCCAGCCGGTGCATCTCGGCCAGGTTCCACACATATGGATAGTCGACCTTGAAATCGGATCGAGGCGAGGCCTTGGACGGTTCAGCCTTGGTCAGGATGCCGCCGCCCACGAGCCGATCAGCCTTCTCGATGATTTGGCGCACCCTCGATTTCGACAGGCTATATTCCTGCGCCAGGTCGGCGAAACTCTTGCCTTTCAGAAAGCCTTCGACCAGGGCGACATTCCTATCGACGGTCGGGCTAAACGCCCAACAGGCGCGCAGTTTTTCCAGTATCATTCCGTTCGTTCATCCGGTTGTTCACGCCCCCCTTGCAAACCCTACCCGGCCAAATCAGCGCTTGGAAGACACGACTCACATCATGGCGTACGTTGCTGCGAAAACTGCCAACTGACATAAACGATTAGCGACTTCTGGTCTGATCTCGGCACCGATGCGGCCGACTGTGGCCATGTGAACACGAAAGATGCGGCGATCACCAGGATCGTTGCTGACCGCCGACCTCGCGAATGTCGGACCGGTAGCTCTCGGCTGACCACTTCAGTTTGAAGATGGTTGATTTGGTCATCGAGGCTCGATCCATCAGGATCGGTGTCGACGATTGTATATTTGAGGAACCCGAATTCGTTTGACTCGCGGAATTCGCTGTACGGTGGATCATCCCAAGCGCGGGGGGCGTGTATCCTAACTCTCCTGTGCATTGAGGGCTGAAATGAAAGCCAATCGGATCCACCTCTGCTACGATAGGCGGGCTCACACCTGCGGCCTATGCCGCCACGCTAACAGCAACACACGGCTGCGCAACTCGACCGGCATCGGCGATCGCCCGTTGCCCCATACGCGCTCAGGCGCGCAATTCTCAACCGAGGACTCTGGCGTCAGCCGGTGCCAAAGCTGGTCACAGCATTTTGTCCGAGTCCGATTGACGACAATCTGTGTTCAGATCCAGACATCCTAAGGGTTAGGATCAAGCCGGCCAGGGGGCGACTCCTCCGATTTGTGGTCGCTGCTCACAACCCGTTTGGTGGCATGCCAATTGCATATTCATAGCCATGATACGTGTTCCGACATGGCCCGTCGCGCAGTCTTTAGCCCAGGAGTTCACATGACATTCGTCCGAACGCAATACAGGCTGCGCATCCCATGGGACGCCCCAGCTCCGTTGGATCTCGCTGCGATCGGCACAGGACCGCTATCCCGCAGACCGCTTTCAGGCTGTTGTCAGCTAGGGCTGCCATAAGGGTTCTCGTAAAACAAACATTCAGGAGAACTTAGGTCTCGACCACATGAATATCGGCCGCTTCGCCGGCTCTCGCAACGGGACATAACACCAGATCCTCTTCAAATCCGTGATGATCCAAAAGGAAAATGAAAAATGCCTACCTCAGAAAAAGACGCTGTAGGGCGCTCGAAGCTCCAGAAATTGCGGTCTCACTGGCCACGAATCATACTTGCTGCCACGGCGTTGGCCATTGTAATGACCGCGCCAGCTCCGGCCGTCACCCAAGACGCTGACAAGCATTACTCCGACCAAAGCTTGGTTGCTGAAAGCTTGGATTGTATACTTCAGTGGTGCATTGGCCCTCCACCGGTGGAATGATCGCTATCGCAGGGGAATGGGCAGAGCGGCACAAGACGGCCGTTCGCGTCGGTCAAATACATAATCACCCATGTTTTTGGCGCCGAGGTGCAGGCGGGCGAGATGGTGGGGCGGTGAGGGACCTGTACCGCAGCAGCGAGGCCACGAGCAGCGACCCGAGCCATGCGCCACGCTGCAGGACCTCGATTTCGGGCCAAGCCTCAAGACAGCAACTCGCCTTGCTGCTCGGAAATCATAAGGCTTTGTGGGGCGGTTAAGCAGCGCGATATGGCCGCGGCGATCACGAAGTTTCATGATCTTTTCCCCTGTTCAGACGGTCAGGCTGCCTTCGCCGCCGGCTTGGCTGCCTTGACATGGGTTAATACTGCGGCGACCGTCGACGCTGACCGGAACGTCACCGTCAACCGTGGCGCGACGCACGACCCGGTGCTGGTCGCCATAGTCGTTGACCGCAAAATGCTGGGTAGCACGGTTGTCCCAGATAGCGACGTCGCCTACTTGCCAGCGCCACCGCACGGTATTTTCCGGGGCAGTGACGTAGGACTGGAACACCTCGTAGAGTTTGGCAGAATCGCTCTTGGAAAGGCCGACGAGGCGCTGCACGAAATTGCCGAGCAGCAGCGACTTCTCCCCGGTTTCCGGATGGACGCGCACGACCGGATGCTCGGTCTCGTAGATCGTCGATGTGAAGACTTCCTCGAAGTGCTTCTTCTCTTCGGCTGTGGCGCGCGGGCGCACGGCTGCGTAGTCGTAGGCATTGCTATGAATAGCCCACAGATTGTCCGCTAATATTTTAAGCGGCGCCGGCAGATTCTCGTACGCGGCGTGCGTGTTGGACCAGATCGTGTCGCCCCCCGCCGCCGGAATGACGACGCCACGTAGGACCGAGAATTTCGGATAGGCATCGACGAAAGTCACGTCGGTATGCCACTGGTCTGCCCTGCCACCGCCACGGCCGGAATCGAGATTGAGGATTGAGGCCGTGCCGGCTGCCGGCCCCTGCGTCGGATGAGGTACAAGGTCACCCAGACGCCTCGCGAACAATTCCTGCTCCGCATCGTCGAGATGCTCCTGGCCGCGGAAGAAGATCACCTTGTGTTTTAGAAGAAGCTGGTTGATGGCTGCTATCGCTGCGTCCGAAAGGTCTCCGCCAAGGCGGACGCCTCTGATTTCAGCTCCAACACGGCTGGTCAGCGGTACAACGTCGGAGTCAGGAATGGTCTGGTTGACAAGGACTGGATTGCTCAATGGGGATCTCCTGATTGATCTTGGAAGGGGACAGCAAGTCACATCCGGCCAGCGGATGTCGCGCGGCGTTGAAAGTCTCATCGCGAGTCAACAGAGCTATTGAACAAGATAATCGACTTAAACATAGAAACAATGTTCCAAATTAAACTGGCTCGACGAAAGAGCCGTCTCCGTTGCTGCGGTCTCGGTGTTGAGTTCTCTCTGGGCAAGGAAACGGCGCGAGATGGGGGTTGATGGTGCAGATTCAGCGCCGGATCAGGAAGGCCATCGCGGAAGCAACGGATCGCCTTGCTAGTGGACGCCTGGACCACTCTGCTGCTGAGGAGCGCGGGGGCTGCCGCCCATTCTCCGTTATCCCGCGAACAATTCCTTGTACCCTGTCGTCACCATCCAGTTCGCCCGATCAAGATGGCTTCGCGCGGCTTTGCGGGCGCGCTCCGGTTCCTGTAGCGGATCGATGCCGAGGATCTCCTGCGCCATCTCCTCATAGCTGGCATCATCGGCGGCCGCATCCAGGAACCTCAGGTACAGCGTGTGGTGCTGCTTATTTACGTGGTCAGGCTGTCGGACCATGGCACTTCTTCCTGGATTGCCGGTTTCGTTCCGACTTTCATGGCAGTTCGGTACTCCATCATTATTTCAGTGGGATATTCCTTCGACAGGTTAGCCAAAGCAGACAGCAATCATAGTCCTAAATGACAATCCCTGATCTCTCCGCAAATGTCCCGCCGCGGCCGTGCTTCGGGACAGCTTCAATATTCTGCCGCCCAGCCCAGGCTCAACGGCGGCAGATCCTCGAGTTCCCTCCGTGTGGGCGGCGTGCACGCGAGGCGCGGCAAACTTGCAGCGATGCCGAGATGAACGAAATTCATGAGCGCGCGTCCAAGCTCTCAATCGCTGCGCAGAATCTTTGCTTCGAGCGCGGCTGCCACAAAAGCACGCCGAGCGACTGGTGGATGAGCCTCACCTCGCAACACCTGCAGACAGGCGTCCATTGCTGCCTTGCGCTTCGCGGTCTGACGATGGAGATGCCACAGCAGGATGTTGGACGCGTCATTGACATCGAACACGACACGCTCCGAACTGTGACGGCTAACTTGAACAACGACTGGCCTTTCAAATCTGCTCGAGCCGGTCATCACTCCCCCTCTACGCCCAGCGGCGACAGCTCGCATTTATTTCCTTAGCCGAAAGATTCGGCTGCACCCTCGCAGCTAAACTTGGTCGCTGGCGTCCAAGCCATCGTCATGAGCGCTGTCTGGTTCATGTTGGGTGGCGCGGGATTTGGCTAGCTCGATCTCGACAATGTCGCCTTGCGCCAGTGTCGCAAAGTTTGTGGAAGCCTACGCCTGCACCTTTCCGCTGCCCGTCTTGCACGCAGCGATCCACTGCATGGCGGAGGTTGGGTCTTCCAATATCGCAACTCTTTTTGCAAAGCCGACAAAGGCATTGCTGGCAGCGTCTACCGGTATGTGCCCAGCATATGCATCACAACATGCCCTCAGGGCGGTCTCGTAGGTCAGGTCTCTGCGATCCTCGGGCCACTCATTGAGAAAATCGATAGCGTCCGCAAGACTGGCAATCTCTTGCACGATATAGCTGGCTCGCTTCACGAAAATGGGGCTGCTGAAAGCCTCAGCATTCATTCGTTCCCTCCCACCTGCTCCATAGCCAATTTGCGCGACGCCGGGCCGCATCGATGCCCGCCGATCATTGCAGCAATGTGCTATCAGGGCGATGACGATTCAAGAGGACGAAGATGCGTGATCTGCATCCTCGGTAACCAGTTCGGCTGCGCATCACCGCGAAGTCCGGCGAAGCCTGCTCAGGCATTTATCTTCCTTCCTGGCCTGATCTGAGAACATATCCCCTGGGTGCCGTCATTCTCTAACGGCGGATGAACCACACAAATTGAAAGGCCCCGTTTAACTGCCGACAATATGACCGCCTGCGACGCATGAACTGCCCGATGACCGCCGACGCAACCTCGCAGCTTCGTGAGATCTGACTGGCTGACAACTATTTGCCAAGACATTCCTGATGCGGCGGCTATGTACGGAACTGCGCATCTGTTCAGGGCCACGGTGTGCTATACGGCTTTGATGGCCATTGGTTCGATGTTGCGCCGGCGCTGGCTGCCGGAAAAGAGCTTTCCATCCTATGCGTATCTGCCGGGCAGGCAACCGCATCCCGTGCGCGACCCCGCGGGACATAGCTACAATAGCGAAGCCATGCCGTTGGCGGCAGAGGCGTCGCTGGACGCAGACATATTCCTTTGGGGTCTCGACCTCTTCAACCATGGTTATTACTGGGAAGCCCATGAGGCGTGGGAGGGTCTGTGGCAAGTTGCAGCCCGAGGCGCTCCGCTTCGGACGCTCTTCAAGGGATTGATCCTGTTATCGGCGGCCGGCGTGAAGATCCGCGAGGGCAAGCAGGCGGCGGCGATGCGTCATGCCGCACGCGCCGCGGCGCTCCTTCGTCGGCTGAACACGGCGGATCATACCTTCGAGCGTGCGCTCGGCATGTCACCCGCAGCGCTCGCCGAATACGCGGACGCCGCGGCACGGATCCCGGCAGCCTTGCAGGCGACAGCGCTCGGTCAGCCCCAACCCGTGTTTGACTTCATTCTCGGACCAAGCTCCGGCGAAGGGCCGATCAGCTGGCAAAAAACAAACAGTCATCCGTAGAAGTCGCCGGGAATAGACCGGACCCGTTGGGCCAACGTCACTGACGAACGACGAATGCCAGGTTCCACTCACCTGACCGTATTTTCTTGTAGCGCGGAATTTCGTCACGTTGTTTTCGGAATTAGAAAAGCTCAGACGGCATGGCTGCATATCGGTTCCGGCGCCTGGCAGCCGAAACGATTTCCGGGGCGAACGCCTATTAGCAAGGGCTTATGGCGATACTTATGCTGCTGAGACATTTATTGCCTTCAGCCACCACCATCACTATGTAGCAAGACTTCGCCTGCTGTCTTCAAGCCACCCGGAGAATTTCATGACAGAAGAAGCCGACCACAGCCTCGACGCCCTCATCGAGCTTACCGCCGATGTCGTCTCAGCCTATGTCTCGAACAATCCGGTCCCGGTGGGCGAGCTCCCCGCCCTGATCGGCCAAGTACATGCAGCACTGAAAGGAACGGCCGGCAGCGTTTCCGCAGAACAGCCGCAGGCTCTCAAGCCTGCTGTTCCGATCAAGAAGTCGGTGATGGCGGACTACATCATCTGCCTTGACGATGGAAAGAAGTTCAAATCGCTAAAGCGCCATCTGTCGACCCACTATGGCCTCACGCCGGACGAATATCGCGCCAAATGGGGCCTGCCGGTGAACTATCCCATGGTCGCGCCGAATTACGCCGCTGCGCGCTCGGCCTTGGCCAAGACCATTGGTCTCGGCCGCAAACCGAAAGAGTCGGAAACGCCGGCGCCGGCGAAGCGGACCGGCAAGAAGGTCGCAGCTTGACTTTATCTCTCGAGGGTCGTTCTGGAGCGCGCAGCTGCTATCGGCATGATCTGCGCAGAATAGGAAAAGGCGGGGACCAAACCACGCCTTACCTCGCGTTCATTCGCTCTTGCCGGGACGCAGGAGAAAATTTCAGCCAGTCTTCGCACAACCCACGCATCTACAAGGATCGCATCGTTGGCGACTAGGCTGGCACGCCACCACCATATCAGTGGCGGATCGACCGCAGTCCGGCATGAAGCTGCAAGCAAGGTTCCGTCACCGCGTACTCCAGCTGAACATCGACATCATGTGCGCCAACAGCCCGCAGGCCAAGGGCTGCCTCGAACGCGCCAACCTGACGCTGCCGTCTTGTGAAGAAGCTATGCCTGGCGACATCAGCACGATCGACGCGGCGAAACGCCTCCGGCCGAATTCGCTATTCCTTCGCCTCCCTCAATCCGCGCCATCGCGTCCGCCGCATCTCGACCGAAGCCGCAATCGTCAGCGGCCTCCCGCGCGAAAGGCCCGAGGATTGCATGTTGAAAGGCAGCGCATCGGCCTGGCACGCGCGCGCGCTCATGCTGCAGCCGGATCTGCTTGTCGCCGACGAGCGCCGGCGCTCGACGTTTCGATCCAGGCGCAGATCTGCCTCCTTGCGACAACGCAAAGGAGAGCAAAAATGACCAGCACCATCAATCTCTAGAGCCGCGAGCTACTGCAAGATTTGGTGGGTGGATCTTTCGAGACAATGTCGATGCTTACACGCAGGAACGCCTTCGCAAGTGCGATATGAAATTTGTGCATTGCAATATCTGCGGCGATCGATATGATCATGTTGTCGGCCATCTACTCCTCCCAGATGCGATGCCGGCGCTGAGTGCGGCGCACCTCCTCCCGCGCTGCATTTCAAATCGAGCCCACTGCCACCTCCTCCCGGCAGTGGGCTTTTTCTTTGTATGAGCGGCAATTTGGCCCTTGGCCAACATATTGGCTTTAGGCGAGGCGAATGCTCCGGACTTCCAGGCCTTTTTTGCCCTGCCCGCATTCGACAAACACGTTCTGTCCCTCCACCAGCACGCTGAGCCCTGAGCGGTTCAACGCGGTGGCATGAACGAAAACGTCTTTCTCACCGTTGTCGGGAGCAATGAAGCCTGGAATGCTTCACGGTCTCATGCTTGGCAAAACTCTCGCCTATGGCCATGAATGCCTTCGCCTCATCACTCATCAAATACGATCGCGACGACCAATGGCAGCACGCCTTTCAGGCACAGTGCGATGCCGCCATTGGCCCCTTGAACGGTCAAGTCGGACACGCGTAACATCGCCATCTGAATTGAGTCTGCTTCATTCGTCCGGGCTAATGTCCGGATTGGTCTGGGTATTTCCTTTGCGTACGGATGCAACCAGCGGCGCGGCGAAGCGCGGCAAATCGTTTGTCCATGTGGCGGAAGCCTCCTGGGGCAAAGGCCTCAGCACCCTGCTGCGTATCGTGCGAATGACGCTGCGCCATCCCTGGCAAGTCGCCATCACCATCGGTTCGACCTTCATTGCCGCGACGCTGCAGCTTTTCATTCCGAGCTTGCTGGGACGCGCCATCGATCAGGCGCAGGGCGTCTTGACTGCTGGTGCTGGTCCTGCGGCAGAGCGCGCGCTGTGGAACACGGCGCTCACGCTGCTCGTCGTCAGCATCCTGCGCGGCCTCTTCACCATGGCGCAGAACTACTATGGCGAGGCCGTCGGCCACCGGACCGGCTATGAACTGCGGCTGGCTTTCTATGAGAAGATCCAGCGCCTGAGCTTCTCCTTCCACGACCGGGTCCATACCGGCGATCTCATCACGCTCGGCCTGCTCGATCTCGACGGCGTGCGCATGTTCTTCTCCACCGGCATCCTGCGCGTCGTGCTGCTCGGGGTGCTGATCGGCGTCGGCGCTTATCTGCTGATCAGCACCGATCTCGTGCTCGGGCTGCTCAGCCTGAGCTTTGTGCCATTCGTCGCCTGGCGGTCCTCGGTCACGCAGCTGGCGCTGCGCAGCACCTGGCTGACGTTGCAAGAGCGGCTGTCGGTGCTGAGCCGGGTGATGGATGAGAACCTCGGTGGCATCCGTGTCGTGCGTGCTTTTGCGGCGCAGCGGCATGAGCTGGAAAAGTTCGACCGCGCCAAGCAGGATGCGCTGGACCTCGCCAATCAGCGCGTCGGCATCCGCGTCAGCAACACCAGCGCCATGAACTTCTCGTTCCTCGCCGCCATGGGCTTGGTGCTCTGGTTCGGCGGCCAGAAGGTGGTTGCGGGCCAGATCAGCGTCGGCACGCTGGCCCAGTTCCTCACCTTCATGACCATATTACAGATGCCAGTGCGCCAGCTCGGCCTGATGGTCAATTCATTCGCCCGCGCTTCGACCTGCGGCACGCGACTGTTCGAACTGCTGGACACCGAACTCGATATCGAGGACGCGCCCGACGCCAGGGACCTTGTCGTCACTGACGGTGTGCTGCGCTTCGACGATGTCGGCTTCCGCTACGCGGGCGCTGGCCGCCCGACGCTATCCGGGATCTCCTTCGAGGCAAGGTCCGGCGAAACCATCGGCATTGTCGGTCCGCCCGGCAGCGGCAAGTCGACCATCGCGCACCTGATCCCGCGCTTCTACGATGTGACGCCAGGCGCCATCACCATCGATGGCCAGGACATCAGGATGGTCACGCTGCAATCGCTGCGCAAGGCGGTCGGCGTGGTGCAGCAGGACGCATTCCTGTTCACCACCTCGATCGAGAACAACATCGCCTACGGCAATCCATGGGCGCGCGAGACCCGCATCGGGCAAGCCGCCGAGTATGCCCAATTGCACAACTACATCATCGGGCTTCCCGCCGGCTACACCACAGTCGTTGGCGAACGCGGCGCGTCGCTTTCCGGCGGCCAGCGCCAGCGCCTGACCATCGCGCGCAGCCTGATGCTGCGGCCATCGGTGCTGGTCTTCGACGATTCCACTGCTGCCATCGACGCCGGCACCGAGCAGCGGATCCGGGCAGCGATGAAACGCTTCGCCAACGACCGCGTGACGCTCATCGTCTCGCACCGGCTGAGTTCACTGATGCATGCCGACCATATCCTGTTCGTGGAGGGCGGCCGGATCGTCGAGCGCGGCACGCATGAGGAACTGCTGGCGCTCGGCGGACGCTACCGCGCCCTTTACGACCTGCAGCTGCGGCCGGACGACGACCGACCCGTTGTAACGGGAGCCGGGTGATGTCGACACATAGCGGCGACGAGAAGGAAGACACCAGCGGGCGGCCGACAAAGGCGGTCGTCGGCTCGCACCGCGACGAGGAAGAAGTCTTCGGCAAGGCCTATGATCCGCGTATCGTGCAGCGCATCTGGAGCTTCGTGGAACCGTATCGGGGCCGGATTTTCATCTCGGTCGCCGCGGTCCTGGTGTTCACGCTGACGCAGCTGGCGATCCCGCTGGTCATCCGCTACGCCATCGACCACGGCATGGCGGCGGGCAGGCTCGACCAATCGGTGATGATCTGGGCGACGGGCGCCTTCGCGACGATCATCCTCATCAACTACGGCGCCAGCTATGTGCAGGAGAGCGTCGTCGGCAAGGTGGCCGAAAACGTGCTCTCCGACCTGCGCCGCGCCATGTTCAGCCACCTGCAGCGGGTCTCGCTGGGCTTCATGGACAAGACCGAGGTCGGCCGGCTGATGTCGCGCCTGCAGGGCGACGTGAATTCGATGCAGGAATTCCTTGAAACGTCGGTGATGTCGGTGGGCGACATCGTGCTGTTGTTCGGCATCGTCAGCGTCCTGCTCTGGCTCGATTTCCGGCTCGGGCTGCTGACGCTGTCGACCATGCCGGTGCTGTTCATCGTGCGCCTGTTCTGGCTGCCGCGCGCCAAGGTCGCCTTCATGGCGGCGCATGAAACCAACTCGATCGCCAACGGTGCGCTGGCCGAAGGCATCCATGGCGTGCGCACGGTACAGAGCCTGGAACGCCAGCATGTCAATTTCGATCTTTATGACGAGAAGGTGCTGGCCAATCTCAACGCCCATCTGAGGTCGGCCAAGTATGCGCAGGTGATGGTGCCGATCGTCGACACGCTGACCGGGTTCGCCATGGCGACAGTCATCGTCGTGGGCGGCTCGATGGTGCTATCGCAAAACCTCGACGTCGGCATCATGGTGGCGTTCCTGTTCTACATCCAGCGCTTCTTCGACCCGATCCGCTCGCTCACCATGCAGTACAGCGTGATGCAGCGCGCCATGGCTTCGGGCCAGCGCATCTCCGAAGTGCTCGACGTGCCGGTGGACGTCAGCGATAAGGGCAATGCTGTTAAGCTGTCGCGCGACATGGACGGCTCGGTCGAGTTCAGGAACGTCACCTTCGGCTACCGGCAGAACCAGCCGGTGCTGAAGAACGTCTCCTTCCGCGTCAACCCGGGCGAGACTGTAGCACTTGTCGGCCCGACCGGATCGGGCAAGTCGAGCTCGATGGCGCTGGTGCACCGTTTCTACGATGTCTGGTCAGGCCAGGTCCTGGTCGGCGGGCACGATGTGCGCGACCTGACACAGGATTCGCTCGGAGAGCAGGTGGCAATGGTGCTGCAGGAGCCGTTCCTGTTCTCAGGAACGGTGCTGGAGAACATCCGCTATCATAAAACCGGCGCCAGCCGCGAGGAGGTGGTGCGCGCCGCACTGGCCGTCGGCGCGCACGACTTTATCGAGAACTTACCCGATGGCTACGACACCGAACTCGAACAGCGTGGCGGCAATCTCTCGCTCGGCCAGCGCCAGCTGATCAGTTTCGCGCGGGCGCTGGTCGCCGACGCCAAGATCCTTGTGCTCGACGAAGCCACGGCCAGCATCGATTCCTATACGGAGATGCTGATCCAGAAGGCGCTGATAAAACTGCTGGAAGGCCGGACAGGGCTGGTTATTGCCCATCGCCTGGCCACCATCCGCGGCGCCGACCGAATCATCGTGCTGCAGAACGGCGAGATCGTCGAAAGCGGCAACCACGAACAGCTGATGGCAAAAAAAGGCCTCTACGCCCGTCTCTACAACATGAACTACGCTTCGTTCGACGACATTTCCGAGGAAGAGATGGGAATGGACGCGGCCGTCGGCAAAGCGACGTGAGCAGGCCTCGCTGGGCCGGACAGATAGCCCCTGCCGCCTTCTGCTAAGTCGAAGTAATGACCGTGCACAGAGATTCTGACTTTCTGGCGTTGGCTTTGGGAGGCGACTTATTGGTGATAGCAACCCCACCGCCGCCGAAGCCGTAAATCGCCGTCCTGCACTTCCCCAGCATGAGCGGCGACGCCGAGCAGGAATATTTCGCCAAGCCGTCTTTCATAGCAATGGCGATTCAAGCCAGACTGCATCCGGGTGCGCGCATCGTTAGAATATCCGCCCATCCTTCTGCAATGCCTCGAGAATGGCGATATAGATCCTGTCGAGCGGCATTGTTCGTGTATCCTGCGAGAATTTCGATATCTCGCGCAAAAATTGTTGAAACTTGCTCTTTCGTGCAAGCCAGTTCGCAAACACTTGCGCAACGATTCGTGGTTGACTGCATCCATACAGGGAACGAGCCCAAAGGGCCGGATCAGGAGAAACAAATGCGCGTCGGCTGCCCTCGGGAAATCAAGAATCACGAATACCGCGTCGGCCTGACGCCGGGATCGGTCCGCGAATATGTCGCGCATGGCCACGAAGTGCTGGTCGAGACCGGCGCCGGCGCCGGCATCGGCGCCGACGACAACGCCTATCGCGCCGCCGGCGCCACCATCGCCAAGACGGCCGCCGACGTGTTTGCCAAGTCCGACATGATCGTCAAGGTCAAGGAGCCGCAGCCCAACGAATGGGTCCAGCTCCGTGACGGCCAGATCCTCTACACCTATCTCCATCTCGCTCCGGATCCGGAGCAGACCAAGGGCCTGCTTGCCTCGGGCGTGACGGCCATCGCCTATGAGACGGTCACCGACGACCGCGGCGGCCTGCCGCTGCTGGCGCCGATGTCGGAAGTCGCGGGCCGCCTGTCGATCCAGGCGGGCGCCACCGCGCTGCAGAAGGCCAATGGCGGCCGCGGCGTTCTGCTCGGCGGCGTGCCCGGCGTGCTGCCTGGCAAGGTCACTGTGCTCGGCGGCGGCGTTGTCGGCCTGCATGCCGCACGGATGGCGGCCGGCCTTGGCGCCGACGTCACCATCATCGACCGCTCGATCCCGCGGCTGCGCCAGCTCGACGACATCTTCGGCGGCCGCGTCCACACCCGCTACTCGACTGTCGAGGCGCTGGAAGAGGAATGTTTTTCGGCCGACATCGTCGTCGGCGCCGTGCTGATCCCGGGCGCCGCCGCGCCGAAACTCGTATCGCGCGAGATGCTGTCGGGCATGAAGAAAGGCTCGGTGCTTGTCGACGTCGCCATCGACCAAGGCGGCTGCTTCGAGACCTCGCACGCCACAACTCATGCCGCGCCGACCTATGAGGTCGACGGCGTCGTTCACTATTGCGTCGCCAATATGCCAGGTGCGGTGCCGGTCACTTCGGCCCACGCGCTCAACAACGCAACGCTTCACTACGGCCTGCAGCTCGCCGACAAGGGCCTGAAGGCGCTGATCGACGATCACCATCTGCGCAACGGCCTCAACGTCCACAAGGGCAAGATCACCAACCGCGCCGTCGCTGAAGCGCTGGGCTACGAAATGGCGGAGCCCAAAACGGCCCTAGCCGCCTGATATTCCAGGCCCGAAAGTTCCTCCTGCCTCGCCCGCCGGTTCCTGCCGGCGGGTTTTTTTCTTGGTGATGATTGGCAAGATGCGTCTTCCCCCTCCCCTTTCCGTCAATCTTGCGGTGCAGCCCGTCGGGGCGAAACGCTGGTCGACGAGGAAGCTGAACGCGCAATCCGAACCTGGACATCGCCAGCCGAAATCCCCGGCTTTCCTGATGCGACGATCACCAGGGCCCCTCCCCGCGCGTTCGACAGCGAAATGTGGACGAACCATCCTGAGCGCCATTGTCGGGCTAAATCCAAATCGCCCACGCAAGGGCTTTGAGGGAGTTTCGAAATTGGATTGTCTCCAGAGGATCGAGACGTTGATCGATGAGGCCAGCGTGGATGCGATCGATAAGGCGCGCGTTTTGCTGGATCGGTTCAAAGGTAGGTCAGAAACACTCGCCCAAGCTATCGATGACTTCCTGCTTGATCTTATGACCCTGGTGTTTGTCGTAGAATCCACCCGCGGGAGGTTCCACAACCCGGCGCGGCGATTGGCGCGTATGAGATTGACCAGGATCAGCCTGTTGTTGGCGTCGTAGTCTGAAGCTTAGGAGTCGGTCCCGGTCAGAGAGAGGTCGCACCAGGAAGAAGGCGCGCGACTGATTGTCGGCAAATCCGAGCGCACCAAACAGCTACGTTCTCTTGCGGCCGCTGGCCTGGTGGCAAAAAGATGTGCGCCGAGGAACGCTACGGGACTGGCCAGCAATTTTTGAGCCAGCACCGTGTCCGCGAGCCAGGGCCCAAGACTATGGTCGGCCTCCGGCAAGAGCCCGGCGTCGAGCACCTTCGCATGCCCCGCGTCGATCTTACTTCGGAAGTATTCCCGATGCCGAGCTATCGGTGGCGCGCCGGATCGTTGATCGGCGCGTGCTGCATCTGCTCAAGATGTGGCAGGAGATGCCCGGTCGAAGAAACCGATGATCGGGCCGGAAGACACGCACGGCCAAGGTGCGGGATCCGTCTCGGCCGTATTCAACAGCACGACCTTGTAGCCCTCCTTGTCAAGCATTTCGAGTGTGCGCGGGTAATAGGCGCTGGCGAACACGACGTCGCTGACCCGCAGCACGTTCGCTGCCGGTTCTTCTCCTTCGGGGACGACGATCTTGCGCAAACCCTCAAAAGCGCCGCGCACCAGCGCCATTTCGGCGGCCATGGCATCATCGGCCGTGGTAAGAATTGCGGGCTTACTCATCGCGAACCGATCTCTAGTCAAACAGGGTTCGCCCCTGGATTGGATGCGCCTGCGGCAAAAAGTTCCCGAACCTGCGCTGTTAGGCGGCCGCTATGCCACTGCTTTGAGCGGCGACTTGTCTGTCACCTGCACGCGCGCCGCCGCCGCCAGCAGGTCGGTCTGGGTGATCAGGCCGAGGATGCGCCGCTCGGCATCGACGATGACGACGGCATGGCTGCGGCCGTCGGTGAGCACGGGAAGCAGGCTCATCGCCGGCGTCTCGGGCGAGGCGGTGCCTGCCTTCGAGATCACGCCCTTCACCGTTTCGGTCGTCTGCGTCAGCTCGCGCAGACCGACGGCGCCGACCAGCTTTGCCTCGGCATCGGCCACTGGCAAGGTGCGGATGTTGTGGTCGAGAAGCTGCTTTCGGGCCTCGTCGGCGGTGGCATTTTCCGGCACCGAAATCACGTCGCGGGACATGATGTCCCGGCACAGCAGCGTGCGGTGCGAGCGCACCATCGCCTGCAGCTCGACCTGCCGCAGCAGCCTCTCAAGGTCGTCACGGCCAATGTCGAAAGTTTCGTCCAAAGCAGCGAGTGCCGCATCGACATCCTCGGGACGGAAGCCGACGCGCTTCGCGGGCGGCGGATCGGCGGTGCCGTGGCTGCTGGCGGCGAGTGCATGGACATGCGGATAGTTGCGCCGTGACAGCCGGTGGAAAACCAAGCCGAGCGCCACCAAAATTGTCGAGTTCAGCGCCACCGGCACCAACGGGAACAGGAAGCCGAAGCTGAGCACGGCCGGTCCGCCGAGCACGGCCGTCAGCGCCGCGGCACCGCCCGGCGGATGCAGGCTACGCGTGAATGACATGGCGGCGATCGCCAGCGCCACAGCGAGGCCCGACGCGATCACCGGGTCGTGCACGAAATGCGCCACCGTCACGCCGACCATTGCAGAGATCGAATTGCCGCCGATGATCGACCAGGGCTGCGCGAGCGGGCTCGACGGCACGGCAAAGAGCAGGACGGCGGAGGCGCCCATCGGGGCCACCAGCAGCGCCACATGTGGCCCGCCGCCCATGGCGAGCCCGCTGATCACACCGGTCAGCGCAATGCCGATCGTGGCGCCGATGCAGGCGAGCAGCCGCTCGCGCAACGTCGCGCCGGCGAGGATTGGGACGAAGAGGCGAGACCCCATGCTAAGCCTTGGAACGAGTGGAACTCTGCGCTGTCCGCAATGCCGCCGAAGCCACGGATTTGAAAGTCAAACAAATCCGAATGTTCGCGGCCAGGGAGAATATTATTGCGCGCAGCAAGGTGGGCAGTCCGCCGCCAGCGGCTTGTGCCTTTCAAATTGCGCCAGAGCCTTGGCGCGAAGAAACTTCTACCGCAAAAGGATAGTATCGACTTCCTCCCGGCATGGCGGAACGCTCTCGCTTACCGCTGATCGTTCCGGGGAAGAATTCGCGTGAGCATTGGATCTTCGCTCAGTAACAGCGAGATGCGCCGACGACGATTCTCAAAAACTCAGCAACCGTCCCTGCGCTTTCGCTCGCTAGCAACATCAGTTCGGGCGCGCTCGCCTGTCCATGACAAGCAGCGCCTCGTCCTCGAAGGGACCCCGTGACAGAGTTAATTACACCGTGCTCATCGGTTGCGCGAGAGCTGCCCCGACGCGAAGATGAACGAATCCTTTGGGCCAGCATCCCAGGATTTAATCGCAGCGCAGGATCTTTGCTTCGAGCGCGGCTGCCACGAAAGCTCTTCGAGCAGTTGGTGGATGAGCATTACCACGCAATACCTGCAGACAGGCGTCCATCGCTACCCTCCGTTTCTCGGTCTCACGATGAAGATCTCGCAGCAGGATAGCCGCCGCCTCATTGACATCGAATACAATATGCTCTGAGCTGCGGCGGCCAACCTGAACAACAACCGGCCTCTCAAATCTCTGCAAGCCGGTCATCTCTCCGCCCCCCAAAGGCGATCATGCGTAAATAGGCCCAGTTCGACCTCTTTGCCGAGCAGAGCCGGTTCCGCTGCCAACTGTGAACTGTCGAAACAATGCCCTCTTGACCAGCCCGCGCCAGCCTCACACGGGTCGCCGACGCCTAGGCTCGCACTTTTCCACTGCCCGACTTGCAGGCAGCGAGCTACTGCATGGCGGAGGTTGCATCTTCCAAAATCGCGGCCCGCTTTGCAAAGCCGAAAAAGGCGTTGCGCGCTGCACTCACAGGTTTTCGCCGATCGTATGCATCAAAGCACGCCTTGAGGGCGGCTTCGTGGATCAGATCTCTGCGATCATGTGGCCATTCGTTGAGGAAATCGACAGCGTCCGCAAGACTGGCGATCTCTTGCACGATGTACGCTGCACGTCTCGCGAAAAGCGGGCTGCTGAAAGCCTCAGAGTTCATTCGATCCTCCCGACCTGCTGAACAGTGGTTTGCGTGAACAGGCACCTCATCGACATCCGCCGACCTAGCAAAGTGTGTTGTCAGGGCGATGACGATCTCCAAGAGAAAGTAGCGGCGAGAAATCCCGGTAGGCGAGCAAGCCGACTCCGCTAGTGCGGTGGACGCACCAAGTGGCATATCTTACATGGTCCCTACGAAGAACCTGGAACATCGTCCGGCTTTGACCTGCCACCAGAACACGGCTTCATCTTCTCCGACTTGCTGCGGCGGCCAAGTATGACGAGCGGCCGCCGCTGACCTGCATGGCCACGCACAGACGCATCGGCGCAGCGAATCTTCTGCCTGTACGAGGAGCGGAGCTTGACAATGGATAGACGTCAGCGGAAGCCTGCAATCCCGCAGGCCCGGATGTCATGCCATTCTTGTGGCGGACGCCGTGATCACGTCTGAATCAAGCAGCGTGTGTCGCCGCCCGTTCACCCTCATTTACGCGAACAACTCCTTGTAACCGGTCGTCACCATCCAGTTCGCCCGATCGAGATGGCTTCGCAGCTTTCCGCGCGCGCACCGGCTCTTCCGCCGGATCGATGCCGAGGATGACCTGCGCCATCTCCTCATAACTGGCATCGTCGGCGGAGGCGTCCAGGAATCTCAAGTAGGTCTTGAAGTGCTCCTTGTCGTAGGCGGTCAGGCTTTCCCCAGGGGACTTCATCTTCAAGACCTGGTTCAACGTCTGTGTATTTCATCACGATATCGGGCTCCGGAAACAACTGGTCGAAGATTTCGATTCGATAGGCTACCCGAACCCGAGGGGAATATCGTCTCAACACGACATTCCGATCATGGTCTGCAAGTGCCTGCCGAAGCGATGAGCGCTCCTTTTGGCGATGCCACTCAGGTTATGATGAATTGCAAAAAGCTCAAGACTGTTCGGCTGGCCGTCGATTC
>NZ_JBVVQV010000022.1:0-111638 GCF_055811235.1 Mesorhizobium sp. WSM4810 | reverse complement strand
TGCGGTTCAAAAAACGCCCCATGCGCCATCTGCGTCAAACTTCGGCCCCCGTGCAAAGCCCTCACAAGGGGAGAAGGCAGAGGGCGTCGCGCTACTCAGCCGTGCCTTCCTCATACTCTGCCGACATCGACAGCCATTTTTCCTCATGGCCGGCCAGTGTCTGAGCCAGCTGCGAGCGCTCCTTGGCCAGCCGTGTCGCCGTCGACGGGTCCTTTTCGTAGACCGCCGGATTGGCGAGTTCGTCCTCGATCAAGTCGATGCGCTTGCGGATGCGGTCCATCAGCGCTTCGGTGGCGCGGATCTCCTTGGCCAGCGGCTCGAAGGCGGCGCGGCGCGCTGCCGCGTCACGGCGGCGGTCGGCCTTCGAGGCCTTTTCGGCCTCGCGCTTGCCGCGGCGGTCGCCGGCCACGCCGGTGACAAGCGTCTTGTAATCATCGAGGTCGCCGTCAAAAGGATTGACCGTCCCGTCCTTGACCAGCCACAGCCGGTCGGCCGTTGCCTCGAGCAGATGGCGGTCGTGCGAGATCAGGATGACGGCGCCGGGAAACTCGTTCAGCGCATGGATCAGCGATTCACGGCTGTCGATATCGAGATGGTTGGTCGGTTCGTCGAGGATGAACAGGTTTGGCCCCTCGAATGCCGACAGGCCCATCAACAGCCGCGCCTTCTCGCCGCCCGACAGGTCCTTGGCGGCGGTGTTCATCTTTTCGGTGGTCAGTCCGAACTGGGCGACACGGCCGCGCACCTTCGATTCCGGCGCTTCCGGCATCAGCCGGCGGACATGCTCATAGGCGTTTTCACTCGGCCTGAGATCGTCGAGCTGATGCTGGGCGAAGATCGCCACCTTCAGGCCGGGTGCTACCGTCATGGTCCCGCTCTCCTGCTTCAGGCGGCCGGACAGCAATTTGGCGAAGGTCGACTTGCCGTTGCCGTTGGCGCCGAGCAGCGCGATACGGTCGTCGGCATCGATGCGCAGCGTCATCTTCTTCAGGATCGGCTCAGCCTCGACATAGCCGACATTGACGTTGTTGAGCGCAATGATCGGCGAGGCGACGGTCTTCACCGGCTCGGGAAAGGAGAACGGCCGCACGTTGTCGTTCACAATTGCGGCGATCGGCTTCATCTTCTCCAGCGCCTTGATGCGCGACTGCGCCTGTCTCGCCTTGGAAGCCTTGGCGCGGAAGCGCTCGACGAAGGACTCCATATGCTTGCGCGCGGCTTCCTGCTTGACCCTGCCCTTCTCCTGCAATTCGCGCTGCTCGGTGAATTGGCGCTCGAACTGGTCGTAGCCGCCGCGCCAGAACGTCAGTTTCTTCTGGTCGAGATGGACGATCGAGTTGACGGCGCGGTTGAGCAGATCGCGGTCGTGCGAGATCAAAAGCACCGTGTGCGGGTATTTCGACACGTAGTTTTCCAGCCACAGCGTGCCTTCGAGGTCGAGATAGTTGGTCGGCTCGTCGAGCAGCAGAAGATCGGGCTCGGCAAACAGCACCGCGGCGAGTGCGACGCGCATGCGCCAGCCGCCGGAGAACGACGAGGCCGGCCGCCGCTGGGCATCGTCGTCGAACCCGAGGCCGGCGAGGATGGTGGCGGCACGCGACTCGGCCGAATGGGCATCGATATCGGCCAGCCGCATGTGGATCTCGGCGATGCGGTGCGGATCGGTCGCCGTCGTTTCCTCATCGAGCAATGCGGAGCGTTCGAGGTCGGCCTTGAGCACGATCTCGATCAGCGGCTCCTCGGTGCCGGGAGCCTCCTGCGCCACCTGGCCGATGCGCGTGTTCTTCGGCAGGCCGATCGAGCCGGTCTCGGAGGCGAGGTCGCCGGTGATCGCCTTGAACAAAGTGGTCTTGCCGGTGCCGTTGCGGCCGACAAGCCCCGCCTTGCTGCCGGCCGGCAAGGTCAGCGAGGCATGGTCAAGAAGCAGGCGTCCGGCCATGCGGAGCGAAAGGTCGTTAATGATCAGCATGGCCGCGCTTTTGCACGGGACGTCAGCGCTTCGCAAGACCTCGGGCGGCGGTTGGCCGCATAACGCATGAAAATGGCCGCCAGCGGCGGGTTGCCCGGTGCCGCGGGCGGAGAAAGAAGACGATTGATCCGATCGCCGGCCTCAACGGGTCAACGGACTAGCTCCGGGCTAGGCCGGGAACAGGCTGCGATGGCGCGGCAACTGGCGAGCATCGCTTCTCGCAGCCGAAAACCGCGCATTTGTCAGTTAATTGCCGGTGCAAGGCCGTCGTCTTCGGCTATCGCGTCATGACGCAAAGGCAAGACTCAGCTATGTCTAGGTGTGCGGCGGACCTGATACCCGCCTGGCCGGCGTCATCGCTCCCCTCCCAAGCGGCGCCGGCCATCTTTCTACAGGCTTCCATCACTGCGCCGGCGGCGCGGCGGGTTGATCATCGCCTGGCGTCGCGTTGGGCGCAGGGTCGACCTGCGGGTTTTGATCGGCGCCGGGAGCCTTTGTCGGTGGAATGTTGTTGTCGCAGGCCGCGACAGCCAGCGCTGCGGCCAAGACGAGCCAGGTCGGGGCCAGCAAAGTTGAGAGCTTGTTCATCGCAACCTCCTGTCACCGGGCAAACGAGACGGTTCCGATTTGGTTGCACGCTCGGGCAAGAGCTTGGGACGTTTTGGAACCCGGGGAACAAAACGAGAGAGGGGAACAAAACGCGGGCTCCTCGGTTGGTCCACACCAATGGAGAAAATCATGATCCGTCTGCTCATAGCCGGGGCCGCCGTCTATGTGGCCTACCGCATCGTCAGGGAAATCGTCGACGAAGTGCCCGACGACTTCGATCCGCTGTTGCTGCCGCCTCCCGATGATGACACGTCGCTGCCGCGGCAGTCAGCGGCGATGGGCGTCGAGCCGCAGCGCTAGTTTCGGTTCGTCGGTGGGGCGCCAGTAGCATCGAACGCATCGGTCGCACGTACGAAAGCGTTGCGAACAAAGCAGAAACGATGCTTGATGGGCAATGAACCTCGCTGCCCGTGATTCGACCTTCCGGCCTGCCTATCTCGCGAAGCTGAATGCCGAGCAGTGCGTTGCCGTCGAGCATGGCGACGGCAAGGTCGCCGGGCCGCTGCTGGTGATCGCCGGGGCCGGCTCCGGCAAGACCAGCACGCTGGCGCATCGCGTCGCGCATCTGATCGTCAGGGGCGCCGACCCCAGGCGCATCCTTTTGATGACGTTTTCGCGTCGCGCCGCATCGGAATTGGCCAAGCGGGTCGAGCGCATCGCCGGCGAGGTGCTCGGCCGCGACGCTTCCATCATCACCGATGCGCTTACCTGGGCCGGCACGTTTCACGGCATCGGCGCCAGGCTGCTGCGCGACTACGCGCTGGAGATCGGCCTCGATCCGGCCTTCACCATCCACGACCGCGAGGATTCGGCCGACCTGATGAACCTCGCCCGGCACGAACTAGGCTTCTCGAAGACGGAAGGCCGTTTTCCGACCAAGGGCACGTGCCTGGCGATCTATTCGCGTGCCGTCAACGCGCAGGCGCCGCTCGGCGAAATTTTGGGTTCGGTGTTTCCCTGGTGCGCGGGATGGGCAGAACAGCTTAAGGCGCTGTTCGCCCGATATGTCGAGGCCAAGCAGGCGCAGAACGTGCTCGATTACGACGACCTGCTGCTTTACTGGGCGCAGATGGCCGGCGAGCCGGAGATATCGGCGCATCTGGGTGGGCGTTTCGACCATGTGCTGGTCGACGAATACCAGGACACCAACCGGCTGCAGGCCTCGATCCTCGCGGCGCTCAAGCCGGACGGATCCGGGCTGACGGTGGTCGGCGACGATGCGCAGTCGATCTATTCGTTTCGCGCCGCGGAAGTGCGCAACATCCTCGACTTTCCAAAACAGTTCGCCCGGCCGGCCGAGATCGTCATGCTGGAGCGCAACTACCGCTCGACCGAGACCATCCTGGCCGCCGCCAATGCGGTAATCGGCGAGGCCTCGGAGCGCTTTACCAAGAACCTCTGGTCGGAGCGCAAATCGACCGAAAAGCCGAAGCTGGTCAGCGTCCGCGACGAGGCCGAGCAGGCGAGTTACGTCTGTCAGGCGATCCTGACCGAGCGCGAGGCGGGCACGGCGCTGAAGGCGCAGGCCGTGCTGTTTCGCGCCTCGCACCACAGCGGGCCGCTGGAGATCGAACTGACGCGCCGCAACATCCCGTTCGTCAAGTTCGGCGGGCTGAAGTTCCTCGACGCCGCCCATGTCAAGGACGTGCTGGCGGTGCTGCGCTTCGCCGAGAACCCGCGCGACCGCGTCGCCGGTTTTCGCGTGCTGCAGCTTTTGCCCGGCATCGGCCCTTCGGCGGCTTCGCAGATCGTCGACACCATGGCGACGTCGCTCGACGAAGCGATGGGGCTGGCGCGCTACCGCCCGCCGCAACGCGCCGCCGACGACTGGCCGGGTTTCGTCGCGCTGTTCTCGCAGCTTCGCGCCGGGTCGGGAAAATGGCCTGTTGAGCTCGAACAGGTCAGGCTCTGGTATGAGCCGCATCTCGACCGCATCCACGAGGACGCAACGACACGCCGGGCCGATATTCTGCAGCTCGAACAGATCGCCTCGGGCTATGCCTCGCGCGAGCGTTTCCTCACCGAGCTGACCCTCGATCCGCCGGATGCAACCAGCGACGAGGCTGGGCCGCCGCATCGCGACGAGGACTATCTGATCCTGTCGACCATCCATTCGGCCAAGGGCCAGGAATGGAAGAACGTCTTCGTGCTCAACACCGTCGACGGCTGCATCCCGATCGATCTCGCCGTCGGCTCGAAGGAGGATATCGACGAGGAGCGCCGCCTGCTCTACGTGGCGATGACGCGGGCCAAGGACGGCCTGCACCTGGTCATGCCGCAGCGCCTTTTCGTCCACGGCCAGGCGGCGCGCGGCGATCGCCATGTTTACGCCTCGCGCACCCGCTTCATCCCGGCCTCGATCCTCGGCGCCTTCGAACAGACATCGTGGGCGAGCGTCCAGGCCAAGGATGATCCGCGCCGCCAGCCGCAAGTGCGCGTCGACCTTGGCGCCCGCATGCGCGACATGTGGAAATAGGCCGCTCTTCGGCACGACGCTCATGCCACGGAGCCTGGTGGCGAAAATCAAATTTCGGCAACATGGAACCTGATGCCGCAATCCGCGTTTCTGGGCGTCCTACCCCCGGTCGGAGAGCGGCGTCCGCCCGTCACCTCCGCCCAATTCGAGAGGCCAGAATGCACGATAAGACATTTTTCACCCCGGTCGCCGTAACCGTCGGCGCCGGCCATAAGCGCATGATCGCTTCGCTGTTCGACATGCATGAGTTCCTGACCGAGTTTCCGCCATCGCGGCGACGCCTGAGCTATGGCGCGGCGGTGAAGGCCTGCGAGGCGGCACGCGCCGGCGAGATCTCGCCCGAGGCCGCGCGCGATGCCCTGATTACCTTCGCAGTTTCGGCAGGCATTCTCTGGCATTCGGCGCAGCCGGCAGTCTCGGTCAAGCCGATCTCCCGCGACCAGGGCGGATACGCCGCCTGACTGGCCAAGCCTCTTTTGCGACTATAGCCCGTCGAAGTTGCTGTTCGTCTTCGACGGGCTTTCCTGTCAATTCGATCCGGATGATCCCAAATCATGCGTAGGCGCGGCCCTCTTCGCTGCGCTGGAACAGCGTCAGGTCGAGCGGCAACGAAGGCCGGCCGAGAATGGTCAGGATCGCGTGCGCCTGGCCGCGGTGATGGGTCTGGTGATTGAAGAAATGATCAAGCGCCGGCGCCAATCGCTGCGAGACGGTGCGCATGTCGGAGACGGTCATGTAGGAGAAGCGGCCGGACAAAGCCTTGTCGCTTAACGCCCCAACCCAGTCGACGATCCTTTTGTCTTCGGCCTCGCGCGCCAGCCGCAAGCCCGGCAGGGCGCGGTGCAGGACCGTGTCGAGCCTGGCCGGCGCGTCGCCCTCGCCGGTAAAGCGCCTCATCCAGATGCGATCGGCAGTCAGGACATGGTTGAGCGTCCCCATCATCGAGCCGAAGAAGACCCCGACGTTGCGGTGAAAATCTTCCTCGTCGAGATCGGCGGCGGCATCGTAGATGCGGCTATTGGCCCATTGATTGTAGGCAGCAAACATCATGAAGTGCTGTTTCATCGTTTTCTCCGGCCCGCGAGACCCCGTTTCGGGTGCTTACCGCAAGGCCCGAACGTCGCTCTAGTAGACCGCAGGGAAGCTGCCGCCAATGACCATTCTGCTCTATGATCTCGTCGGACGCGATGACGCCCGTCCGTTCAGCCCGCATTGCTGGAAGGCGACGATGGCGCTTGCCCACAAGGGCCTCGATATCTCAACCGTGCCGACACGCTTTCTCGAAGTGCCCACCGTTGAAGGCGGCGTTTCAAAACTCGTTCCGGTGATCCGCGACGGCGAGAAGGTGGTCGCCGATTCTTTCGCCATCGCGCTCTATCTCGACGAGGCCTATCCAGAGCGACCGACATTGTTTTGCGGCGACGGCGGCAAGGCGATGGCGCGCTTCGTCGAACGCTGGTCGCAACTGACCATCCACCCCTATGTCACCACTGCGGCGATCATGGACCTGCACGCCATGCAGGACGAGGCCAACGCCGCCTATTTTCGCCAAAACCGCGAACAGCGCTTCGGCCAGAGACTGGAAGAGGTGGTGGCGGCGCGGGACGCCGGCCTTGGTGCCTTCCGTGCCTCGCTGGAGCCGTTGCGCTCGATGCTGGCCTATCAGCCGTTCATCGGCGGCCAATCACCGCTGTTTGCCGACTACATCGTCTTCGGCGCGCTGCAATGGGCGCGCATCGCCTCGCCCTACCGGTTGCTCGACGACAGCGATGTGGTGGCGCAGTGGTTCGAGCGCTGCCTGGACCTGCATGATGGGCTCGGCCGCACGGTGGCGGCGGCTGCCGCCGCGGCATAGGGCAGTGGGGCAGTAGGGACTAAGGAAGTAGCGGCGGCGCGCATTCCTACTCCCCTACTGCCCTACTGCCCTACTGCCCTACTTCCTTACTGCCCTACCCCCTAGCAAAGACAGTACGAACACCATGACCTCAGACCCGGAATTCCCGGACGATTTTCGCGCCGATCTGGTCAACCTCTTCCTGTGGCGGCGGGACGTCAGGCGATTCAGGCCGACGCCGCTCCCCGAAGGCGCGCTGGAACGGCTGCTTGACCTCGCCAGCATTGCGCCCTCGGTCGGGCTGAGCCAGCCCTGGCGTTTCGTCGTGGTCGAGGGTGCGGCGTGCCGCGGCGCCGTGAGGGCATGCTTCGAGCGCTGCAATGCGGAGGCGCTCGCATCGTTCGGCGGCGAACGCGCTGCGCTCTATGCGCGCCTGAAGCTTGCCGGCCTGAACGAGGCGCCTTGTCAATTCGCGGTCTTCGCCGACCGCGGGACGCAACAGGGACATGGGCTCGGCCGCCTGACCATGCCGGCGACCATCGAATATTCGGCGGTGATGGCGATCCATACTTTTTGGCTGGCGGCGCGCGCCGAAGGAATAGGCATGGGCTGGGTCTCGATCCTCGACCCGGCCGAAATGGCGACGATCCTGGACGCGCCGCCGGAGTGGACGCTGATCGGTTACTTCTGCGTCGGCTACCCCTGCGAGAACCACAGCGTGCCGGAACTGGAACGGGAAGGCTGGGAAGTCCGGCGCGCTTCGATGGTGATAAGGCGGTAGGGCAACGGCAACGCTGCCATCCTCATGTGCAGGGAAGAATGGATATCAGGATGATTTCGCCGATCGCCGGCGTTGCCGACAAGACACCATGGCAAAGCCAGCCGTGACGGCCTTGATCTGAGGAAGGGCAAAATGTTTCGCTACGACGTGCAGGCCGAGATCTGGGTCTATCCAGGCAAGGGCGGCTGGCATTTCGTGACGCTGCCGCCGGAGCTTGGGGCACGGATCAAGTCGGCAATGGCGGGGATGGCACGGCCCTGGGGCTCGCTTGGCGTGGAAGCCGTCATCGGCCAGACCAGATGGCGAACATCGCTGTTTCCCGACAAGAAATCCGGCAGCCTGCTGTTGCCGATCAAGACGGCGGTGCGGGTCCGCGAAGGCCTTCGGGCTGGCGACACGGCCAATCTGACGATCGAGATGAAGTTATGACAACATTGGTTTTGGCTGACGGCGACACGCTATGCCGCGGCTAAAGCACGTCGGAGACGCGCTTAAGTTCTTGTTTTTATGCATGTCGTTATCGCAAAATCGCTGCGCATTTTTGCGCGACATGCATTAGCGCCAGCCCCTTGGCAAGCCGGCGGGCGGCTTGTATAGAGCCCGCCACCGTAAATTCCACCCTCCATCACAAGGACGACCCCATGGCGCTCGAACGCACCTTTTCCATGATCAAGCCGGACGCGACCCGGCGCAATCTCGTCGGCGCCATTACCCAGATACTCGAAGAAGCCGGCCTGCGCGTCGTCGCCTCGCGCCGGGTGTGGATGAGCCGCCGCGAGGCGGAAGGTTTTTATGCCGTGCACAAGGATCGTCCGTTCTTCGGCGAACTGGTCGAGTCGATGTCGTCGGGCCCAACGGTCGTGCAGGTGCTGGAAGGTGAGAACGCCATTGCCAAAAACCGCGACGTGATGGGCGCCACCAATCCGGCCAACGCCGCCGAAGGCACCATCCGCAAGCTGCACGCGCTGTCGATCGGCGAGAATTCCGTGCACGGCTCCGACGCGCCGGAGACCGCCGCGCAGGAGATCCAATACTGGTTCTCGGACACCGAGATCGTCGGCTGAGCCGATAAGTCACCACGTCTTATGCAAAAGGCCGGCGCAATGCCGGCCTTTTTCGTTGCGGCGATCCGGCACCGGACGCCGGGCGCCGACACCCGCCAACTGCGCATGATGCTCAAAAACCGAAACCGGTTATCAGCTCGCGGCGTTGAAGCGCAGGATGACGCGGTCGTCTTTGTCGACGATGATGAGCTTGCCGGCGTCGACGTGATACGATGCCGCCTTGGCCAGCGCCTCGAACAGCGCCTTTTCCTCGGCCATAGTCTCGGGCGCGCAGGCCTTGAAGGTCGAACCGATGTCACTGATGGCAATCGTCGAACCATCGACTTTGGCGGTGGCGAAGTAGACGTTGCAAGGCCTGCTGCCGCCGGCCTTGCCGGCCTCGTCGATCCTGAACGTCGCCTGCGGTTCGGCGATCACACCGATGCCGTCGATATACTCGATCAGCCAGATCTGCCCGACCACCGGGGCCGACGCCGGCTGCTCGCTCGACGTCACCATCTTCAGCATGATGGTCTGCGGCGCGTCGCTCAGTGGATCGACCTGGTGGCGCATATCGGAGATGAACAACAGCCTGTCGTCGACGGTGATGCGCGCCTGCAGCGCATAGGTCATATGGGGCCGGATCACTTGGGGATCAAAGCTGATCTCGAACTTGATCGGCACCTGGCCGGCCGGCGCCACCTTGCGCTCGCCGATGACAGCGGCCGTCGCTTCGGCCAGCGAGACATCGGCAAGCGGCACGGAAAGCACGGCGTTGGGCGGCAGAGCGATGCGCTCACGATACATCACCTCGCCCTTCAGGGTCTTCTCGGCGGCGACGGACAACTCAGGCACCACCAGTATACCAACGACCAGCGGCACGACACCGAAGATGAAGAACTCGGCGATCCTGCCCAGCATGATCCTGCTCCCCATAATGCGCCAAACTGGTCGGAAGGTCTCGCAGGATTGCGGTGGTTCCGTGGCGCCCCACACGGGCTGTTCACACGGCGGTGTCTTCCGGCGGCTCGTTGCCCTGTGGTGGCCTCCTTGGCGTGACAGGCGAAATATTGCTCACGCCAAGTCCCCTGGCGATCACGAAGTCGTGTTCCCAAAAGATGTAACGCAGGGAACCTCCGGACCGAACTGACCAATGCGCGCTTGAGGAATGGCGCGCGCAACAACCCAATCGGAGGTGAAATCATGTCAACAAGATCAACCGTGAGCGCGGCCTTCCTGGCCGGCGCCGTTGCCACGGCTCTTGCTTCTTTTGCGACGGCCGCGCCGCTGTCCGAGGCAGAGGCCAAGGCGGCGATGGATGCCGGCAAGGAGAAGTGCTTTGGCGTCGCCCTGAAGGGGCAGAACGACTGCGCGGCAGGACCTGGCACCACCTGCCAAGGCACCTCGACTGTCGATTACCAGGGCAACGCCTGGAAGTTCGTCGACGGCGGCACCTGTACGACGATGGACCTGCCCGGCGACCGCAAGGGCTCGCCCACGGCGCTGACCCGCGACATCCCGTCCTAAGCAATGCAAGCTGCCCGGAAAGCGGAGATGAAGATGAACGGACTGGCCCCGGCATCCCGCATATCGAAAACCTCGCGCTTTCCGGCGCACCCGATCGCCGGCCTTGCCGGCACCAGTTTCAAGCACGAGCATCTGCACGCGATCCTTGGCGACGGCCCAAAGGACGGCTTCTTCGAGGTCCACGCCGAAAACTACATGGGCGCCGGCGGTCCGCCGCACGATGCGCTGGCCAGGATTCGCCGCGACTATCCCGTTTCCCTGCACGGGGTGTGCCTGTCGATCGGCGGACCGCGGCCGCTCGACAAAGTGCATCTCGGCCGTTTCAAGGCGCTCGTCGACCGCTATGAGCCGGCGCTCGTTTCCGAGCATCTCGCCTGGTCGACCCACGACACCACCTATTACAACGACCTGCTTCCCCTGCCCTATACGCCGGCAACGGTTTCGCGCGTCGCGGATCACATCGATGAAATGCAGGAGACGATCGGCCGCCCGATCCTGCTCGAGAACCCCTCGACCTACGTCCTTTTCGCGGAATCGACGATGAGTGAGACGGATTTCATCGGCGCGCTGGTGCAGCACACCGGTTGCGGCCTGCTGCTCGACGTCAACAATGTCTTCGTTTCGGCCACCAATCACGGCTATTCAGCCCTTTCCTACCTCGCGGATTTCCCGCTCGATCATGTCGGCGAAATCCATCTGGCCGGGCACGCCGAGCAGGAGGATGACGAGGGCGACCTGCTGCTCATCGACAGCCATGATGGGCCGGTCGCCGACGCGGTCTGGAAGCTCTTCGATATCGTCATCGGCCGATGCGGACCGCTGCCGACGCTGATCGAGTGGGACAGCAACATTCCCGACTGGCCGGTGCTCAAGGCGGAGGCCGCCGCCGCCCAAGCGATTCTCGACCATCACGCCGACAGCCACCAAGTGTTCGGAAAAGCCCATGCCGCAGGATGAACTCCAGTCGGGCGATCTTGGCCACCGGTTCGACTATGCCGCGGCATTCACCGCCGGTTTGCTCGATCCTGACCGTGTCCCGCCCGACGCTGTCTCGGGGCCGAACGGCAAGGCAGCGGTTAAACGATACGCCGTCTACCGCAACAACGTCACGGTCAGCCTGATCTATGCGCTGGCCGCCAGCTTTCCAGCGACGCTGCGCATCAGCGGCCCGGACTTCTTTCGGGCGATGGCGCGCTTCCATGTCCGCGAAACGCCACCCACCTCGCCGCTTCTATTCGAATACGGCCGCGACTTTCCCGATTTCATCGAACGTTACGAATACGCGCGGCCGATGCCATGGCTGGCTGACGTGGCGCGCCTGGAGCGGGCCTGGCTCGACGCCTATCATGCCGCCGATGCGGAACCGCTGGCTTGCGTAGCACTGGCCTCGATCCCGCCCGAACGGCTGGCCGATAGCGTGTTCGTGCCGCACCCGGCAACGCGCGCCATTCGCTCGCGCTATCCGGTCGTGACGATCTTTGCGGCAAACCGGAGCAACCGTCCTGTCGGGCGGATCGAGGCGGACGGCCCTGAAGATGCGCTGGTCACGCGGCCCGGGCTCGAAGTCTTTGTTCGCCACCTGCCGCCCGGCGGCGCAGCTTTTCTGGATCGTCTGATGGCGGGCGAGCCGCTCGGAGCGGCGGCCGCGGCAGCATTTGCGGAACGTGCCGAATTCGACCTTGCCGCCAACATTGCCGGCCTGCTGCAAGCAGGCGCCTTCACAGCGGCACACCAGGGAGGGTGAGCATGATGAACCATGGGCGAAACGCCAGCGCCGAGCCGCGAGGGGCTGCCACCCTCGTCGAGAGGGTGAATGCAGCGCTGCGCACGAGTGCCACACCGTCGCTGACGCAACTCGTCCTGCGCTGCGCGCTCGCCGTCCCGTTCTGGCGGTCCGGCATTAACAAATGGGACGGTTTTTTGCAGTTGAACGAGGTCGCCGTGCTGCTTTTCAGCTCGGAGCTCAAGCTGCATCTGCCCGGTGGCCCTTACGATTTTCCAGCACCTGGGCTGGTGGCATTCGTCTCAGGGTCGGCGGAAATCCTGCTGCCAATTCTTCTCGTTCTCGGCCTGGCGACACGACTGGCGGCATTCGGCCTGCTCGTGATGACGCTGGTAATACAACTCACCGTGCCGGACGGCTGGCCGCTGCACATCACCTGGGCGGCGATGGCGCTCGGCATCGTGGCGTGGGGACCCGGCCGGATTGCGCTCGATCACTGGATCGGCACTGACAAGGGCTGATGGTAGGCCGAGGGCTGATCGGGGTTGATGTGAATCTCGCCCTCCGGCGGTGACGCGAAGCATCAATTTCGTTTCGGCATGGCCTGCTTCCAGCGGCTGGCGGCCTCGTCGTCGGCCTCCTTGGCGTCGACCCAGCCGCCTTCCGAGCCGTCGGTGTGGTGTTCCTTCTTCCAGAACGGCGCGCGCGATTTGAGATAATCCATCAGGAAGTTCGCCGCCTCGAACGCCGCCTGCCGGTGCGCGGAGGCAGCGACCACCAGCACGATGTTCTCACCGGGCGCGATCCTGCCGTGGCGATGGATGGCGGTGAGCCCCTGCAGCGGCCAGCGGTGAACCGCCTCGGTGGCGATGCGGCCGATCTCGGCCTCGGCCATGCCGGGATAATGTTCGAGCTCGAGTGCCGCGAGCCTGCCTCCCTCGTCGCGGCAGAGACCCGAGAAAGTAACCACGGCGCCGATGTCGGCGCGGCCTTGCGTCATCTTGGCGATCTCGGCGGCGACATCGAAATCCTCCGCCTGGATGCGCACCGTCGGCACCACCGCGCCGGGCATTTCAGCCACCCGTCATCGGCGGGAACAGCGCGATCTCGCGCGCGCCTGATATCTTCTCGCGGTGCTCGACATGTTCCTGGTTGATGGCGACGCGGATCACGTCAGGATATTGCAGCGCGTGCTCGTACTCCTCGCCGCGCGATTTCAGCCAGCGCAGCAGGTCGGCTACCGTCTCGATGCCGGCGGGCAATTCGACGTCCTCTTGCGGCTTGCCGATCCGCTCGCGCACCCAGGCGAAATAAATGAGCCTCGTCGACATGCTACTCGTCCATGATGTGCTTGAGGCCGGCGCGGAAATAGTCGTAGCCGGTGTAGAGCGTCACCAGCGCGGCGATCCACAACAGCACCAGCCCGATCTGCGTAGTCAGCGGGAAGATCTTGTCGCCGGCAGGTCCCGCGAGCAGGAAGGCGATGGCGATCATCTGGATGGTGGTCTTCCACTTCGCCAGCTGCGTCACCGGTACCGAGACCTTCAGCGCCGCCAGATATTCGCGCAGGCCCGAGACGAGGATTTCGCGGCACAGGATGATAATCGCCGCCCACAGCGACCAGCCGGCGATGCCGGCATGCCTATCGGTATCGGCCGCCAGCAGCAGCAGGCACGTGGCGACCAGCAACTTGTCGGCGATCGGATCGAGCATCTTGCCGATATTCGAGGTCTGCTGCCAGGCGCGCGCCAGATAGCCGTCGAAATAATCGGTGATCGAGGCGAGCAGGAAAATGACCAGCGCCGACCAGCGGGCGAAGTCGCTCGACTTCAAATGGCCTTCGAGAAAAAAACACAGCACAACCAGCGGCACCGCGAGGATGCGGACGTAAGTGAGCATGTTGGGCAGGTTGAATGCGCGCTGGGCCATTTCTTTGGAACTCTTTCTACCTGCCTACTCAAATCAGAAGCGAATGTGGGGGGTCAACAGATGATAGTCGATGGACCAGCCGAAAATAGCCGAATCATCAGCTCTCGTGAAAATGGTTGTAGACCAGCTTGGCGACCTGCTCGGAAATGCCATCGACCTTGACCAGATCCTCGATCGCGGCGCGGCTGACCGCCTTGGCGGTGCCGAAATGCATGAGCAACGCGCGCTTGCGACCGGGACCGATGCCGCTGATCTCGTCAAGCGGGCTCTTGACCATCTCCTTCTTGCGGCGGGCGCGGTGGGAGCCGATGGCGAAACGGTGGACCTCGTCGCGCAGCCGCTGAACGAAATAGAGCACGGGGTCGCGTACGGGGAGTGAAAACGGTGGCATGCCCCTGACGAAGAAGCGTTCGCGGCCGGCGTCACGGTCCTGGCCCTTGGCGATGCCGATGGCCTGGACACGGTCCTCGATGCCGAGGTCGGCGAGGATTTGTCGCACCGCCGTCATCTGGCCCTGGCCGCCATCGATGAGGATGACGTCTGGCCAGGCCGGGAAGCCGCCTGCATCCTCGATATCGTCGCCCTGTTCGGCCAGGATGTCGTCGGCCGCCAGTTCGCTCCGCGGCACATCGCCATGTTCCTTCAGCAGGCGGGAGAAACGCCGCTCCATCACCTCGCGCATCATGCCGAAATCGTCTCCCGGCGTGATCTCGGTCGAGCGGATGTTGAATTTCCGGTACTGGTTCTTCACGAAGCCTTCCGGCCCGGCGACCACCATGGCGCCGACGGCGTTGGTGCCCATGATGTGGGAGTTGTCGTAGACCTCGATGCGCACCGGCGGTTTCTTCAGGCCGAAAGTCTCGGCGAAACCGGTGAGCAACCGCCCTTGCGTCGAGGTCTCGGCCAGCCGGCGGCCGAGCGCCTCACGGGCATTCTGCAGGGCGTTGTCGGTCAAATCCTTCTTCTCGCCGCGCTGGGGCACCGAGATCGCCACCTTGCGACCCGCGCGGGTGGAGAGCGCCTCAGCCAGCAATTCCTGGTCCTCGACGCCATGCGACAACAGGATGGCGCGCGGCGTCGGCTTGTCGTCATAGAATTGCGCCAGGAACGAGCCCAGCACCTCGGCCGCCTCCATCGCCGGATCGGCCTTGGGGAAATAGGCACGGTTGCCCCAGTTCTGGCCGGTGCGGAAGAAGAAGACCTGGATGCAGACCTGGCCGCCTTCCTGATGGATGGCGAAGACATCGGCCTCGTCGACGGTCTGCGGGTTGATGCCCTGATGGCTCTGCACATGCGACAACGCCGCCAGCCGGTCGCGATAGATTGCGGCGCGCTCGAAATCGAGATCCTCCGCGGCCTGCTGCATGGCGGCGGAGATGTCGGTCTTCACCTTCTGGCTGCGGCCGGACAGGAAGTCCTTCGCCTCGGCGACCAGCCTGGCATAGTCACTATGCGAGATTTCGCCGGTGCACGGGCCGGCGCATCGCTTGATCTGGAACAGCAGGCACGGCCGGGTGCGGTTCTCGTAGAAGGAGTTGGTGCAACTCCTGAGCAGGAAGGCGCGCTGCAGCGAGTTGATGGTGCGGCCGACGGCGCCGGCCGAGGCGAAGGGGCCGAAATAGTCGCCCTTGCGCGAGCGCGCGCCGCGATGCTTGTAGATGCCGGGCGAGACATGATCGCCGGTCAAAAGGATGTAGGGAAACGACTTGTCGTCCCGCATCAGCACATTGAAACGCGGCCGCAAGCGCTTGATAAGATTTGCTTCCAGCAGCAGCGCTTCGATCTCGGTGCGGGTGACGACGAACTCCATCGTCGCCGTCTCGCGCACCATGCGGCCGATGCGGCTGGTGTGGAAGCGGCCTTGTGCGTAATTGGTCACCCGCTTCTTCAGGCTGCGCGCCTTGCCGACATAGAGCACGTCGCCTGCGGCATTCATCATGCGGTAGACGCCGGGCGCGTTGGGCAGCCGTTTGACCAGCGTCTGGATGACTTCGGCGCCGACCATGCCGTCGGCATCGCCGGCATGCGGCGTCCAATCGATGGCGGTGAAGGCGACGTCAGGGCCACCGGGACCGGGCGTTGACGGTTCGACGATCTCCTCCGCCACCTCGTCCTCGAGGTCGACATCGGGCGGCAGGTCTAAGGCAGCGCCGACACGTTTGGGTTTCTGGTCCATGGGACTCATTCGACAATGCCTGTCACATCGGGAGTCTGCCACGCAAGGTGCTGGCCGCCGTCGAGCGCGATCATCTGGCCGGTGACCGAGCTTGCGCCCCAGAGATAGCGGATGGTGGCGCCGAATTCAGGCAATTCCGGGCCGCGCTTCAGGATCAGGCCGTCGACCTGCGCGGCAAAGTCGCTGTCTTGCTGACGCGCGCTCTTCAGCGTCGGGCCGGGACCGATGGCATTGACGCGAATGCGGGGTGCTAGCGCCTGCGCCATCATCTGCGTCTGCGTCCACAATGTCGATTTCGACAGCGCATAGGAGAAATAGCGGGGCGTCGGGCGCCAGACGCGCTGGTCGATCATATTGACGATCAGCCCTTCCTCGCCTTCCGGCAGCGCGCGGGCGAATTGTTGCGCCAAAAATGCCGGCGCCTTCACGTGTATGGCGAAGTGACGGTCCCAGGCAAGCCAGTCGACGTCCTGAACCGTATCGTCCACGAACAGCGACGCATTGTTGACCAGCAGTGTAACAGGCCCGAGCGCGGCTTCGGCGCGGCCAACGAGGTCCTCGACCGCGGCAATGTCGGTCAGGTCAGCGGCGACCACAGCAGCCCGGCCACCCTGGCCAAAATGACCGCCGTTGATCCGCGCGGCCAATGCTTCCGCCTCGGCCCGCGAGCGGTTGCAATGGATGGCGACGGCAAAACCGTTCGCGGCGAGATCCTCGACGATCGCCTTGCCGATCCGCTGGCCCCCGCCCGTCACCAGCGCCGTTCCAGCGGCCTTGCTCATCCTGTCAATCCTCAATGGGGCTCGATTTTGAGCCAGCCGGCAAAATATGGCCGGCGAAGCGTTAAATGCCGTTCGGACCTTGGGCAGCATTGTGGCAAAGCGGCCGGATCGGTCTTTCGACTGTGGCCGGGACTCGGCCTGCCAGCCGCAATATAGGACTACGGACCCCTTGCTCCAAGCGTCGTTCAGCGCGGCACGGCCAAGCCTCCTGACACCATCTGTTGCGCAGATGCAACGTCAAAGTTCAGCCTTATTCGTGCCAGGTAATGACCCAAGTTCAGGTTCGCTTCAGCCGTATTTTGACACGACATTCGGAACCGTTGAGCGCCAGACCCGTTTTTCCCCCCGGCGGGTTGAGGGCGCTTGTGAAAAGCAAGCCTGTGCCTGTGGCTTAAGGAGTAAAGAACAATGCAAGCCAATCTTAAATTTGCGCGACCGCTGGCGGTGGCGTTCGGGCTCTTCGCCCTCGGCGGAACCGCCTATGCTGCTGACGTCATCGCGGAAGAGCCGCCGGCCCCCGCCCCGATCGCCGAACTTCCGGTCGCTTCCTGGGCCGGTCCCTATGCCGGTGTGAGCGTCGGCTACGGCTTCAGCGGTCACGCCGATGCCGAGGATATCGGCACTGACGTCGACACCGATGGTTTTGTCGGCGGCGTCTTCGGCGGCTATCAGTGGCAGCAAGAGAACTTCGTCTACGGTGCTGAAGCCGATATCGGCTATAGCGGCATCGAGGGCGACGATGGCGGCGTCGAGGCCAAGGGCGGCTTCGAAGGCTCGCTGCGCGCCCGGCTCGGCTACGCCGTCACCCCGGAAATCCTGCTCTACGGCACCGCCGGTGGCGCGCTCAAGAACCAGGAGATCGAAGCGGCCGGCGCCAGCGACGAAAACACCATGCTCGGCTGGACGGCCGGCGTCGGTACCGACATCAAGATCACCGACAATGTGTTCGGCCGTGTCGAGTATCGCTACACCGACTTCGGCGACAAGGACTTTGACGGTATCGGCAAGGTCAAGTCGACCGACAACCGCGTCACCTTCGGCGTCGGTATGAAGTTCTAAAATCGTCCAAGCCACGACACGAAAAAGCCGGGCCTCGTGCCCGGCTTTTTTTATGACCCCTTCTCTGGCTGCCGCTCAACCTGGGACGCAGGGTTTCAGATCGGGAAACTTCTCGTCAAATCGCGCCGCCCAGCGGACCAGCCTGCTGCGGCCCTTTTCCCATTTTCCGGCAAAGCGCAGTGAGAGATAGCCAAGGCAGGCGCGCAGCGCCAGCTGGCCGGCGGTGATCTTCTTTGGCAGCTTTGGCGGATTGGCGTTGAGCAGGTCGAGCGCGCTGGTGATCTTCGCCCACTGGCGGTCGAGCCACGGTTGGTAGACCATGTCTTCGGGGCGCGTGCGCCGCTCATAGACCATCGACAGCGCGCAGTCGCAGATGCCGTCCGCCAGTGCCTCAAGCACTTCCGCCTCGAGGCGCTTGTCGGGATTGCGCGGAAACAGCGCGTTCTTCGACATGCGGTTGAGATGCTGGGTAATGGCGCGGCTATCGTGGATCGAGCGGCCGTCGTCGAGCACCAGCACCGGGATCTTGCCGAGTGGATTGGCGTCGATCAGATCAGCCGGTTTGTCTTCGGTTTTTATCGGCACGAGCTCGACGGCGATGCCGGCATAAAGCGCGGCCATGCGCACTTTGGAACTATAGGGTGACGTGGACGCGTAGAGCAGTCTGGGCATGATCGGGTTCCTGTTTGCCGAGTACAGAGCATGGACGCGCAAAGGACGCTGTAGCACTTTGAATTTTGCGTGTGATCCATTTCCGCGACACTGTTGGCCGGACATCCCGACATGATCAACAGCCCACAGGCGGAAAAACCGGGCGCCACGGCGAACGACCGTCCTCTTCCATGATCCGCAGGCAGATGAGCGATACAGTTCCAGCCTGAGAGCATCTGAACAGGTCAGACGGGTTCGAAACCGAGCCAACTCGTCTTGCACCAAGAATTTCTCTCCGGGCACAGAGAAATGCCCCACCGGACTTCGCCATATGGCGAAGTCCTGGGAGCTGCGAAAAGCTGTCTTCCCTCCGCCTCTGTTGCTGCCCGAGCACTGACCCTGCGAGCGAGGCGCCTATCCGGCACCCGCCCTCAACCGTCCTCAGCACTGTCCTCCGCGAGCGAAGAAGCGCGATTACTTCTTGGCCTTCGCGGTCGCGGCCTTCGCCTTTGGTTTGGCCGCAGGCGCTGCTTTCTTCACCGCTACCGAAGACTTCGCTGCAGCCGCTTTCTTTGCCGGCGCAGCCTTCTTGGCCGGTGCAGTCTTGGCAGGCGCAGTCTTGGCAGGCGCAGCTTTCTTCGCTGCCGGCTTGGCCGCGGCCTTTGCAGCCGGTTTCTTGGCCGGCGCTGCTTTTGCCTTGGCGGGCGCAGCCTTGGCCGGTGCTGCTTTCTTCACTGCCGGTTTTGCCGCAGCCTTCGCAGCCGGCTTCTTGGCGGGCGCTGCTTTTGCCTTGGCCGCGGCGGCCTTCGGCTTGGCAGCAGGTGCTGCTTTCTTCACAGCGGCTGCGGCCTTTGCCGCCACTGCCTTTACTGGTGCTTTCTTTGCCGGTGCCTGCTTTGCCGGTGACTTGGATGCCGGCGCTTTGGATGACTGTTTAGCCATATCATGCCCCTTAGTTGTGCCGACGGCCGTTAATGACCCGGCGCGTAATGCATATCTGACTCGCGCTTGTCTAGCCAGCGAAGCATCAGCATGATTTTCGAAGTTTAAGTTTCGGTTACACGCGACACTACGCTCGTGCTGATTTCGCAAAATGCCGGCGCTGCTCTTCGAGCTTTGCCGACCGTTTGCGACAGACATTCTGCGCGCATTGCCGGAACCAATCCCACTTCAAGGCGCTGAAGCTTAGCAAGCCTTTTTTGTTCGTTGATCGTCGACCGACACCACCATGACGGCTGCTTCATCGATCTCATCTTCTTGTTCTAGCAGGCGATCTACACAAGCTGCAAAAGCAAAGCGCGGCAATTCCGCTGCCATGATTTGTCCGCGGTTGACAGATTACTCTATTTGGCAGAGTATTCTGAATCATCTGGAAGAGCGCATGTCATTCGCGCAATATCGGGCGGCGCTGACCCAGATCAGTGAGACTGAACGCCGGACACCACAGCAGGCCCGATAATGGCTGCCGACGAAATCATCCACCAGAGCGTGCGGCTCAGGATCATGGCGGCGCTGAATTCTCTGGAACGGCGCGAAGCGCTGGAATTCACCCGATTGAAGCTCATCGTCAATGCGACCGACGGCAATCTCGGCGCGCATATCGATACGCTTGCCACGGCGGGCTATGTCGATGTCGAAAAGCTGTTTGTCGGACGTCGACCGCAGACGCGGGTCAAGGCGACGTCAGTCGGACGACGCGCCTTTCGCGGTCACGCCGCCTTCCTTCGCGCCATCCTCGATGAGGCGGAGCAGCCCAGCAAACGCAATCAGCGCAGGACGCGGCAGCGGCCGTTGTAGACCATCCAGCGGTCGAAGCCCGCGACGCAGAATTCGACATTGTCGCCGATCGAGGCAAAGCCCTGCCCTTCCTCGATCAGATACCAGATGGTGCGGGCGTGGCCGTCGGACAGGCTGACGGTGGCGCCGCAATAGCGGCGGCCGATCGGCCAGGTTTCGTTGGCTGGCAGATAGCGATGCTGGTGGATGCCCTGGAAATCGACAATCTCGACGTCGGGCAGATTCGGCACGTGGTGCACCTGGTAGGAGAAGCGGTTGGTGATCTTGTTCAGCACCCAGGCCTCACCGCAAACGCCGCTGTCTTCTTCGGTATAGACGACGGCAAGGTCGGCCGCCTTTGCTGGCTGGATGACAGCGAGGGACGTGCCGAGCGGCGTGCAAAGCGCTATCAGTGCGGCAAGGGCGGATTGGGCGAAGCGAGTCATGGCAGCCTCTTATGGTCGACTGCGCGCACTGTGCGGATTCGCTTGCGCGCGGTCAAGCGGTTGTAGCGACAATGGTTTCCTAGTTCGAAATCGCCTTCAACCAGGACAGGCGCGCGGATAGCTCTGCCGCCTACGCCGCCAGCCATTCCAGCGTCCAGTGCGCCGGTTTTTCAACCACAAGCAAATTGTGCAAAGCCGGCAGCAGCGTGCGCAATTCGCCTTCCAGCGTGAACGGCGGGTTGACCACCACCATGCCGCTGCCGTCAAGGCTGGGCTCGGCCGTTGGCGGCCTGATCTCGAAGCCGATGTCGAGCAGCTTCGGGACACCTGACTGCGCCAGCGCCTTGCGGAAGGCGGCGACCGCCTTGCGGTCCTTGACCGGATACCACAACGCATAGACGCCGCCGGGCCAGCGCTTGTGGGCTTTGCGCAGCCCGTCGACGAGGCGGTCGAACTCGCCCTCCTCCTCGAAGGGCGGATCGACGAGTACAAGGCCGCGCTTTTCCTTCGGAGGCAGATGCGCGCCGAGTGCCAGCCAGCCGTCGAGCTCGATCACCCGGGTCTGGAAATCGCCAGCGAATAGCGCCCTCAGCTTCGCGGCGTCCTGGCGATGCAATTCGACCGCCGACAGCCGATCCTGCTTGCGCATGAGATGACGCGCGATCAGCGGCGAGCCCGGATACTTTTTCACGCCGCCTTCAGGATTGAGCGAACGAACGGCTTCCAGATAAGGCGCCAGCAGTGCTGCCGCCGGCGCGTCAAGCGCGGCATCGACCAGTCGGCCGATGCCGCCTTGCCATTCGCCGGTCTTTTGCGCTTCAGTCGACGATAGGTCGTAGCGGCCGATGCCGGCATGGGTGTCGATGACGCGAAAGGCCTTGTCCTTCTGCTTCAGATATTCGACGAGCCGGCTCAGCACGGCATGCTTGACGACATCGGCGAAGTTTCCGGCGTGATAGGCGTGGCGGTAATTCACGATCTAGTTCGAGCCCCTGCCCCAGCGTGGCGGTGGCGGCTGCGAGTTCGGATTTTGCGGCCGGCGGCCGCCGAAACACAACGCCAACAGCAGCCCGATCAGGCCGGCCGCTATCAGCGAGAAGCCGACCGGCCGCGCCCGGCGATCGATCTCGCCGACGCCGGAACGCAGCACGAGGTCCACCGCCCGCATCTCGATGCCTTCGGCGTCGCCCGGGCCGATGGTGAAGAGGTACGGGCCGGGGCTGACCTTCGCGATCAGGCCGGCTTCGTCGCGAAAGATCTTGTCCGGCAGTTGCGGGCTGACCTGGCGCGGATTTTCCGAATGGTTGAATTGCAGCGCCGAGGCGAGCACGGTCCTGCCGCCGGTGGCGGCGGTCAGCGTCAGCACGGTGCGCTGTTGCGAGACGACGATGCGTTCGGTTCTCGCGGTGAGGTCGACCAGCACCCGCACCGGCGCGTCGCGAGCGGCCAGCGGCACCGTCACCGGCATGAACCGGCCCTGTTCGTAAACCCGCCAGGTGCCGATCTCACGGCCGGAGAAATTGGTCATCGCCCAGGGATAGACGACGCCGATGCTGATGCCGGCGAGCAGGATCAGAAGAAACAGAAAGCGCATGCGCTCGACTACCTTGCCGGATATTAGCATTAGCGCCGCGCGGGCGCGTTCCATCTCGTCCCAGGAGCCATGTCGAGGCCGAGATCAAATGTCGTATCGAATTCGGCGGTGCCAAGATAGACAATAGCATCGGACCCAAAGGTGGGAACAGAATCCGAATGATCTGAGCGCCCGATAAGGAGGATCAGCCCTTCCCCTTCTGGAGGCTCGATTCCAATGCGCGCATTCCAGTCTCGTCGAACAAATGCAGATGTTGCGGCGGGAAAGCCACCGTCACCGTCGGGCCAGCCGTCAGCGCCGCCCTGTCCAGCGTGAAGACGTTGAATGGCAGGCCATGCAGGCCGAGATGCAGGATGATGCCGAAGCCGGTCGGCTCGATCAAGTCGACCGTCGCCCTCAGGCTGCTCTCCGATGCCGGCGACATCTCGACATGCTCCGGCCGGATGCCGAGCGTCACCGCCGCGCCCTCCTCGAGTTGATAGGCTGACGAAAGCCCAATCAGCGTTCCGTCAGGCAATCGTGCGCCGGCCGTGCCTGCGCCGACCTCATAGCGCGCCGACAGAAAATTCATCGCCGGCGATCCGATGAAGCCGGCGACGAACAGGTTGGCAGGGCGGTCGTAAAGCTCCAGCGGACTACCGACCTGCTGCACCACGCCCTCATGCATGGCGACGATCCGGTCGGCCAGTGTCATCGCCTCGATCTGGTCGTGAGTGACATAGATCGAGGTCGCGCCGAGATCGCGGTGCAGCTTCTTGATCTCTGCCCGCATCTGCTCACGCAAGCGCGCATCGAGATTGGACAGCGGCTCGTCGAACAGGAATGCCTTGGGCTGTCGCACGATCGCGCGGCCCATCGCCACGCGCTGGCGCTGACCGCCCGACAGTGCCTTCGGCCGCCGCGCGAGCAGCGGCTGCAGTTCGAGCTTCCTGGCTGCATTGCTGACGGCGGCCGTGATCTTCTCGCGGGCAGCCTTCCGGATGCGCAGGCCGTAGCTCATGTTCTCGGCGACATTCATGTGCGGATAGAGCGCGTAGGACTGGAACACCATGGCGATGTCGCGGTCCTTGGGCGCCCGCTCATTGACGCGCATGCCGTCGATCCGGATCTCACCTTCGGTCACCTCCTCGAGCCCGGCGATCATGCGCAGCAGCGTGCTCTTGCCGCAGCCCGACGGTCCCACCAGCACCACGAACTCGCCGTTCTCTATCGACAGGTCGACGCCATGCAGCACGGAGACGACGCCGAAATTCTTGCGGACGTTGCGGATGTCGATCGATGCCATTGAACCTCACTCAGCCCTTGACCGCGCCGGCCGTCAGGCCCTGGACCAGATAGCGCTGGATGAACAGGAAGAAGAGGCAGGCCGGGACCAGCGCCAGCACGCCGGCCGCCATCATCTGCCCGAAATCGACCGAAAACTTCGACACGAAGGTGAGCAGACCGACCGGAAACGTGGCGGCGCTGTTGCCCGAAATCAGCATCAGCGCGAACAGCAGTTCGCTCCATGCGGCGGTGAATACAAAACCCAGCGTCGCCGCAATGCCGGGCAGCGTCAGCGGCAGGACGATCTGGCGAAACGCCATGAACTGCGTGGCGCCATCGATCTTGGCCGCCTCCTCCAACTCCTTGGGAATGCCGTCGAAAAACGACTGCATCAGGAACGTCGCGAAGGGGATGTTGAAGGCGGTGTAGACGACCACCAGCCCGGTCAGGCTGTTGGTCAGCCCGAGTGGCGAGAGCATCTTGAAGATCGGCGCGACCAGCATCACCAATGGAAACATCTGGGTGAGCAGCATCAGCGCGACCAGCCAGTATTTGCCGCGGAAGGTGAAGCGCGACAGCGCATAGCCGGAGAGAGACGCAAGCAGCGTCACGATCACGGCCGTCGCGCCGGCAACGATCATGCTGTTCCTGAAGAAGACCGGGAATGCGCTGTGGGCCAGCACGAAGCGGAAATGTTCAAAGCTCATCCGTGACGGCCACATGCGCACGCCCTCGGAATAGAGCAGGTCGTTCGGCGTGACCGATACTTTCAACAGCCAGAACAGCGGGAACAGTGCAAAGAGGACGTAGCAGAGGATCGCCAGGCGGTGCAGCGCGGTGCCGAAGGTCGAATAGCTGTTCATCTGGTCATCCCGATCAGGCCCGATCCATCAGGACTTGCCGCAGCATGACGATCAGCATCGAATAGGCGAGCAACAGGACGAGCAGCACCAGCGCAATGGCCGAGGCATAGCCGAAATCCAGGGCCCTGAAGGCTTGCGTGAAGATGTAGCTCGCGACGATCTGGGTGCGGTCGGCAGGCCCGCCGCTGGTCATGACGATGATCAGGTCGGCGAAGTTCGAGATCCAGACGGTGCGCAACAGCACGGTGATCGCAATGGTCGGCGCAAGGAACGGCAAGGTGATCGACGTGAACCGCCTGAATGCCCCGGCGCCGTCGATCGCCGCCGCCTCGTAGAGGTCGCGCGGGATGGCCTGGAGCGCGGCCAGCAGCGTGATGGCGAAGAAGGGAATGCCCCACCAGACGTTGGCGATGATCGGTCCCCACATGGCAAGCTGCGGATTGGAAAGGATGTTGGCCGGTTCATTCATGAGGCCGAGCGCATAAAGCCAATGCGGCAGCGGTCCGATGACGGGGTTGAACAGCCACGCCCAGTTGAGCCCGGTGAGGAAAGTCGGTACCGCCCAGGGCAGGAACACCAGCGCCTGCGCTATGGCGCGGCCGGCGAACGGCCGGTCGAGCAACAGCGCCAGGATCAGGCCGAACACGAATTGCAGCAAGACGGACGCGCCGGTCCACCACAGCGTGTTGCGCAGCGCTCGATAGAAATTGTCGTCGTCATAAAGGGTGCGAAAATGATCAAGCCCGACATACCCGCCGGAGAAGGGATTGAGCAAGTGCACGTCGCGGAAGGCGTAGGACAGGCCTAGCACTAGCGGCGCCAGCATGATGGTGACGATCAGAATCAGCGCCGGGGCGGTGTAAAGATATGGCTCGGCGTGGCGCGTGATCCGGTCGACCAGCGACCGGCGGCGCGATTCGGGGAACCCGGCGGTGGCGTCAAAAACCATCAGCTAACGCATTCGCTCCAATTGGCCATCCGTCCAATCGACCATCCTTCCAACCGACCTTGGACGAGAGCCATCGGAGCCGCCCGCGATGGGCGGCTCCGATGCCTGGCGTCCGCCGTTTATTTCTTGGCCAGGTATTTCTGCTGCGCCTTGGTCAGATAGTCGGCCCACTGGTTGGCCATTTCCTCTGGCGTGATATCGCCAAGCAGTGCCTGTTGACTGGTCTTGATGACCATCGAGTCCTTGAAGAAGGCGAACTCCTCGAGATAGGTCGGCATGACCGTTGGCACCGCATCCTTGTCCTCGAGTTCAGCGAACCAGCCCTTGAACTGCTCGCTTGCGTAGAAGGGGTCCTTTTCGGCCGACTTGTGGACCGGCAGCGCTCCGGTGCGTTTGTTCCATTCGACATTGCCCTCGGGCCCTTCGAGCGTTTCGATCAGCTTCCAGGAGAGGTCCTTGTTCTGGCTGGCCGCCATCATCGACCAACCGGCATAGCCGATGGTCGGGAACGTCTTGCCGCTCGGCCCCTTCGGCATGGTCGTGACGCCGTAGTCTTCCGGCTTCATCCGCTCGGCTATTGCGATCAGCGCGTCTGGATCCTGATCAAGCATTGCGCAGGTGCCGGTGTAGAATCCGGCGACGATTTCGTTAAAACCCCAGTTGACGCTGTCCTTCGGCGCCAATCCCTTCTTGTACAGATCGACGACCCAGGTCAGTCCCTTGACCCAGCCCTCGCTGTTCATGGTCGAGGTGCCGTCCTCATTGAAGAACTCGTTGGAGCCGGCCATGGTTGCGCCGAACATGATCCAGCCGTTGAGGCCACCCGGCCCGCCGCGCAGGCAGTAGCCATATTTGCCTGGAAGCTTGGATACTTTCTCTGATGCCGCCACGAACTCGTCCATTGTCTTGGGCGGCTCGGTGACACCAGCCTCCTTGAACAGCTTCTTGTTGTAGAACATCGCCCGCAGATAGAAGCCGTAGGGCAGCATATAGGCGGTGTTGTTCACGTCGCGGCCGAGTTCGAGTGCGCGATCGGTGAGGCCTGAGGTGTGCTCCCATTTGGCAAGATAGGGTTCGAGGCTCTCAAGAAGGCCGTTGTTGGCATAGAGCGACAGCCAGGTGTCCGGCATCTCCATGACGTCGGGGATTTCGCCGGCGGACACCATGGTCGCGAATTTCTGGAACGCCTCGCCCCAAGGCAGCGAGATCACCTCGACCTTCGTGCCCGGGTTGGCCGCCTCGAACTTGGCGACGATCGACTTCAGGGTTTCGGTGCGCTCGGGGCTGGTGATCACCTCCACGAGCTTCAGCGTCGTGTCGGCGAGCGCAGCACCCGACATCAGTACGGTGGCGAATGCGGCGATAAGAAGCTTCTTCATTTTCCGTTCCCTTCTTGTCTGGTTGCTTCAGGTCTTTTCTTCGGAAGCGGCGTCGATCGCCGTTTCCAGGTCACTCCACAGCGCCTCGGTTCCCTCGAGGCCGACATGGAGACGCACGGACCGCGGATGGACGCCGAACGCCATCGCGGAGTTGGGTTGGGCCTTCTGCTGCAGCACGACCTCGCCGGGCACGATGAGGCTTTCGTGGCCGCCCCACGACACGCCCAGCTTGAACAGCTTGAGGCGATCGGCAAAGGTGCGGATGTCGATGCCGTCGCGGAAGACAAATGAGAACAGGCCCGACGTGCCGGTGAGCCCCGCAGGAAGCAGGTTGGCCAACCCTGGATGGCAGACCTTCTCGACGATTGGATGATCCCGCAGGCGCCGTGCAATTTCGAGGCCGGAGGCCTGATGCGCGCGCATCCGGATCGGCAGCGTGCGCAAGCCGCGAATCAAGAGCCAGGCATCGAATGGCGACAGCTTACCGCCGAGATATGGATAGGCTTCGCCGCGGATGCGGCCGATCAATTCCTTCGAGCCCGCGACCACGCCGGCCACCACGTCGCTGTGGCCGCCCAGGTACTTGGATGCGGAGTGGACCACAACGTCGACGCCGAGCGACAGTGGCCGCTGAAAGACCGGGCTGGCCCAGCTGTTATCGATGATGGTCGGGATGCCGCGGGACTTTGCCAGCCCAGCGAGCGCGCCGATGTCATGGGTTTCCATGACCCAGCTGGTCGGGCTTTCCATATAGAACAGCTTGGCGCCAGGCAGGGCGCTCGCCACAGCCGCCTCGTCGCGCCCCTCGACATAGGTCACCTCGATGCGCATGCGCGCGAGCAACGTCCCGAACAGTCTGAACGCGTCCGGGTAGATATGCCTGACCGCGACAATGCGGTCGCCCGGTTCGACGAAGCTCAGCACTGCCGATGAGATGGCGGACATGCCGCTTGCAAAACCGATCGCGTCCTCGGCGCCCTCCAGCTTCGCCAGCATTTCCTCAAACATGCGCACGGTCGGGTTCAGCCCGCGCGTGTAGGTCGGCCGCACTTTTTCGCCGCGGTATGTTTCGAGCATCTCGTCATAATTCGAGAAGGTGAAGAGCGAGGTCTGCACGATCGGCGGGACGACGGCATCGAAGGCGTTGCCCTCGTCATGGGCGGCGATCAGCGAGGCCTGGTCGAAAAAATCCGGGCCATTCATTTCGACATTTCCTCGATATCCTCTTCCACGATCTCGAGGATCTTCAGCGTTTTTCCGCGCGCCAGCTCCGCGTCCCCGGCGACGATGGCATCGAACAGCTCACGGTGATACGGGAACGATCGCCGCGCGAAATCCTGCCGGTCGAAAGGATGGTCCCAGAAGCGCTCGAACGCTTCGCGCATCTGCCCCAGGAGCTGCCGGAAAAGCGGATTGTGCGTGGCATCGTAGACCGCCAGGTGAAAGGCCAGGTCTTCCGGCCCCGACGTGCCGGTGGCGAGATGGACGCGCTCCATCTCGATGAGTTTTTCCTCGATCGTCCGCAGATCGTCGACTGTCCGCCGCCGCGCCGCAACCATGCTTGCCTCGGCCTCGATGCCGCGGCGCACCTCGAGGGTGTGCAAGAGACCGTCGCGCAGCTCAGCCGTATTGAGCGACAGCGGCAAATGGATCGTGCCGGCGGATATCGGCTTGAGCAGATAGGTGCCACTGCCTTTGCGGGTCTCGGTGACGCCGAGCGCTTCGAAACGCCCCATCGCCTCACGAATCGTCGAACGCCCCACTGAAAGCGCGGCCATCAATTCGCGTTCGGTCGGAAGCCGGTCACCGCTCTTCAGCGCAGCGCGCTCGACATAGTCTGCCAGCGCTTCCATGACTTGTTTGCCGCGGTCCAATGGCGGGAGCGTGGCGATTGCCACACGCGTGGCAGGTGCCCCGGGCAGTTCGCCGCGCATACGCATGGGTACCTACGCCCAAAATTGGTCTGATATCTTAGCAGCTTTGCGCGCCACCGGCCTTTCGTCAAGTGGCTTCGGCAGTGCAGAGGTTGCATTTCGGCTCACACCCATTGCGGAACCCTGGACGTTGCCGCGTATTCTGCGACCTTGCAAAAATCAGCTGCAAAACTGTGATTTTAATCAGCGATTTTGCGACAGTCGCTTTCAGCCAAAGCTACCGTTCAGCCTCATTTTGGAGAGAGGCCATCGAGCAGGAAGCCGAGGCCATTCCTGAAAGCGCCGTCCCAATCATTGTCCAACAGCAGACGAGAGCGTTCGATTGTCGGATAACGTTCGCTGAGACGCGTAAGGCGCTGCTGCGCAGCGGCCCTGTCGTCGTCCGAGAGGTCGAAGCTCGCCCGGGTGATGGTGGCGCCCATCACATAGTTCCAGAGCGACCATATCGCAACGTTCACATCTGCGTCCGCAACACCGGCCCTGGACAAGGTCTTGCTCAGCAGTTCCAAGCGACCGAGGATGTTCGGGCCGAGCGCCCGGCGCGGCAACAGCGATGCCGACCAAGGGTGGCGCAGCATGCTGGCGCGCCAGTCTTCAAGCATATGAACGACTTCCCCGCGCCAGTCTTGAGCTATTTGCGGCGGTCCGCGATATTCGAGGACCGAGTCGAGCGCCAGATCAAAGACATCCTCTTTGTTGTCGACGTGCCAATATAGGCTCATCACGCCCGAGCCGAGGCGATCGGCCAGCCGACGCATCGTCAATCCGTCGACTCCCTGGGCGTCAAGCAGTTCCACCGCGGTCGCCACGATACGTTCCCGAGAGAGCGGCGGTTCACTGCGCGGCTCCTGCAAGGGCTGGAGCCGCCCATTTATCCCTCGTTTGCTCCGGCCGCTGCGTTTGCCAGCCATCCGTCTTCCTCGCTGTTCAGAACGTCGATTTTGACCGGCAAACGCGAACGAATGTCGATCTGAACGATTGACTCGTACGGCGTACCATACGATGACTCGTACGTCGCACGAGTCATCGTATGGGCGACACGGTTAAAGTTCAATAATGCCGGCCGCGAGGGTACGTTGCTCGCATAGCCAAGAGAAAATCATGTCACGCGCAATCAAGCATCTGCTTATCGAAGGGCTAATCATCATGACCATGGGAGTTCCCACTGCCACGACAGCCAATGAGAAGGATCTCAAGCTGACCACAGTCAATCCACAAAACCTCTACGACCCGTCGCCAAATGGCTACAGCACGGCGGTGATCACGCCGCGCGGAGCCCGGGTGGCCTACATCTCCGGACAGGGCGGGCAAGACAGCACGGGAGCCTTGTCGCCCGACTTCGCTGTCCAGGTTGAGCAGGCCTACACAAATTTGCGCACCGCCCTCGATGCGCTCGGTGCGAGGCCGGATCAGGTCGCCAAGCTCACCGTCTTCGTGGTCGATCACGATATGTCCAAGCTCGAGGTGTTGACCAGGAACGTCAAAAAAATGTTCGGTGAAGCGCTGCCGGCGCAGACCCTGATTCCCGTTCCCAAGCTTGCAATTGACCCCATGCTCTTCGAGGTGGAGGCCGTCGTCATTCTGGAATAGTGGTGCCGCTCGCCTTTCGCAATTGTCATGAGCTTCGCGGAGTTACGAATTAAGGATCGCGGTAGGGACGCTCAGCAATGGGCGTCCCTACCGCGATCAGTAATTAGACGCCATCAACAGCAAAACCGGACAACCGGAATTTCCGAGATCATGCCATAATCGGACATTTTGCTGATTTGCCTCCCTGACCGCGCTACAACAAGGCACAGATGGTGCTTAACGGGGTCTGCATGATGCGGGCAATCCGATCCACCTTGGCAATCGTCCTACTCTCCGTTTCCGCTTTCGGAGCCGATAATTCTCCTGGAGGGGATGCGATCAGGAGCCTCCTTATCAGACCGAAGACCTGGACGATGTACTTGGAGTTCACGGACGCGGCGATGCCCAGCGACCGAGCCCAGAAGATGATCTGGGAGTACTTTCAGCGTGATCAAAAGGTAATGGGACGCCGGGTCGGCCTCGCATTTGGAGGCTGCGATCTTGAACTCTCGTTGAGAAACGACGGGTTCAGCTTTCGTTGGTGCCCGCCCCTCGACGCCAGCGGGCCATCACTCGTTTACGATCCGAGTGATCCACAATACTTCAAGGGTCACGGTCCGCAAAAGATCTGGCTCAAGGCAAACGAATGAAGGAGGGTGGGCGCGATGGTGGCGCCCGCCACCCTTCCGCTCATGCCGGTACCGGGTTGTTGCCGGCGCCCAGGCCACTGGAATATCGGTGACAGTGCCCTTTGTCTGTTTTGCAATCTAATTTGCACAGCCGTCATCGCGCGTAAGCCCGACCGCATCGCCGAGCAAATTGGCAAGGCCGAGAAAAGGGGAAAACGAGGCAGGCGACGAAGGAAAAATAGTGGGGATCGAGGAGCCGAATGTGATGGCATTGGATGGCGTATGTGCGTTGGTATTCGACGTGTTCGGCACTGTCGTCGATTGGCGCAGCGGCGTGGCGCGCGATGCTGAGCCGTTCCTGAAGCGGCATGGAGCAGGATCCGCTATCCCTACCGCTTTCGCGGATGCGTGGCGTCGCCGTTACTCCCCAGCAATGGAGGAGGTGCGCAGCGGCCGGCGGCCCTTTACACGGCTCGACGTGCTGCATCGGGAGAATCTGGAAGCCATTTTGCCAGAATTCGGAATCGACCCGGCTTCGGTGCCGGCGCCCGAGCTGGACGAGCTGAACCTGGCATGGCACCGATTGGAGCCATGGCCTGACGCGGTGGCCGGCCTTACACGGCTCAAGGCCCGCTATATCATCGCGCCGCTCTCGAACGGCAACATCGTCCTCATGCTCAACATGGCGAAGCGTAGTCGCATCCCCTGGGATGCGATCCTCGGCGCCGAAGTCGTGCAAGCGTACAAGCCTACGCCGGAAGCCTATCTTCGCACCGCTGACGTGCTGGCAATGAAGCCGGATGAGATCTGTCTTGTCGCCGCCCACAATGGCGACCTTGCAGCGGCTCGGGCATGCGGATTGCGAACAGCCTTTGTCCCGCGTCCGACCGAGCACGGGGTAGCGCAGACCACGGATATGCACCCTGATCAAGCCTGGGACCTGGTGGCCAGCGACTTCATTGACTTGGCTGAACGACTTCAGTTGTAGCAACCCCAGGTTGCGGATCACCCAGGCGGCAGGCTTTACTACGCCTTGCGTTCCCAGCGCCGGTCTGAGGTCTGCTGCCAGTAGGTGACTGCGTGGCCGGCTTCCTTCATCGTCTTCCAGTGCGTGCGCGCCGCCTCGAGCTGGGCCGCATCGTGGCCGTCGAACAGGAACACGGCGCGCTCATAACCGGCAAGCTTCGGCGGCACCGCGCCGTCAACCAGGAAGCGTATCTGCGCCTCGTTCGGATTGTCATGGCCGGTTGTCAAAAGGATCGGCTGCTCGGCCGGATAGGATTCGCGGTCCGTCGCATGCGCCAGGAAGGAATCGTCCCTGAAGGTCCAAAGATGCTGGTCCAGCGCGTCGCGCCGTTCTTCGGAGCCGGTCTGTACCACGGCGCGCCAACCGCGATCGACACTGCGCTCAAGCAGGCCGGGCAACGCATCCTCCAGAGTCGATTCGGTCAGGTGGTAGAACAGGACGTCGGCCATGATCGCGCCTTGAAGGGCCTCACTCCTCGTAGTTGTCGCGAACCAGCCGGTCGAGCAGCCTGACGCCGAAGCCGGAGGCCCATGACTGGTTGATCTCGCTGGACGGCGCGCCCATCGCGGTGCCGGCGATGTCGAGATGCGCCCAGGGTGTATCCCTGACGAAGCGCTGCAGGAACTGTGCCGCGATGATGGCACCGCCATAGCGGCCGCCGATGTTCTTCATGTCGGCATTTTTCGAATCGATCAGCTTGTCGTATTCGGTGCCGAGCGGCATCCGCCACACTCGTTCCTGCGTCGCCTGCCCGGCGCTCGTCAGCCTGTTCGCCAATTCGTCATTGTTGGAGAACAGCCCGGCATAGTGCTGGCCGAGCGCGACCATGGTGGCGCCGGTCAGTGTCGCCAGATTGACCATGAATTTCGGCTGGAAGCGATCGCTGCAGTACCACAGCGCATCGGCCAGGACGAGGCGGCCTTCGGCGTCGGTGTTGAGCACCTCGATGGTCTGGCCCGACATCGAAGTGACGATGTCGCCGGGGCGCTGCGCATGGCCGTCGACGGCATTTTCCACCAGCCCGATGATGCCGACGACATTGGCCTTGGCCTTGCGCGCGGCCAGCGCGTGCATCAGCCCGGTCACCGCGGCCGCGCCGCCCATGTCGCCCTTCATGTCCTCCATGCCGGAGGCCGTCTTTATCGAATTGCCGCCGGTGTCGAAAGTGACGCCTTTGCCGACGAAAGCAATCGGGCTGTCCTTGGCCTTGCCGCCGTTCCATCGCATGACGGCCAGGCGCGCGCCACGCGGCGAGCCTTGTGCGACGCCGAGCAGCGCGCCCATGCCGAGCTTCTTCATCTCCTTCTCGACCAGGATCTCGACCGCGACGCCGAGCGCCTCCAGTTCGTTGACGCGGGCGGCGAATTCCACCGGCCCCAGTATATTGGCCGGTTCGTTGACCAGATCGCGCGCCAGGAGCACGCCGTCGATCACCGCCACCTCGTCGGCGAAGGCCTTTTTCGCCGACGCCGGGTCGGCGGTGTGGATGGTCACCTTAACCGGCTTTTTGGGCTCGGCCTTGTTGCCGTCGCGCTGGCCGTCGCCATTGTCCTTTTTCGTCTTGTACTTGTCGAAAGCATAGCTGCGCAGAAGAATGCCCGCGGCAAGCTGTGCCGCTTGCCTGCCGCCGACGTCAGCACCCGGCAGATCGAGCATGACCGCCACCTCCGTCGCCTTGCGCAAGGATGCAGCGATGGTGCCGCCAAGCTTGAGCCAGGCATAGTCGTCGAGCGCCGAGACCTTGCCGGCGCCGACCGCCACCAGCCGGTCGAGCGATGTGCCCTCCGGCGCCAGCACTTCGACCAGGCCGGCGAACTTGCCGGAAAAGTCGGCCACCGGAAACGCCCGCTCCAGGGTCTTTGCCGGATCGCAAGCCTTTGCCGCGTCGCCGAGACCGCCATCGTTGGCCGCCAGCATGAAGACGCTGCCTTTTTTGGGCACTGCGAACCTGGCAAAGGCGATCGAAGGTCTCGAAGTCATCATGTCCTGCTTTCGGGAAAGGCGTTGGGTTTTCGGGGGAGTGCCTTGACGAACCAGATATTTGGCTGTTTCCGACCGGAAGCACCACCCCCATTTTCAACCATCGCCCCTGCCTGGCGATCTGCTGCGTGATTGTGTTGGCGCCGATCACGACCGCACCGTGAAAAATCGATTCCTGGCCGGTTTTGCTGCGCAATTCTGTTACTTCTGCTTTCATGCTTGTACCTGTCGCAGCCGCGGCGGCCATGTCGGTGACCGGCGCGACATTTGGTCGTTTTCCGGCATTTGGCAAGACTTTGCCGGAATCCGATCCCATATGGCAGATGGAATCGATGGCGATTCGTCGCGGCACGGCCCCGCTTTACTGCCGCAACCTGTTGTTAACCATTGATGTTCGCCCTTTCTTATCCAATGCCGCCGACACTCCGGCCACCGGAAACAACGATGTGGGACGGGAACCAGATCGAACCGCCAACGGACCGGTTGTGCAGGCGTCGCCGGGCGACTACCTTGTCTGGAGGCATGATGCCGTTCGGCAAAATCGAGAAAAGCCTTCATGAAGGTCGTTGAACGCTACATCATGCGTCGTGCGTTGGCGGTCTTCCTCGCAGCGCTCATCTGGACGCTGGCGATCGTGTGGACGACGCAGGTGCTCGCCCGCATCGATCTCGTGACCGACAGCGGGCAGTCGGCGCTGACCTTCTTCGAGGTCGCTGCGCTGATCATTCCGTCGATCGTCCCGATCGTCGTGCCCTTCGCCCTGGTGGTCGCGGTCGCGCAGACACTGAGCGCGATGAATTCCGATTCTGAGCTTGCCGTCTTGAACGCCGCAGGCGCTTCGCGCTGGACCATCGTCAGGCCGATCATGCTCCTGGCACTGGCGGCCAGTGTTTTTTCGTTCGCCGTCGACAACGGCGTCGACCCCTATGCACGACAGAAAAACCGCGAGCTGGTGGCGTCGTCGCGCGCCGATCTTCTGTCGCTCATCATCCAGGAAGGCACCTTCCACAAGATCGACGACGGCCTGTTCCTGCAGATCGGACAGCGGCTTCCGGACAACCGCCTTGGCGGCATTTTTGTCGCCGATTCACGCGAAGAAGGCGTCAACCTCATCTACTACGCCAAGAGCGGCGCCATCATCGAAAGTGGCGACGAGCGGGTGCTGATGATGAACGACGGCGTCATCCATCGCAAAACGCTGGCCGGCGATCTTTCGGTCATCCGGTTCACCTCCTATGCCTTCGACCTGTCGGCCTTCATGTCGGCCTCATCGGAGGTATTGCTCTTGCCGAAGGACCGGACGACACAGTACCTGCTCAATCCCAGTCCGAACGACAAGATGTTCCAGAAAAGGCCGAACAAGTACCTGGCCGAGGTCCACCAGCGTTTCTCCGAATGGTCCTATTCACTCGTTTTCGCGCTGATCGCGCTTGCAGTCGCGGGAGACGCGCGCTCCCATCGCGAGGCGCGCATTCATCCGCTGATCACGTCTATCGCGATTGCCCTTTTCGTGCGCTGGCTCGGTTTCTTTGCCGCTGGGAAGGCCGACAACATTCCGCAATACGCCTATGTGGTCTACGGCGTTCCTATTGTGGCCTCCGCAGTCGCGACATGGTTCATCGTCTCCAACCGGACCATGGAACTGCCGGTCGCCTGGGCCGACTGGATGACGAATTTCGCCGGCCGCTTCGGTGACGGCTGGAGCGCCCTGAAGCTCCGCTTCGCCAGGCGCGGCGCTTCTGGCCAAGAGGCCAGCTGATGGGCTGGACACGCTAATGGGCTGGACTCTGGGCAGATACTTCTTCTTCCGCTACGTGACGATCACCATCTGGTTCTTCATCGGCCTCCTGGCGCTTGTGTTCCTGATCGACTTCACCGAGCTTTCCGGCCGCACGACCGGCTTGCCGGGTTTTACCTACGGCACGGCGTTTGCCATCTCAGGATTGCGAATGCCGATGATCATGCTGCAGACGGTGCCGTTCGTCGGCCTGTTCTCGGCGATGGCGACGCTGGTCTCGCTTAATCGCAGGTATGAACTGGTCATCGCGCGTTCCGCCGGCGTATCCGCATGGCAATTCCTGCTGCCGTGCTGCATCGGGGCGCTGCTGTTCGGGGTGTTGTCGGTCGGCGTCATCAATCCGATCGCCGCGTATGCGTTTTCCTGGTCCGAAAAAATCGAAACCCAGCTCCGCTCCGGCAAGTCGAACACCGTCTCGGCTGACGCCGAGCCCTGGATCCGGCAGAAAACCAGTTCCGGCGATACTATCATCGGCGCGCGCGCCATCCTCAATCAAGGCCTGGAGATGGCCGACGCCGCCTTCTTCGTCCTCAACCCGCAAGGCGACATCGTCGAACGCAAGGACGCAGCGCACGCCTATTTGCGGGATGGCTACTGGGAACTGCAGGACGTCAAGGTGTTCCGGGACGGCAACATCCAATCGGTGGCAACCGACCGCATACCGACCGATCTCAAGCCCGAGTTCGTGCAAGAGCGGCTGGCGCGCCCGGAAACCATCCCTTTCTACGATCTGCCCGGCAAGATCGAGGTTGCCCGCTCCTTCGGCCTCAAGGCAAATGCCTTTGCCATGCAATTTGATTCACTGGTAGCGCTGCCGTTCCTTCTCGTCGCCATGACTTTGATCGCCGCAACGGTGTCGATGCGATTTGCGAGGATGGGACAATCCGCGACGATGATTCTGGGTGGCGTCCTGGCCGGGTTTCTGCTTTATGTCGTGACAGTGCTGGTCAAGGCATTCGGCGTGGCGGGATTCGTACCCACAGTCGTCGCTGCATGGGTTCCGGTTGTCGTGGCTATGTTCTTCGGGGTGACTTTCTTGCTGTACAAGGAAGACGGCTAGTGAGGGGGGCGGTTTTGCGCATCCATAGGCATGCCGATTCGGCGCGCCTCTATGGGGCGAGCGCCTTGGCGTGCCTGCTCGCTTGCGTCGTTCCGAGTATCCCGGCTTTTGCCCAGGATATCAGCGGCATGGCAGCCGACGTTCCCACCGGTTCGCAAATGCTGCTGGCGGCAGATACGCTGGTCTATGACAATGACAACCAGACCGTAACGGCCGTCGGCGGCGTGCAGATCGATTATGGCGGCAACCGCCTCGTCGCCCAGCGGGTAGAATACAATCGCAACACCAAGCGGCTCGTCGCCAGCGGCAATGTCGAGGTCATCAACAGCGACGGCACCAAGATCTATTCGCAGCATGTCGACATCACCGACGATTTTGCCGACGGCTTCGTCAACGCGCTGCGTGTCGAAACCGTCGACAAGACCTATTTCGCCGCCGAAAGCGCGGAACGCATGGGCGGCGTGCTGACGACGTTCCACAACGGCGTCTACACGGCCTGCGAGCCGTGCGAGGACAAGCCGGACAAAGCGCCGACCTGGCGCATCAAGGCCAGAAAGATCATCTGGAACGGCGAAAAGAAGACGGTTCGCTTCGAGAATTCGAATTTCGAGTTCTTCGGCTTTCCGCTCGCCTATCTGCCGGCCTTCGAGATTGCCGACCCGACCGTCAAGCGCAAGAGCGGCTTCCTGATCCCCAGCATCGCTTACAAGAGCGACCTCGGCCTCGGCGTCAAAGTCCCCTATTATTTCGCGCTCTCACCAACCTACGACCTCACCGTCACCGGCAGCGGCTATACCAGGCAGGGCTTTCTCGGCGAAGCCGAGTGGCGCCAGCGCTTCAACAACGGCCAGTACAGTCTGAAGATCGCCGGCATCCGGCAAGAGGATCCCGACGAGTTTATCGACGACGACGGGCGCAATGTCGATTCGGGTGCGGCCGGCGACCCGAACGAGTTCCGCGGCATGATGGGCACCAAGGGCCAGTTCGCTATCAATCCGCGCTGGGACTTCGGCTGGGACGTCCTGCTGCAGACCGACAAGAACTTCTCACGCACCTACGCCATCGAAGACTTCGGCGACAGCGTGCATCGCTCCTCGATCTACCTGACCGGCCTCAACGGCCGCAACTATTTCGACGTGCGCGCCATGCGCTTTGTGGTCCAGGAAGAGGCACTCCCTGACGATCCGACCGCGCGCGCCGGCAAACAGCCCTGGGTGCTGCCCTCGCTCGACTACGCCTACATCCCCGACATGGCGGTGGGCGGCGGGCAGCTGTCGCTCAATGTCAACGCGCAGGCTATCAGCCGCGACAGGCTGGATAGGGCCCTTGCCGATCCGAACAACGCTGCGTCCGTCACCAGTGTACGCGGCATCGAGGGCCAATCGGGCCGTCTCACTGCCGAAGCGGAATGGAAGCGCACCTTCACCACCGATGGCGGGCTGCTGCTGACGCCCCTGCTGGCGCTGCGCGGCGATGCCGGCTATGTCAACGCCTCTTCGGGATCGCTCAATGCCATCAATCAGATGGCGTCTAACCTCGGCGTCGACGACGATACGCGATCGTCGCTCGCCCGCTTCATGGCAACCGCCGGACTGGAAATGCGCTGGCCGGTGCTGTTTTCGTCGACCAGTTCCAGTCACATCTTCGAGCCGATGGCGCAGGTGTTCGTGCGTCCGAACGAGCAATATGTCGGCGGCCTCGCTGTTCCCAACGAGGACGCGCAGAGCTTCGTCTTTGATGCCACGACATTGTTCGAGCGCGACAAGTTCTCCGGCTACGACCGCTTGGAAGGCGGCACGCGCGCCAATGTTGGGCTGCGCTATTCCGGCGCCTATGACAATGGCTGGAGCACCAACGCGCTATTCGGCCAATCCTACCAGCTTGACGGCCAGAACTCCTTCGACGCGCCGGACCTGGTCAACGTCGGCGAAGATTCGGGCCTGGAGACCGCGAGCTCCGATTATGTCGGCCTTGTCGGATTCAACAGCCCCGGCGGGCTTTCCGGCTCGGTCAGCGGCCGCTTCGACGAGCAGAGCTTCGAGATTCGCCGCGCCGAGGTGAAGGCAGCCTATTCCGGCCTGCCGATTTCGTTCAGCGCCAAATACGCCTTCATCCAGGCTCAGCCGCTCTATGGTTTCACGACCGATCGTCACGAGGTCACGCTCGGCGCCTCGGCGCAACTTGCTGAGAACTGGCGTGTCTTCGGTACCGGCACCTACGATCTCGAGCAAAGCGTCCTGGTCAAGGACGGGGTCGGCTTTGCCTATAGTGATGATTGCTTCACCTACTTGATGACGTTCTCGGAATCCCGCGACCTGAGCACCAAGGAAGTGTCGCAGAATATCGGTTTCAACCTGTCGTTTCGCACGCTCGGCGATTTCGGCTCGACGCAAAGCTCCTTCAACACTGTCCAGTAGCAGACCACTGGCCAATAACGGACAGGCGGAACGGGCGGCCGGCCAACACACCAGCCCGAAAAATTCAAAGTGTCTTGAGCATACGTCGTGCGTAAAAGTGGACGCACTTCGCAGCTAACGACATCGTTTCGCCGCATAGCACAGGCACGGGTTCCAGTTCCCTCAAAATGCGATAAAATTGGGCCGCAACCGAGATAGGATTGGGATGCTTTCGATGAGGAAATACCTCTTTTCGGCAGGGTTCGCGCTGCTGGTGGCGGCGACCTCAGCCTCGATCACCATGATGACGCCGCCGGCTTTCGCCAGCCAGATCAAATACGTCGTCAACAACGTACCGATCACCACTGGCGACATCCAGCATCGGGCTGCCTTCCTGCGCCTGCAGCGCAAGAAGGGCAATGCCGCCGAGGAAATGATCGAGCAGACGCTGCGCGTCGCCGAAGCCAAGCGTCTCGGCATCCGCATCAGCGACGCCCAGGTCGAGGCTGCCTATCAGCGCTTTGCCACGACCAACAAGATGCAGCTCAAGCAACTCGACGGCGTCATGGCGCAGTCCGGCGTCGGCAAGGAGCATTTCAAGGAGTTCATCCGCTCCCAGATGGCCTGGAACCAGGCGCTGACCGCGCGCCATCGCTCAGAGAGCGGCGGCTCCGTGAGCGAGCAGGACGCAGTCAGGCGCATGCTCGACAAGGGCGGCAACAAGCCGACCGCCATGGAGTACATGCTGCAGCAGGTCATTTTCGTCGTGCCGGCGGCCGAGCGCAGCGCGACGCTGTCCAAGCGCAAGCGCGAGGCCGACGCCATGCGCGCCCGCTTCAACGGCTGCAACACCTCGCGCGAATTCGCCAAGGGCCTGATCGACGTCACTGTTCGCGATCTCGGCCGGATACTGGCGCCGCAATTGCCGCCGGACTGGGCCGACCAGATCAAGGCCACCAAGGTCGGCGGCGCCACCCCCACGCGCGAAACAGACCGCGGCGTCGAGTTCATCGGCATCTGCTCGTCGCGCGAAGTGTCCGACGACAAGGCCGCCCAGATGGTGTTCCAGAGCGAAGGCTCGAGTGGCAAGGACGCCGACGAGCTCTCCACGAAATATGTCGAGGAGTTGCGGAAGAAAGCCCGCATCGTCGAGCGCTGAAGTCGCCAGAGGCAGCGCTGGCGCTGAGCGCCGGCGATCCATCCGGCGTCGGGCCGGAAATCGCCATTGCCGCCTGGCAGGCGCGTGACAGCGCTGGTGTGCCGCCCTTCTACCTTGTAGCCGATCCGGCGCTGATTGCCGCACGGGCGCGCCTGCTCGGCGCCGATGTGCCAATCACGGAGACAGTGCCAGCCGAAGCGGAGCGCGTCTTTGAGCGCGCCCTGCCCGTCATGCCGCTTGCCGCCCGCTTCGTCGACGACCCCGGCCGGCCGGACCCGGCCAACGCCGCCGGCATCATCGAGGCCATCGACCGCGCTGTTGACGTCTGCCTTGGCGGTCGCGCGGCGGCGGTCGTTACGTGCCCGATCGCCAAGAAGCCGCTCTACGATGCCGGCTTCCGTTTTCCCGGTCACACTGAGTATCTGGCGCATCTGGCGACGCTCCACACCGGCGCACAAGCGATGCCGGTGATGATGCTTGCCGGTCCCGAGTTGCGCACGGTTCCGGTCACCATCCACATTGCACTGCGCGAGGTGCCGGAAGCGCTGACGACGGAATTGATCGTCGCGACCGCCCGCATCACCGCCGCCGACCTCGAATATCGCTTCGGCATTGCCAAGCCGCGGCTTGCCGTTGCCGGCCTCAATCCGCATGCCGGTGAAGGCGGCGCGATGGGCGCCGAGGACGAGCGCATCATCCGCCCGGCGATCGAAAGGCTGAGGGCGGAGGGCATCGACGCTTTCGGGCCGCTGCCGGCCGACACGCTGTTCCACGCCCGCGCCCGAGCCGGCTACGATGTGGCGCTGTGCATGTATCACGATCAGGCGCTGATCCCGGCCAAGGCACTGGCGTTCGACGAGGCGGTCAACGTTACGCTCGGCCTACCCTTCATCCGCACTTCACCGGATCACGGCACAGCTTTCGATATCGCCGGCAAGGGCATAGCCCGGACCGACAGCCTGATCGCGGCGCTCAGGCTCGCCCGCAGGCTTGCCGACATCGGGGCGAAGGCTGCCGCCGCATGAGGCTTTGCATGAGAGCGGTCGCATGAGCACCGACGGGCTGCCGCCGTTACGCGCGGTGATCGAACGCCATGGGTTGCAGGCAAAAAAGGCGCTCGGCCAGAATTTTCTGCTCGACCTCAACCTGACCGGCAAGATCGCGCGCGCCGCCGGCGACCTGACCGACGCCACGGTAATCGAGGTCGGTCCGGGTCCAGGTGGCCTGACCCGGGCGCTGCTGTCCCACGGCGCGGCTCGGGTCATCGCCATCGAGCGCGACGAGCGCTGCCTGGCAGCGCTTGCGGAGGTGTCAGATCACTATCCGGGCCGTTTGGAAATCATTGCCGGCGACGCGTTGAAGACGGATTTTGCAGCGCTTGCCGAAGGCGCACATGGAGGCAATGGATCTGTGAGGATCGTCGCCAACCTGCCCTACAATATCGGCACCGAACTTTTGATACGCTGGCTGACCGTCGCCGAGTGGCCGCCCTTTTACGCATCGATGACGCTTATGTTCCAGCGCGAGGTGGCCGAGCGCATCGTCGCCCGCCCCGGCAGCGATGCCTATGGCCGGCTGGGCGTGCTGGCAGGCTGGCGGACGGAGGCAAAAATCGCTTTCGACGTGCCGCCGCAAGCCTTCACGCCGCCGCCCAAGGTGGTGTCGTCGGTGGTGCATCTGGTGCCGCGGGCAAATCCGCTGCCCGCCGAGGTCAAGAAGCTCGGCCGCGTTACCGAAGCGGCCTTCGGCCAGCGCCGCAAAATGCTGCGGCAGAGCGTCAGGAGCCTCGGCGGCGAAGCCCTGCTCACCCGCGCCGGCATCGATCCGACGCGGCGGGCGGAAACCTTGAGCGTCGAGGAATTCGTGCGACTGACCAACGCGGTGTGATTGCGGCGGCCCCTAGTCCGTCTTCTCATCGAGCAGCCCCGAGACGAAATCGAACAGCCCGGGCCGGCGGTCGCGTCTGAGCCGCTCGGCGATGACTATGCCGCGTACCTCGGCGAAGGCACGGTCGAGATCGTCGTTGATGATGACGAAATCATATTCCTTCCAGTGCTCGATCTCGTTGCGAGCGTTCTTCAGACGCGTCTCGATCACCGATTCCTGGTCCTCGGCGCGGCGCTTCAGCCGCGCCTTCAACTCTTTCATCGAGGGCGGCAAGATGAAGATCGAGACGATGTCGGCGCGCATCTTCTCCTTGAGTTGCTGGGCGCCCTGCCAGTCGATGTCGAACAACATGTCGCGGCCCTGTGCCAGCGCCAATTCGGCCGGCTCACGCGGCGTGGCATAGCAATTGCCATGCACTTCGGCCCATTCAAGCAGTTCGTCCGAATCGCGCAGCCGCTCGAACTCACGCATGGTGCGAAAATGATAGTGGACGCCTTCGATCTCGCTGCCGCGGCGCGGCCGCGTGGTGACGGAAACCGACAGTTCGAGACTAGAATCGCTTTCCAGAAGATTGCGCGCGATCGTCGACTTGCCGGCGCCGGACGGCGACGACAGCACGAGCATCAAACCCCGGCGGCGAATGCGGGAACCCAAATCCCTGGCAACCATAGGCTCCTTGGCGACCATCAGGGTTACTCCAGATTCTGGACCTGTTCGCGAAACTGGTCGACGACCGCCTTCAGCTCCAGCCCTATGGCGGTGATCGCAGCGGCGTTCGACTTCGAACACAGCGTATTCGATTCGCGGTTGAATTCCTGCGCCAGAAAATCGAGCTTGCGGCCGATGGCGCCGCCGCCTGCCAGCAGCACCCGGCCGGATGCCACATGTGTCTTCAGCCGGTCGATCTCCTCGCGGATATCGGCCTTGGTGGCCAGGAACGCCGCTTCCATATGCAACCGGCTGGCGTCGAGATTGGCGGAGGCATCCATCAGCAGCCGCACCTGCTCGGTAATCCGTTCGCGGATCACCGCCGGCTCGCGCGACGGATCGGCCTCGGCGCGCAGCGTCAGCGCTTCGATAGCGTCGATATGACCGGACAGCAGCGAGCGCAGGGCGGTGCCCTCGCCCTGGCGTGCCTGCTCCAGCCCGCCCAGCGCCACTTCGAGCGCCGAGAGTATCGCGCTGTCGAGCGCCGCCCGCGCCTCTTCGGTTTCGACGGTTTCGGGGATGTCGAGCACGCCGCGCAGCGAAAGCAGCCCGTCGGCTGTCGCAGGCGCTGCGCCGAACATCTCCTGCAGCCGCTTGGCCTGCCCCGCCAGATCTCTCAGGAAGGCCTCGTTGACCACGGGCTGCGCCTGCTGGCCGGCTGCGCGGCCGACGGTCAGCGTTGCCTGGAAATTGCCGCGCGCAAAGCGCTTCTGCACCGTCTGCCTGGCGGCCGGCTCAAGTCGCTCGAGGCCTTGCGGCAGCCGCAGCCTGACCTCGACGCTCTTGCCGTTGACCGACTTGACCTCCCAGGCGATCGACGTGCCGTCATGTTCGGCGACGGCCCGTGCAAAACCGGTCATGCTCTGCAAATTCATGATGCCCTTGCTTCCCCCTGGCGCATGATCCCGGAAGCGGTTCCGGGCCAGATCGTGCGCGGCTTCAAAATCCGGAGCGCCTGTTCGCGTCGAATCGGACGCAGGGCGCTCCTGATGACAAAATCAGCACGTCCCGGCCGTCAGACGAATCGGAGGGACGATTTCAAACCGTCCGGCGCTACTGCGCCGCCGCTCCAGCATCGCCATCGCCGCCGTCAACCGGCGCGTCGGTCTGACCTTCCACCTTGGCGGCGTCGGCCTTGGCAGCACCGGCCTTGGCGGCTTCATCGGCCAGTTCCTTCTGCAGCGCCCGGTAGCGGGCGACGTTCTCGTTGTGCTCGGCCAGCGTCGCGGCAAAGACGTGACCGCCGGTGCCGTCGGCAACGAAATACAGGTCGTCGGTCTTCGACGGATTGGCGACGGCTTCCAGTGCCGCACGGCCAGGATTGGCGATCGGCGTCGGCGGCAAGCCGTTGATCAGATAAGTGTTGTAGGGCGTCGGCTTCTTGATGTCAGACTGATAAATCGGGCGGTCGGCGGGTTTGCCCTTGCCGCCGAACAGGCCGTAGATAATGGTCGGATCGGACTGCAGCCGCATGCCCTTGGCCAACCGGTTGAGGAAGACGGCCGCGACCCGCGAGCGTTCGTCGCCCTTGCCCGTCTCTTTCTCGACGATCGAAGCCAGGGTGACGAAGTCTTCGACACTGGCCAGAGGCAGATCGGGGGCGCGCCGCTGCCAGACTTCCTCGACAAGGTTCTTCTGGTCCGCCAAAAGCTTTTCGACCATCTGCTGGCGTGTCGCGCCGCGGGTGAAACGCAGCGTGTCGGTAGCAAGGCTGCCCTCGGGTGGAATGGTCCGCGGCATATCGCCGTCGAGCGCTGCCTGATCGGCGATGCGCTGCAGCGCCTGCTCGACCGTCAGCCCCTCGGGGACGGTCAGCGAATACATCACCGACTTGCCGCTCTTCAGCAACTCCATGATGTCGCGCATCGAGGCCTGCGGCTTGATCTCGTATTCGCCGGCCTTCAGGGCGGAATCATTGCCAAAAGCGCGCACGCCAAGGCGGAAGATGCGCGCGTCGCTGATCAGTCCGCGCCGCTCGAGCTGCTCTGCAATCTCCTGGACGCCGGTGTTCGGCTTGACCAGGAAGGTGTCGGCATTGGCCGAAGGGCCGGGCTCGTTAAATTCCTGCTTGCCGAAATACAAGGCAAAGCCAGCCGCCAGAACCATCAGCATCACCAGGGAGATGACGAAGTTCATGAACACCACGAACTGGCTGCGCGAGGCGCGCGAGCGCTTGGGCGGCGGCGTGCCGGCTTCAGGCCGCAATGCCTCGCTGGCCGTTTTCGGCACGATCGGGCCCGACGGTGCGGACCGTTGCCCGAATTGCCCGTTGTCCGCCGAATTTGTGCTCATGGCGCCCTACCGTTTGATCTTGCAACGAATCCCTTTGGGCACAGTAGGGGCGAATATGGCAAAATTGACGACACGCATAGACCGTGTCGGTCGGCGGACCGGTCAGCCATTGTAGCGCTGGAAGACCAGCGAGGCGTTGGTGCCGCCGAAGCCGAAAGAATTGGACAGCGCCACATCGATTTGGCGGGCGCGCGGCTTGTGCGGCACCAGGTCGATCGCCGTTTCGCGCTCCGGGTTGTCGAGATTGATGGTGGCCGGCGCGATGTTGTCGCGAATGGCGAGGATCGAAAAAATCGCCTCGGCGGCGCCCGCCGCACCCAGAAGGTGGCCTATCGACGACTTGGTCGACGACATCGATATTTTCGAAGCGGCGTTGCCGACCAGCCGCTCGACGGCGCCCAGTTCGATCGTGTCAGCCATGGTCGAGGTGCCGTGCGCATTGATGTAGTCGACGTCTGCGGGCGTCAGCTTGGCCCGGTTCAGCGCCGCCACCATGCAACGGAAGGCGCCGTCACCATCTTCGGCCGGCGCGGTGATGTGATAGGCATCGCCGGTCAAGCCGTAACCGGTGACCTCGGCATAGATCTTGGCGCCGCGCGCCTTGGCGTGTTCCAGTTCCTCCAAAATGACGACGCCGGCGCCCTCGCCCATGACGAAGCCGTCGCGGTCGCGGTCATAGGGACGCGAGGCCGTTTCCGGAGCGTCGTTGCGGTCGGTCGACAGCGCCCGGCAAGCGGCGAAGCCGGCGATCGACAGCCGCGTCACCGGCGCTTCCGTGCCGCCTGCGACCATCACGTCGGCATCGCCCCACATGATCAGCCGGGCGGCATCGCCGATGGCATGCGCACCAGTGGAGCAAGCCGTGACGACGGCGTGGTTGGGGCCTTTCAGCCCATGCCGGATCGAAACCTGGCCGGATACAAGATTGATGATCTGGCCGGGGATGAAGAACGGGCTGATGCGGCGCGGACCGCGCTCCTTCAGGATCATCGCGTTCTCGGCGATGCCTTCGATGCCGCCGATGCCGGAGCCGATCAGCACGCCGGTGGCGCATTGCTCCTGATGCGTCTTCGGCGCCCACCCCGAATCCTTCAGCGCCTCGTCGGCGGCCGCGATCCCGTAGAGGATGAAGTCGCCGATCTTGCGCAGTTCCTTCGGCTCGAGAACGGTCTCGGGATTGAAGGTGGCATTCTCACCATTGCCGCGCGGGATGACGTGGGCGACCTTGCAGGCAAGATCCTCCACCTCGAACTCGGTGATCCGCTTGGCTGCGCTGCGGCCGGTCAGAAGTTCCTTCCAGCCGTGCTCAAAGCCTGCGCCGAACGGCGAAAGCAGCCCAAGGCCCGTGACGACGACACGCCTCATCGCAGGTCCTCCTCGGTGATGACTGCAAATAGCGTCAGGCCGAAGCCTTGTCGATGTACTTCACCGCATCGCCGACAGTCAGGATGGTTTCGGCCGCATCGTCCGGGATCTCGACGCCGAATTCTTCTTCGAACGCCATGACGAGTTCGACCGTGTCGAGACTGTCCGCGCCCAGATCATCGATGAAGCTCGCCTGCTCCGTCACCTTGTCGGCATCGACGCCAAGGTGCTCGATAACGATCTTCTTGACGCGCTCTGCGGTGTCACTCATTTGGGCATCCTCGTCTTTTGTTTGTCTGTCTTCGTTAGCGGGCAGAATGCCGCTAATCAAGCTGAAAGATGGTCCTGTCGGAAACGCAACGGCACCGGACCGGTTTTTGCCCGAACCGCCGGGTTGCGGGCCGCATTACACGAAAATCGGCCGGGCTCCAAGGCGAAAAGGGTGTTTCCCGCAACTGTCAAATCATCGCCATGCCGCCATTGACGTGAATGGTCTGGCCGGTGACATAGGCGGCTTCGTTGGAAGCGAGGTAAGCGACGGCGGAGGCAACTTCGGCGCTGGTGCCCATGCGCCGTGTCGGAATCGCCGCCATGATCGCCTCTTTCTGCTTGTCGTTGAGCTTGTCGGTCATCGCCGATTCGATGAAGCCCGGCGCGACGCAGTTGACGGTGATGTTGCGCGTGGCGATCTCCTGCGCCAGCGACTTGGAAAAGCCGATCATGCCGGCCTTGGAGGCGCAGTAGTTGGTTTGGCCGGGATTGCCGGTGACGCCAACCACAGAGGTGATGTTGATGATGCGGCCATGCCGGCGCCGCATCATCGGATGGGTGAGTTCGCGGGTCAGCCGGAACACGGCGGTCAGATTGACCTCGAGCACCGAATCCCAGTCGGCGTCCGACATGCGCACAAACAGCCCGTCCTTGGTGATGCCGGCATTGTTGACGAGAATGTCGACGCCTTCGAGATCGGCCTCGACCTTCTGGCCGAGCGCCTTGACCTCTTCGCGATTGGAAAGGTTCGCCGGGAACAGCTTGACCCGGTCGCCGAGCTCGGCCGCCAGCGTTTCCAGCTTCTCGACGCGCGTGCCGTGCAGGCCGACGACAGCGCCCTGCGCATGCAGCACCCTGGCGATAGCCTCGCCGATGCCTCCCGATGCGCCTGTGACGAGCGCCTTGCGGCCGGTCAATTCGAACATGTCTTTGATCCTCTTCCAAATCGGACAGGCCGGCGAATGTGGCTACCTGTAGACATCACTGCGGTGGCCTATTGTAACCACCAGAATGACGAGCCGCTTGTCCTGCACATCGCAGATAATTCGATAATCCCCAACCCGGTACCTCCAAAAAGTCGCTAACGGTCCCTTCAGCGGCTTGCCGGCTTCACGCGGATTGTCGAGGGCGGCAATACGGTTCTCGATGAAGTCGCGGAGCCGGTGACGTGTCTGCGGATCCAGTTTTTCAATAAATTTGCGCGCCGAGCGGGCATATTCAAGCGTCCAGGCCACGCCAGAAGTCCTCGGCTGTCATGACGTCCTCGTCGCCGCTTCTGATCCGCTCCAGCACTTCGGCCGCGAGGTAATAGTCTTCCACGTCCTCAAGACCGCGCTCGATGAGTTCGCGCAGATAAAACGCTTTACTGCGGCCAGTCCTGGCCGCGAGAAAATCCAGACGCTCTTCGATTTCGGGGGCAAGTCGGATTGATGTCGGCATTCCGATCTCCTGTGAATACATGTATTCACATATCCCGACTAGGCCAAGAATTCAAGCGCCCGCATCAGCCGGACGCGCATGGTTCAATCGAGCGCCACCAACGCCGCCTCGACATCGGCTGGCGTGCCGACGGCGCCGGTGGCGATGTCGCGGTTGATGCGCCGCGCCAGTCCCGACAGCACCTTGCCGGCGCCCACCTCGTACAGCGTCGCAATGCCGTTGGCGCCAAACCATTCCACCGTTTCGCGCCAGCGCACGCGCCCCGTCACCTGTTCGACCAGGCGGTGGGCGATTGCATCCGGATCGCTGGACGGCGTGACCGACACGTTGGAGACCACGGGTACGAACGGCGTGTTCTTCGTCACGCCGGCCAGCGCCTCGCGCATGGCCTCGGCCGCCGGTGCCATCAGCGCCGAATGGAAGGGCGCCGAGACCTGCAGCATCAGCACCCGCTTGGCGCCCTTTTCCGTGCACAGCTTCGCCGCCTGCTCGACGGCCGCCCTGGCGCCGGAGATCACCAGTTGGCCACCGCCATTGTCGTTGGCGATCTGGCAAATCGAATCTTTGGCCGCTTCAGCGCAGGCGGCTTCGACATCGGCCTGTTCCAGCCCGATGATGGCCGCCATGGCGCCCTCGCCGGCCGGCACAGCCGCCTGCATGGCATTGCCGCGGATACGCAAGAGCCGGGCGGCATCGGCGACCGAAACGAAACCGGCGGCGGCAAGTGCCGAATATTCGCCGAGCGAGTGGCCGGCGACATAGGCGACCTTGTGCTTCAGCGAGAGGCCGCGCGATTCCAGCGCCCGGATGGCGGCGAGCGACACAGCCATCAGCGCCGGCTGGGCATTGGTGGTCAGCGTCAGCCTCTCTTCCGGCCCTTCCCAGATCAGCTTCGACAGGTTTTCGCCGAGCGCGTCGTCAACCTCTTCGAAGATCTTCCGCGATTCCGGAAAGGCGTCGGCGAGGTCCTTGCCCATGCAGACAGCCTGGCTGCCCTGTCCCGGAAAGGTGAATGCGACTGCCATGCGTGCCTCCCAAGCGGCTGATTTTTCCTGCCTGTGACGCAAGGCGGGCGGACAAGTCAAGTCCGCTAGCAGCCCGACCCGGGCCGCTCCGGCTCGGTATCGCTCGCCGAGTACCTGTTCCAAAAGGCTTTTTTTCGATCACTCATGATGAAAATCGCTCACGATTCGTTTGCTGGCTCTTCTTATTTCAGCCACAGACGCTAGCTTTTCGTGACATATCGATGACAGCTCAATGACACTTTTGTGTATGGTCGGGGGAATTGTAAGGTGGCCAGGATTAAGAAAGGCGTTGGCAAATCCGCGCCACAGTTTCTAGAAGGCGATCCGGCCACCGGCTATCTGCCGGGCCGGAAATGGCCTGTTATCCGCTATGGCCTCGTCAGCCTTCTCGCCGCCACCATCCTGGTTTTTGCCATCGAACTGATCGTGCGCGGCGACTTTGCCGGTACCGTCGGCTTCTTCCTGCAGCCCTTCAAGCCGGGCTGGACCACCATCATCATCTTCGCGCTGATCCTCATCGGCCTCGATGCCGTGCTCGGCCGCAGCCACCAGAGCCTGATGATCGTCGCGCCGCTGACGCTGGCGCTGGCCTTTGTCGGCCACCAGAAATCGCTCTATCTCGGCGATCCGCTCTATCCGACCGATTTCCTCTATTCACGTCAGATCGTGGCGCTGATGCCGCTGCTGGTGCGCGAACGTCCGGGAACCGCCATCGCTCTGGCGGTCGGCATCGTCGGCAGCCTCTCGCTGCTCGTTTATGGCTGGCGGCTGTGGCGCCGCCGCGTACCGGCGCTCGGTCGCAAGGGGCGCCTGGCCCGGCTGACGCTGACCGTGCCGCTGCTCGCCTTCTTCGTGTCGATCATGGATTACGCGACGTTCTCGTGGACCCGCGACCGGCTGCAAATCATCCCGATCATGTGGGACCAGAAGGAAAATTACGCCTCCAACGGCTTCGCACTGGCCTTCGCCCTCAACGTGCCGATGGCCCATGTCGCCGCGCCTGCCGGCTACTCCGACAAGGCGATCGCGGCCATCGAAAGATCTGGCGTGAAGGCATCGGTGCCGACCGAGAAGCCAGACATCATCATCGTCATGAGCGAATCCTTCTGGGATCCGACCGAACTGCCCGGCGTCACCATCACGCCCGATCCGATTCCCAATGTGCGGGCGCTGCGCTCCGGCCACGTGTTCTCGCCGGAATTCGGCGGCATGACCGCCAATGTCGAGTTCGAGGCGCTGACCGGCTTTTCCAACGCCTTCCTGCCGGCCGGCAGCATCCCCTACCAGCAATATGTCCGCGCGCCGGTGCCGTCGATGGCGACGTTCCTGAAAAGCCAGGGCTATGAGACGCGCGCCATCCATCCGGGCACAAGCTGGTTCTGGAACCGAACGCCGGTCTATGCCGATTTCGGCTTCGATGACTTCAAGTCCGAAGAAAACATGCCATATCTCGAAAAGCGCGGGCCGCTGACGTCGGACGCGGCGATGACCGACGAGATCATCCGCGAAGCCGACGCCACGGACGATCCGTTCTTCTACTTCGCCGTCAGCCTGCAAAACCACGGACCCTACGAACCGAATCGCTATTACAATCCGACCCACAAGGTGCAGGCTCCGACCAGCCAGTGGGCAAAGGATTCGCTGCTGAGCTTCACGGAAGGCGCATCCGACGCCGACAAGAGCCTCGAGCGCCTCATCGAATGGGCGAAGAACCGGCGGCGACCGACGGTCATCGCCTTCTTCGGCGACCATCTGCCGCCGCTCGGTCCGGTCTATGTCGAGACCGGCTTCCTTAGGGATAACGTCGCGCCGCGCAAGGAGCCGCCCGACCAGATGCTGCTGCATCACAAGACGCCGCTGGTGGTATGGTCGAACCGCACCGGGCCGGCCGCGGACATGGGTGCGGTAAGCCCGGCTTTCCTGCCCTACCATATCCTGACCACGGCCGGGATCAGCCACCCCTATTACACCGGCTTCCTCGGCCAGATGCGCGAGCGCTACAGCGTCGTCGACCGCAATTTGTTATTGACGCCGACGGGCGAGGACACGCCCGACTGGGCGCGCAAGAAGCAAATCGACCCGGCGATTCGCGATTTCCGCCTGCTGCAATACGACATGATGTTCGGCAAGCGCCGTGCAGCGTCCGATTTCTTCCCGGAGACGGTGAACAAGCGGGTCCCGCATACAAGCTGAAGATGCCGCGACATGTCGTCCTGAGCGCGGCGGTTTTTCGGCTCGCCCTTGTCTTGCGGCCAAATTCCTGTATAGACGCCCGCAATCTGCCGGTCCTTGCTGGGGGCTGAACGGAGGGCCGGAGGTTTTTCGAAACCTTCGTGTGGAGCCAGAAGCGCTTCCGCCTCCCGTGTCTCCGCTCTCGACCGTCTCGTCATGCTCCTTTCTTCCCCGCCCGGCCAGGGATCGCCGGGTCAGAGAAGTTGCAGAGGCTTTTGCCGCCGGGACCGGGAGAGAAACGAAGAAAGGCAAAGAACAATATGGCTCTTTACGAACATGTGTTTCTTGCCCGGCAGGACCTCTCGCAGCAGCAGGTCGATGCGCTTGTCGAACAGTACAAGGGCGTCATCTCAGCGAATGGCGGGTCCGTCGGCCGGGTCGAGAACTGGGGACTGAAGTCCCTCACCTACCGGGTCAACAAGAACCGGAAGGCATACTATACGCTGATGGACATCACCTGCCCGCCGGCCGCGCTCGACGAGATGGAGCGCCAGATGGGCCTGTCCGAGGATGTGCTGCGTTTCCTCACCATCAAGGTCGATGCGCATGAGGAAGGCCCGTCGGCAATGATGCAGAAGCGCGAAGAGCGCTCGGAACGCGGCGGCTTCGGCGACCGTGACCGTGGCCCGCGCTCGTTCGGCGACCGCGATCGCGGCGACCGTGGCGATCGCCCGCCGCGCAGCTTCGGTGGCGATGGTGCAGACCGTGGCCCGCGCCGTCCGCGCGAAGCTGTTGAAGGGGGAGCAGAATAATGGTCGACATCAACCAGATCCCGACCCGGCGCCCGTTTCACCGCCGCCGCAAGACTTGCCCGTTCTCCGGCGCCAACGCGCCCAAGATCGACTACAAGGACGTGCGTCTTCTGCAGCGCTATATTTCCGAGCGCGGCAAGATCGTGCCGTCGCGCATCACCGCCGTCAGCCAGAAGAAGCAGCGCGAACTCGCCAAGGCGATCAAGCGCGCCCGCTTCCTCGGCCTGCTGCCCTACGTGGTTCGCTAACACTGATTAGGTGACCATGATCTTATCCGAAAACCGATTTCCAGTTTTCGGGATCATGGTCTAGCCAGCGGGCGGTTCGCCGCCCGCTTTTCCCACGGCGACGGGCGCCGCAGGGTTGCCATCAAATCCCGGGTTGAGGTGAAGACCTCTAACTGCCGCGACAGGCAGGACAGCGACATCGGCGGCGACGCCCTCAGCTTCCTGACCTGTTCCAGACAATTCGGCGTCGATGCCAGTGACTTGGCGCCCCAAACGAAGGAACAAAACCATGGAAGTCATTCTTCTCGAACGCGTTTCCCGCCTCGGCCAGATGGGCGATACCGTCAAGGTCAAGGATGGATTCGCCCGCAACTTCCTGCTGCCGCAGGGCAAGGCGCTGCGCGCCAACGAAGCCAACAAGAAGAAATTCGAAGGCCAGCGCGCCCAGCTCGAAGCCCGCAACCTCGAGCGCAAGTCCGAGGCGATGCAGATTTCGGAGAAGCTGGACGGCAAGAGCTTCATCGCCGTGCGTTCGGCCGGCGAAACCGGCCAGCTCTACGGCTCGGTGTCGACCCGCGACATCGCCGAGTTGCTGACGGCGGAAGGTTTCTCGGTCAACCGCAACCAGATCCTGCTCAACCAGCCGATCAAGACCATCGGCCTGACCAATGTGGCGATCGCCCTGCATCCGGAAGTCGAGGTCACCATCACGCTCAACATCGCCCGCACGGCCGACGAAGCCGAGCGCCAGGCCAAGGGCGAGACGCTGACCACAGCCGAAGCCATCTATGGCGACGACATCAACGACAATGCGCGCCCGGACAACTTCTTCGATCCCAATGCCGAGTTCGAAGGCGGCGAAGACAACGGCTGATTGCACGTCACAAGGCGTCAGAGCGGCGCTTTAAAACGTTCCGTCGGCTTCCAGTCATTTCTGGACCAACGCCCGGGCGCCTCGCCCGGGCTTTTTTGTGCCAAACGGAACTTTTCGACCCCCTATATCTTGATGCAGACTATAGCGCCGCGCGTCGTTTGGACGCGCAAAGGACGCTGCAGGACTTTGGTTCGGCGCATGATCCTTTCCGAAATCGATTTCGATTGTCGGGTCATGCGCCGAAACAGCGTGTCTGACCGAGAGGGGACATTTGTTCATGAATATTCTGCTGAAACGCATTCTCGACCGCCTGGTGCGCACCGGCAATCTCAAGGTCACCGGACCGAAAGGCCTCTCCGTGACTTTCGGTGACGGCAGCGGCGATCTGGTGCACATGCACATCAAGACCACGCATGCCGAGCGCGCCATCAGCTTCGATCCGATGCTGGCGGTGCCGGAAGCCTATATGGACGGTGAGCTCGATATACTCGAGGGCGGCGTGCTGGGGGTGATGCGCATCGCCTTCCAGAACATGGACAGCGGCGGCATCGATGCCACCTGGTCGAAGGCGATTGAAGGCCTGCGTCACGCCTTCCGCCGCCTGCAGCAGATCAACACGGCGGCGCGAGCGCGCCGCAACGTGCAGCGCCATTATGATCTGTCAGGCGACCTCTACAGACTCTTCCTCGACGAGGACATGCAGTATTCCTGCGCCTACTTCGAGCAGCCGGACATGACGCTCGACGAGGCGCAGGCAGCCAAGAAGCGCCACATTGCCGCCAAGCTCAGGCTGAAGGCCGGCCAGACGGTGCTCGACATCGGCTCCGGCTGGGGTGGGCTCGGTCTCTATCTCGCCAAGTCCTTCGACGTCGACGTGCAAGGCGTGACGTTGTCGACAGAGCAGCATGGCGTCGCCACCGACCGCGCCCATGCGCAAGGCCTGGAGAACCGCGTGCATTTCGAAGTGAGGGATTACCGCGAGCTCAACGAGCGCTTCGACCGCGTCGTCTCGGTCGGCATGTTCGAGCATGTCGGCGTCAACCACTACCGCACCTTCTTCGACAAATCGGCGACGCTATTGAAGCCGGACGGGGTCATGCTGCTGCACACGATCGGCCGCTCCGGCGCGCCGTGGGCAACCAGCGCCTTCATCCGCAAATACATTTTCCCGGGCGGCTACGTCCCCTCGCTCTCGGAAGTGATGCCGGCGATCGAAAAGTCGGGCCTCATCGTCACCGACATCGAAGTCCTGCGGCTACATTATGCCGAGACGCTGAGACATTGGAGCCAGCGCTTTGCCGCCAACCGCGACAAGGCCAAGGCGATCTATGACGAACGGTTTTGCCGCATGTGGGAGTTCTATCTGGCAGCCTCGGAAGCCGCTTTCCGCTGGCAGGATCTGGTGGTCTTCCAAATCCAGATCGCCAAGAAGAACGACACGCTGCCGATGTCTCGTGACTATATGGCCAAATGCGAGAAGGCGTTGCAGCTGCGCGACATGGGGCATCGTCCAAAAGCCCCTGCCGCCAAGCCCGCCCGGCGCCGCAAGGTGGCGGATATGGAATAGACCGCCGGCGATCACGCCATTGCCGCTTGCCATTGGCGGCCCACACGCTGAAAAAGGTCTCGCCGTCGCCGCGAGACTTTTTTCATGACCTATCTCATCTACATCGTTGCTGCCCTTGCCGAGATCGCCGGCTGCTTTTCGATCTGGGCGTGGTGGCGGCTGGAAAAGTCGCCGCTGTGGCTGGCGCCAGGCCTGGTCTCGCTCGCTTTGTTCGGCTTCCTGCTGGCGCTGGTAGACATCAGTGCTGCGGGCCGCGCCTATGCCGCCTATGGCGGCATCTACATCGCCGCCTCGCTCGGATGGCTGTGGCTGGTGGAAGGCGTTCGCCCCGACCGCTGGGACCTTGCCGGGTCCGCGCTCTGCATCGTTGGCGCCTCGGTGATCCTGCTCGCACCTCGGGGTGCCTGAGCTATGGAACTGCCTATCCCGCTTCGACAGGGCGTCGAGCGCCTCCTCGAAAAAGTGCCGCTGCCGACGCTGAAACAAGCGGCAAAAACGCTGTCGGACCGCTATCGCGCCGAACTGCGCGACGGCCGCCTGCATATGGCCGAGGAGATCGCGGTCAAGGCCTATCTGGCGACGCGGCTGCCGGCGACCTATGCCGCTGTCCGTGCCAGTCTCGATGCGGTCAGCGAGGCAAGGCCCGATCATGCACCCAAAACCCTGCTCGACGTCGGCGCCGGCCCCGGCACCGTGCTTTGGGCTGCGCTCGATCTCTGGCCCGACCTCGAGCAGGCGGTGCTGATCGAGGCGAGCGCGGCGGTGCGCCGGGTCGGCGCGGCGCTTGCCGCTGAGGCGATGACGGCCAGGGTCGCCTGGCTGGCCGGCGATGTCAGCCTCGATCTCGCCGATCTCAAGCCGGCCGAGCTGGTCACCTGCGCCTATGTGCTGGACGAGATCGGACCGGTGTCGCTGCCAAAACTGATCGACCGGCTCTGGCACCTGACCGACGACACGCTGCTGGTCGTCGAGCCGGGCACGCCGGCCGGATGGCAGCGCATCCTTGCCGTGCGCCGGCAGCTGATCGAGGCGGGTGCGCACGTGCTTGCGCCTTGCCCGCATAAGTCACCCTGCCCGCTCGCGCCGCCCGACTGGTGCCATTTTTCGCGCCGTGTCGCGCGTTCGCGCCTGCACCGGCTGGCCAAGGACGCCGACGTGCCATGGGAGGACGAGAAATTCATCTATGTCGCTGCCTCCCGCCACGCTGCTGCCCCGCCGCAGGCGCGTGTGATCGCACCGCCGAAATCGGGCTCGGGCAAGGTCCTGCTGAAACTTTGCGAGAAGGACGGCAGCGCCGACGGGAAACTGTTCACCAAACGTGACGGCGATGTGTTCAGGGCCGCGCGGCGACTCGACTGGGGCGACGCACTGCCGGAGTGATTGGCAGCTATTTTCCTGTTTTGTTCTCGCCCGAGAACGACTAGGCTCGCCGTCTTGATTCGAGTCAATCGAGATTCTTTCCACCGAAAAATCTTGGCTGTGAATCGCGGGCACCGAAGCTGATTGAATGAAGACTGATGCAGATAAGTCATCACCGACCTATCCCGTTCTGATATCGAGAGACCGGCATCGAAATCGGGGACGTTATGGCAGAGGCAGCACGAAAATTCGGCGTGGCGGAAACACCGCTCTATCGCGAGGCACCGAACAACATCGAAGCCGAGCAAGCGCTGCTCGGCGCCATCCTCGTCAACAACGACGCCTTCTACCGCGTGTCGGATTTCCTGAAATCCGGCCATTTTTACGAGCCGCTGCACAGAAAGATCTTTGAGGTCGCCGCCGAGCTCATTCGTATGGGCAAGATAGCGACGCCGATCACGCTGAAGACCTTTCTGCCGGCCGACGAGAGGGTCGGCGACATGACGGTTGCGCAATATGTGGTACGGCTGGCCGTCGAGGCGGTCACCGTCGTCAATGCCGCCGACTACGGCCGCGCCATCTATGATCTCGCCACGCGACGCGCCCTGATCACCGTCGGCGAAGACATGGTCAACATCGCCTACGACGCGCCGGTCGACATGTCGCCATCCGAGCAGATCGAGGACGCCGAGCGGCGCCTGTTCGAACTGGCCGAGACCGGCCGCTACGATGGCGGTTTCGAGAGCTTCACCGACGCGGTCAAGACCGCCGTCGACATGGCCAACGCCGCCTATATGCGCGACGGGCACCTGTCGGGCGTCGCCACGGGCCTGCGCGATCTCGACCGCCGCATGGGCGGCCTGCAGCCGTCCGATCTGATCATCATCGCCGGCCGCCCGGGCATGGGCAAGACCTCGCTTGCCACCAACATGGCCTTCAACATCGCCGAAGCCTATGTGCCGGCACAACAGGCCGACGGTTCCTTCAAGGCGGCAAATGGCGGCGTCGTCGGCTTCTTCTCGCTCGAAATGTCGTCGGAACAGCTCGCCACCCGCATCATTTCCGAACAGACCGAAATCCCGTCGTCGAAAATCCGCCGCGGCGAGATCAGCGAAATGGATTTCGAAAAGCTGGTCGCCTGTTCGCAGACGATGCAGAAGATCCCGCTGTTCATTGACCAGACCGGCGGCATCTCGATCGCCCAGCTGTCGGCGCGGGCGCGGCGGCTGAAGCGCCAGCGCGGCCTCGACGTCATCGTCATCGACTATATCCAGCTGATGCAAGGGTCGAGCGCCAAATCCTCGCAGAACCGCGTGCAGGAGATCACCGAGATCACCACCGGCCTGAAGGCGTTGGCCAAGGAGCTTGCCGTGCCGATCATCGCGCTGTCGCAGCTGTCGCGTCAGGTCGAAAGCCGCGACGACAAGCGCCCGCAGCTCTCGGACCTGCGCGAATCGGGTTCGATCGAGCAGGATGCCGACGTGGTGATGTTCGTCTACCGCGAGGAATACTACCTGAAGAACCGCGAGCCGAAGCCGGGCACCGACGAATACATCAAATGGGAACACGAGATGAACGAGATGCGCGGCAAGGCCGAGGTCATCGTCGCCAAGCAGCGCCATGGACCGACCGGCTCGGTCAGCCTCGCCTTCCAGGGCGAGTTCACCCGCTTCTCCGACCTCGCCGAGGAGCATCATATTGCGGAGAGGTTTGAGTAGCCGCTTGTCCGACGTCGCACCCAAGATGCGGGACAGCAGCGCTCTACGGCGCCCCCCTCTGTCCTGCCCTCTTTGCCACCACTTGGCATCTCCCCCACAAGGGGGGAGATTGGCCGTCACCCGCGGCGGGGATCTTTTCTGCAACGCTGAAAATTGGCGAAACCCGACGCGCAATCCGATCTCCCCCCAAGTGGGGGAGTTGTCCGGCAGGACAGAGGGGGGCGCGAAGGATCACAGCTCTCACCAGCAGGCGGGAGGGTAAAGCTTGGCCAAGTCCCGCGTCCAGTTCATCTGCCAGAATTGCGGTTCGGTGCATCAGCGCTGGGCTGGCAAATGTGATGCCTGCGGCGAGTGGAACACGCTGGTCGAGGAAGGCACGTCCGGCGGCATCGGGTCGGGGCCGGCCAATACCCGCAATGCGCGCAAGGGCCGCGCCGTGGTGCTCACGACTTTGTCCGGCGACATCGAGGACGCGCCGCGCATCGTTTCCGGCATCGGCGAGCTCGACCGCGCCACCGGCGGCGGTTTCGTGCGCGGCTCGGCCCTGTTGGTCGGCGGCGATCCCGGCATCGGCAAGTCGACGCTGTTGACCCAGGCCGCCGCAGCACTGGCGTCCAAGGGCCACCGCATCGTCTACGTCTCGGGCGAAGAGGCGGTCGCCCAGATCAGGCTGCGTGCGCAGCGGCTCGGCGTCGCCGATACTCCGGTGGAGCTTGCCGCCGAGACCAATGTCGAGGACATCCTCGCCACCATCGCCGACGGCAAGCGGCCGGACCTGGTGATCCTCGATTCGATCCAGACCTTGTGGACCGACATGGCCGATTCGGCGCCCGGCACCGTCACCCAGGTGCGTGCCGCCGCCCAGGCGATGATCCGCTATGCCAAATCCACAGGCGCGGCGATCGTGCTCGTCGGCCACGTTACCAAGGAAGGCCAGATCGCCGGGCCGCGCGTCGTCGAGCATATGGTCGACGCGGTGCTTTATTTCGAGGGCGAAGGCGGCCACCACTACCGCATCCTGCGCACGGTCAAGAACCGCTTCGGACCGACCGACGAGATCGGCGTGTTCGAAATGTCTGATATGGGCCTGCGCGAGGTCGCCAATCCATCCGAGCTTTTTCTCGGCGAACGCCATGCGAAAGCGCCGGGCGCCGCGGTTTTCGCCGGCATGGAAGGTACCAGGCCGGTGCTGGTCGAGATCCAGGCGCTGGTGGCGCCGTCGTCGCTGGGCACGCCGCGTCGAGCCGTCGTCGGCTGGGACGGCGCCCGGCTGTCGATGATCCTCGCCGTTCTCGAAGCCCATTGCGGGGTCCGCTTTGGCACGCATGACGTCTATCTCAACGTCGCCGGCGGCTACCGTATCTCGGAGCCGGCCGCCGATCTGGCGGTGGCGGCCGCACTGGTTTCCTCGCTCACCGGTCTTGCCCTTCCCGCCGATTGCGTCTATTTCGGCGAAATCAGCCTTTCGGGCGCCGTGAGGCCGGTTGCGCACGCGCAGCAGCGCCTGAAGGAAGCCGAAAAGCTGGGTTTTGGAAGCGCGGTTCTGCCCTTGGGCAGCGAGGAACTTGCCGGGGGGATAGGGGCCGGCGCTTTCCAGCCCACCGAGCTTGCCGATCTCGTGGCGCGCATAGCCGGCTCACGGCGCAGCCGCGCCGACGAGCAAGAATGACGCGGCTCATGAAGTGGGGCAAAAGACATGCCGATTACGCTGCTTGACGGAATTCTCGTCGGCTTCACCTTGGTCTCGGCGATGCTCGCCATGGTTCGCGGCTTTTCGCGCGAGGTCCTATCCGTCATCTCCTGGATAGCGGCGGCCGCGGCAGCGTTCTTTTTCTATCAACCGGTCCTGCCTTACGTTCAGCCCTATGTCGACAATGAGAAGATTGCCATGGTGGTGGCCGCCGGCATCGTCTTCATCGTCGCGCTGATCGTCGTCTCCATCATCACCATGAAGCTCGCCGACTGGATCATCGATTCCAGGGTCGGCGCGCTCGACCGCACGCTTGGTTTCCTCTATGGCGCGGCGCGCGGCATCCTGGTCGTCGCGGTGGCCCTGCTGTTCTTCAACTGGCTGGCCGGCCCCAAGGCTCCGGGCTGGGTCGCCGATGCCAAGTCGCGGCCGCTGCTCGAATCGATCGGCGCCAAGCTCGAAAGCCTGCTGCCCGAGGATCCGGAAAACGCGATCCTCAACAGGCTCAATCCGAATCAGTCGGCACCCGAGACCGGCGCCGACACACCTCCGGCAGCGGATGCACCCGCGGCGGACGCACCGGCAACTGGCGACGATGCTCCGGCGCCCGACGGCAGCGAAACCGACGCGCCACCGGCCGACAATGCACCGGCCAATCCGGCGCCGGCAAACTGACGATCATGTGAGGCCGCAAACTCTACGTTGCTCTCGAGCCGTCATCACACTATATAGCGACTTTAGCGGAGCTGAAGATGGCAGACGCAGACGACGTGCTTTCCGCCGAGGCTGACGATCATTTCCATGACGAATGCGGCGTGTTCGGTATTTTTGGCCGGCAGGACGCTGCGGCTATCGTCACGCTCGGCCTGCATGCGTTGCAGCACCGCGGCCAGGAAGCGGCCGGTATCGTTTCCTATGACGGCACCCAGTTCCATGTCGAACATCATGTCGGCCTGATCGGCGATACGTTCACCAAACAGCGCGTCATCGACAGCCTGCAAGGCAACCGCGCCATCGGCCACACGCGCTACGCCACCACCGGCGGCGCCGGCCAGCGCAACATCCAGCCGTTTTTCGCCGAGCTCGCCGATGGCGGCTTCGCCGTCGCCCACAACGGCAACCTCACCAACGCCATGACGGTGCAGCGCGCGCTTCAGAAACAGGGCGCGATCTTCTCGTCGACCTCCGACACCGAGACACTGCTGCATCTGGTCGCCACCAGCAGGGAACGCGATCTCAACTCGCGCTTCATCGATGCGGTGCGCCAGGTCGAAGGTGCCTTCTCGTTGGTGGCGATGACTTCAAAGAAGATGATCGGCTGCCGCGATCCGCTCGGCATCCGGCCGCTGGTGCTCGGCGATCTCGACGGCGCCTGGATCCTGGCTTCCGAAACCTGCGCGCTCGACATCATCGGCGCGCGTTTCGTGCGCGACCTGAAGCCCGGCGAGATGGTCGTCGTCACCGCCAAAGGCATAGAGAGCCTGTTTCCGTTCGAGCCGCAGAAGACCCGCTTCTGCATCTTCGAATATGTTTATTTCGCGCGTCCGGATTCGTCGGTCGAGGGCCGCAACGTCTACGAGGTGCGCAAGCGCATCGGCGCCGAGCTGGCGCTCGAAAGCCCGGTCGAGGCCGACATCGTCGTGCCGGTGCCGGACAGCGGCACTCCGGCGGCGATCGGCTTTTCGCAAGCCGCGGGCATCCCGTTCGAGCTCGGCATTATCCGCAATCACTATGTCGGCCGCACCTTCATCCAGCCCGGCGATTCGATCCGCCACATGGGCGTCAAGCTCAAGCATAACGCCAACCGCCGCATGATCGAAGGCAAGCGCGTGGTGCTGGTCGACGATTCGATCGTGCGCGGCACCACCAGCCAGAAGATCGTGCAGATGGTGCGCGATGCCGGCGCCAAGGAAGTGCACATGCGCATCGCCTCTCCGCCGACGCGCGCTTCCTGTTTCTACGGCGTCGATACGCCGGAGAAGTCGAAGCTGCTGGCGTCGCGCATGTCGGTGGAAGAGATGGCCGAGTTCATCCGTGTCGATTCGCTCGGTTTCCTGTCGATCGACGGGCTCTACCGCGCCGTCGGCGAGGCCGGCCGCGATAATGAGCAGCCGCAATTCTGCGACGCCTGCTTCACCGGGCAGTATCCGACCCGGCTTGCCGATTTCGAAGGTTCGGACAATGTGCGCACGCTGTCGCTGCTGGCGGCGGGCGGGGCGTAGGATTGCCGGAACACCAGTTGCCTTCCCGAGTTTACCCCCCTCTGTCCTGCCGCACATGTCCGGCAGGATAGAGGGGGGTGTTTTCACGCCTGCTCACGGAGGCCCTCGCATGATCCCTGCCACTAGTCTCTACCTGTCCGGCCGCGTCGCGGTCGTCACCGGCGCCTCGCGCGGCATCGGCTACTTCATCGCCCTGGAACTTGCCGCAGCTGGAGCCCACGTCATCGCGGTTGCCCGCACCGTCGGCGGACTGGAGGATCTCGACGACCAGATCAAGGCAACGGGCGGACAGGCGACGCTGGTGCCGCTCGACCTCGCCGACATGGCCGGCATCGACCGGCTGGGCGGCGCCATCCATGAGCGATGGGGCAAGCTCGACATCCTGGTCGCCAATGCAGCGGTGCTCGGCGTCATCTCGCCGATCGGCCATGTCGAGGCCAAGACTTTCGAGAAAGTCATGACCATCAACGTTACCTCGACATGGCGGCTGATCCGCTCGGTCGACCCGTTGCTCAGGCTCTCCGACGCAGGCCGTGCCATCGTGCTTTCCTCCAATGCCGCCCATTCGGCGCGGGCCTTCTGGGCGCCCTACGCGGCGTCGAAGGCGGCAGTCGAGACGATGATGCGTTCCTGGGCGCATGAGACGGAAAACCTGGCCCTCAGGGTCAATGCCGCCGATCCCGGCGCCACCCGCACCGCCATGCGTGCGCAGGCGGTGCCCGGTGAGGATCCGGAGACGCTGCCGCATCCCTCAGAGATCGCCAAACGCATCGTGCCGCTGGCCAGCCCGGCACTTAAGGAAACCGGGCTGATCTTCCAGGCCAAGCACAACCGCTTTGTTGCCTACCGGCAGCCGGAGTAGACGCATCGCGCATTTCGACGGAAGAATTGCGCCGCCGCCGACGTTATTGGAATGCCAGATTTTCCGAAACGGAGGACCACCATGTGCAGACTGCTTCTCGTCACCGCCGCTGCATCGCTGGCAGCCATCGGCGTCGCATCCTCGCAGGACGCGACGATGAGCTTCTTCGTCACCAGCGTCGGCTCGGGCAAGGGCGCCGATCTCGGCGGCCTCGCGGGCGCCGATGCGCATTGCGCCTCGCTGGCTGAAGCCGCGGGCGTTGCGGGCAAGACATGGCGCGCCTATCTCTCGACCAGCGACACCGATGCGCGCGATCGCATTGGCACGGGACCGTGGTTCAACGCCAAGGGCGTCAAGATTGCCGACGATGTCGCTTCGCTGCATAGCGATGCCAACGCCATCACCAAGCAGACGGCGCTCAACGAAAAGGGCGAAGTGGTCAACGGCCGCGGCGACAAGCCCAACCGGCACGACGTGCTGACCGGCTCCAAGCCCGACGGCACGAAAATTGCCGACCAGACCTGCGGCGACTGGACGCTCAGCGGAGCGGAAGGTGCGGTAATGACGGGCCATCACGACCGCACCGGTCTCGACGATTCGGCCGCCGCCAAATCGTGGAATTCCTCGCACGCTTCACGCGGCGGCTGCAGTCAGGAGGCACTGAGGAGCACCGGCGGCGACGGCCTGTTCTACTGCTTTGCCGTGAACTGAGCCGGCCCAACAAATGCAGAACATGCTGGCGCGGCGACCCACCGCGCCAGGCCGCGCTTTCGCCGATCGCCCAGAATTGATAGGATCACCCGACTCCCACAACAAGCGAGGAAATTTCCATGGCTTCGAGCGTAGCGCTGGTCTGGTATCTGGTGATTGCCGGCCCGCAAGGCGGCATGGTGGTGCTGCCCAGCACGTTCGACACTCGCGAACAGTGCGCCTTCGCCGTCACCGAATATCAGAAGCAGCCAACGCCGGCCGGCTGGTCGGTGCAGTGCGTGCCGAGCGCCTCGCCGTTCGCCGACGAGGGCGAAAGCGAGTAGCCGGCGGCGCGCGTTCAGGGTTGAGCGCTGACCGTCAGTTCCGGCCTCGTATTGATGGTCTGAAACACCACGCAATAGCGTTCGGTCAGCTTGAGCAGTGTGTCGACGCGCTCTTGTGGCTCGTCGCTGTCGAGGTTGAAATTCAGCCGGATGGCGCGGAAGCCGACCGGCGCATCTTTTGCCACGCCTAAGGTGCCGCGAAAATCGAGATCGCCTTCGGCCTCCACGGTGGCGGCGCCGAGTTTGAACTCCAGCGCCGTCGCCACTGCCTTCAGCGTTACGCCAGCGCAAGCGACCAGCGCCTCCAGCAGCATGTCGCCCGAGCACAGTTCGAGCCCGGAACCGCCGGTAGCCGGATGCAGACCGGCAACGGCGAGCGCCCTGCCGGTCTCGACCTTGCAGGCGATCGACTGGTCGTCGACCGAGCCCTTGGCCCGAAGCGTGATCAGCGCGCGCGATGCGTCGTCGCGATACGCCTCCTTGAGCGGCGCCTGCATGGCCTTCAGTCCGGTGGTGTCCATGTCCAACCCTTTTCGGCAGTCATTTTCATCGCTCGTCACGATACTCGAATAGAACCGGTACGGCCTAAATCTTGATTTCACGACATTTGGATCGGAGTGACAAGCTGTCCAGACATTGCTGCGTCGTTAGACTTGATGCCTTTCATGCGGCCTGGGGCCGCCACGCGATGACGCCGTCCGTCCGCGCCCGCACCTCGGGTGTGGCCAGGCAGGTGGCGACGGCCTCGTAGCCGGGAGTGCCGGGGTACCGGGCGACGTACGTTGGCGGGCTGTGATTGGCGGGGCAGAGGATGATCGCTTCGTCGGTGCCGACAGCCGCCAGGTCGAGTATCGCGCAGGAGCGCGTGAGCAGAAAAAGCGGTCGACCGCCGGGGCCGCGGCGACGCAAATGGGCAATCAGGGCTTCTTGCGAGGCTTGATCCAGCCCCTGTTCGATCATGTCGACGACCAGGATGGCCGGACCTTCGGCTTCCAATCCGACGAGTAGAGCGATCATTGCGTCGGACACCGCGGCACCGACCTCGACGAGCCAGGCCAGCGTCTGATCGACCCGCGACCTGAGAGCGGGGTCGGCGTCCACACGAGCCAGAGCCGCCGCACAGCCATTTGCCAGTCGATCCAAGCCAAGAAAGGCGGCGTCAGGCAATGTCTCGGCCAGGCGCTGAGCCAGCCGGGTCTTGCCACTGCCCAGCGGGCCGATGATGTAGTTCAGCGGTCGGATCTGTCCCAATTCGAACCGCTCGCCTCCCCAAGGCCAGGGAAGGTCGAAAGCGACGCTGAGCGTAGCCTCTGGCGCCAGCAGGCGCGCCAGTTCCCCGGCGCTTGGCGCTTCGCCTCGAGCGAGGTCGTCCTGCAGGCTACCGATCTTCTCTATTACGCCGACAAGCTGGCGCAGCCGGCTCTCGAGTACTGCCTGGTGTGCGGCCAAGGCCGGCTCCATGCCCCGGGAGTCACCCTCCATCACCCGCGCCACCTGGGCTAGGCTGAAGCCAAGCGCGCGCAGGGCCGCGATCTCGGCGGCGCGGCTCATTTCGACAGGACCGTAGGCGCGCCATCCGGCCGCAGTGCGGATCGGAGCGATCAGGCCGCGCTGCTCATAAAGCCGCAGGGCCTTGGCCGACACCCCGAGCCGGCCGGCGGCTTCGGAAGCGTTCAGGAACTGGGCGGAAGAGTTCATGAATCACCTTGTTGCTGTTGACCGCCTTTCTATCGGGGCTGACCCTGGGGCTGAGTCAACAGGGATGTTCGCGGTCCGCAGGAGCCGTGGGAGAGGCAAGATCACTTCGTGTCGAACTGACACATCGGCTTTGATGAGATGAATCGACTTGCAAAAGGGCATTTCCGCAGCGGCTGCAGGATACGGCAACCCCTGCTGACAGTACGGTGTCAGGACAGGGCAGCATAGTCTGGTGACATGACCGGATTCCCAACCATGCCTGACACCGCCGCCGAGCGCACCCTTGGCATCATCCTGGTTTCGGCGTCGGCAGCCGTCTTCGGCCTCACCGGCGTGCTAACCAAGTCGATCCATGCCGATCCGCTGACCATCACCTGCTGGCGGGGCTTCGTTGGGTCGATCCTGATCACCCTCTATGTGCTTTGGCGGCGCCGTCAATCCGGTGGGCGTGAAAGCCTGCGCCTCGGCTGGCGCGGCTGGCTGTTGGCGAGCGAGGGCGCGCTAGCCAGCATCGCCTTCATCTCGGCGTTCAAGTTCACCTTCGTCGCCAATGTTGCGATCATCTACGCCACTGCGCCCTTCGTCACCGCGCTGCTTGCCTTCATTCTGGTTCGTGAGCGCTTCCGGCTGCAGACGCTTGCCGCCGCCGCCGTGTCGCTCAGCGGCGTGGCGATCATGGTCTGGTCCGGCTTCGGCACCGGCCATCTGTTCGGCGACGGGCTGGCGCTGCTGATGACAATCGGCAGCGCGCTCTACATGATCATGGTGCGCGCTTTCCGCGACACGCCGGTGGTGTGGGCCGGGGCGGTGTCGGCATTCCTTTTGTTCGTGCTCGGTTGGTTCGTCACCGATCCATTGGCCGTCTCGGCCAGGGACGCAGTGTTGCTCGTCGCCTTCGGCACGTCGTTCGCGCTGGCCTCTATTCTGTGGACGGAGGGCGCGCGGCTCGTTCCGGCTGCCGAATCCGGCCTGCTGGGCTCGGCTGAAGTACCGTTCGCGATCCTGTTCGCCTTCCTGTTCCTGGCCGAGGTCCCGCCAGCCGCCAGCATGATCGGCGGCGCCATCGTGCTCTGCGCGGTGTTCGCCCATGGCGGGCGCGACTGGCAAGCGGCCAGGCAGCGCTCTGCCTGAGAAAAATTTGCCCCCGAAAATAAAACTGCGGGTGCAAATAAATTAGCAAGGTCATGGAACCATCAACAGGTTCAGGCATTGTTGGCTTTGACGGGTCATCCAAGTCCCCCCCCCAAACCCCTCGGCCCGTCTAACCTATAGCCGATCGCAAGGTCGGCTTTTTCTTTTGCGAAATCAGCTCGGTGCGCCTGGCAAGGCAAGGTTGCCGCTGAACAGCGCAGCCAGATCCTGGGCCGGGGGCTCGGCATCCTGGCGCAGCCGGATGGCGAACTCGGCGATGGGAACCTGCGGCAGGCCAAACTCGCGCGGTGCCTCGACGATGCCGGAATGGGCAAAGCGCGCCGTCCGCAGCGTCAGAGCAATGCCGGCATTCACCGCCGTGCGCAGCCCGGCCAGGCTGGCACTGCCGGCGGCGATGCGGTAGCGACGGCCTGCCCTGTCGAGTGCCGCGATCGCCGCTTCGCGAAAGCCGCAATGCGGATCGAGCAGCGCCAGCGGCAGTTCGTCCTTTTGTGTGGCCAAGCCTCTTTGCGAACAGAGCCACATCATCGGTTCGCGGAGCACGCCGATCTCGTCCGGCGCCGGAGCCTGTCGCATGGCGACCATCAGATCGAGGATGCCGGTTTGCAGTGCCTCGGCCAATTCGGCGGAGCGGCCGACGCGCAGTTCGATCCTGACGCGCGGATAGCTCGCGGCAAAGGCCCTGAGCAGCTCCGGGAGGCCGCTGTCGGCGAAATCTTGTGTCGTGCCGATGGCCACGCGCCCATCCGCTCGCACGCCCTTGAGGGCCAGCCACGCTTCGCGATGCACAGCAAGGATGCGCCGCGCATGACCGACCAGATCCTCGCCCGCCGGCGTCAGGACGCGCCCTCTTCCCTGCGGCACCAGAAGTGGTTCGCCGACAATATCCTCAAGCCGGTGCATCTGCGTGGTCACCGCCGACGCCGAGCGCCCGACAAATGACGCCGCCTGCGCCAGCGAGCCGCTGTCGACGAAGGCGAGAAAGGTTTTGAGGAGGTCGGGGTCGAGCATTGTGATAATTCGACAGTATCAAAGTTTTCCCTAAAAACAATTCGATTTTCATAACGCAAGGCGATGGCAAAGATCTCCGACGGCGAAGAGACGCCGCGTAACCCGAGGAGAGAAATTATGCCGATCATCAATGTCAGCGTCACGGGCAAGCCCGATGCCGCTTTGTCCGCCGCCATCGCCAGGCAGGTGACCGAACTGACCGCCACGCATTTGCGCAAGGATGCGACGATCACAGCGGTGGCCATTTCCTACCATGACCCCGAGCACTGGTTCGCCGGCGGCAAGTCGTTGGCCGAGCATGACGCCAACAGTTTCTGGCTCGACATCAAGGTGGTCGACGGCACCAACACCAAGCTTGAGCTGGAGGCCTATCTCAAGGCGCTCTTCCTTGGCTTTGGCAGCCTGCTGGGCAAGGTGCATGAGGAGAGCTATGCCTTCGTGCATGAAGTCCCGGCCGCCGCCTATGGCTATGGTGGCAAGACACAGGAATTCCGCTTCATCAGCGGGAGATTGAAGGCGGCGTGAGCCGCCCCCATCAATCCAGGCTCATGCCGCAGGCGCTTTCTCTGCCGCAAGGAAACATAGACACCGCACTTTTCACGGCCGGCCAGGCCAGTAATGCGAAGGTACCGCACCTCCGCATTGACGTTGAGCCCACTTCGTCTAGGTTCTCATCGAAGCGGTCAGGAAGAGCCGCGAGGTTAAAATCTGTTGGGAGAGACGCGGCATGATCCTGACACTGGCGCTGCTTGCGGGTCTCGTCGCGGCCTGGCTGCTGATCGGCGTGGTGGAAAAATTCCGCCTCGGCCTGCGCTTCACGCAGGCGCTGCTCTATGTGCCGTTCAAGCTCGCCTACCGGATTGCCGACGATCGTATCAAGATCGCCCGCAGAACAGCCGCCCCGGTCATTTACGTCATTTCGCACCAGTCGCGCCTCGAACCGGCGCTGATGCTGTCACTGCTGCCGGAAGACACGCTGCACATCCTCGACGAGGTCTCGGCGCGATCGCCCTGGCTCGAACCATGGCGCGAGCTTGGCCGCACTATCGCTTTCAACGCTGAGCATGTCTTCGTCAGCCGCCGGCTGGTGCGGGTGCTGAAGGGCAAGGGCCGCCTTGCCGTCTATCTGCCGGATGCGGTCGAGCCTGATATCAAGACATTTCGCCTGTTTCGCGCCGTCAGCCGCATCGCCATGCAGGCCGATGCCCGCATCGTGCCGATCTTCGTCGCCGGCGCGCGCACTCTGCCGGTATCGCTGACTGCGGCGGACAAGGCGCCCCGGTGCTGGTTTCCGCTCCTGTCGATCAGCGTGCTGGAGCCGATGACCATCGCCGAGCTGGTGGCGCGAAACCCTGATCAATCCTCGAACACCAATACGCTGTTCGACCGTTTCGCCGAAGCCCGGCTTTTCGGCAGCGATCTTGACCGCGGCCTGTTCCTCGCCATACGCGACGCCGCCGACCGAGTCGGCGCCTCGCATCCTATCGTCGAAGACGTGGTCAGCGGCACGCTGAATTACAGAAAGCTGTTCATCGGCGCGCGGGTGCTGGGCCGCCGCTTCGAGGCGGTGACAGCGCCGAATGAAGCGGTTGGAGTGCTGCTGCCCAACGCCAACGGTGTCGTGCTGTCGCTCGTTGGCCTGTTGTCAGCGAGCCGGGTGGCGGCGATGATCAACTACACCGCAGGCCCGGCCAGCGTCACCGCCGCCGTGCGCACGGCGGAGATCCGCACCGTGGTCTCGTCGCGCGCCTTTGTCGACAAGGCCAGCCTCGCTGACATCGTCGCGGCGGTAGAAGAAGGCGGCGCCAGGCTGTTGTGGCTGGAGGATGTGCGGGCCAGCGTAACCGTACTGGACAAGCTCGCCGCCGCCTTGCTGTGGCGCTGGCCGCTGCAGCCGCAGAATGCGGCCAAACCAGCGGTGATCCTGTTCACCTCAGGCTCGGAAGGCACGCCGAAGGCGGTGGTCCTGTCGCACAGAAATCTTCTCGCCAACGCCATGCAGGCTGAGGCCCGCATCACCATCTCGCCGGCCGACATCCTGCTCAACGTGCTGCCGGTGTTCCACTCGTTCGGGCTCACCGGCGGCACCATCCTGCCGCTGGTCACCGGCGTGAAACTGTTCCTCTACCCCTCGCCGCTGCACTACAAGCTGATCCCCGAGGTCGCACGCAAGGCAAGGCCGACGGTCATGTTCGGCACCGACACGTTCCTCGCCAACTATGCGCGCACCGCCAAGGACGGCGATTTCTCCAGCCTGCGCTTCATCGTCGCCGGCGCCGAAGCGGTGAAACCGGAGACGCGCCGCGTCTACCGGGAGCGCTTCCAGGCCGAGATCATCGAAGGTTTCGGGCTGACCGAGGCAGCGCCCGTCGTTGCCGTCAACACCGCCATCCACGGCCGCGACGGCACGGTCGGGCGACTGTTGCCGGGCATGCGCATGAAGCTCGAGCCGGTCGAGGGCATCAGCGGCGCCGGACGGTTATTGCTCAAGGGGCCGAATTTGATGATGGGCTACATGACCTCAGATCGGCCCGGGGAATTGCAGCCGCTCGACGGCTGGCACGATACCGGCGACATCGTTTCTGTTGACCGCGAGGGCTTCATTACCATTCGCGGCCGGGCCAAGCGCTTCGCCAAGATCGCCGGCGAGATGGTGTCGCTGGGCGCGGTCGAGATGCTGGTGCAGTCGCTGTGGCCGGAAGAGCACCACGCTGTGGTGGCGGTGCCGGACAAGCGCCGCGGCGAGCGTATCGTGCTGGTCACCACCGCCGATGACGCCGACCCCGATGAATTGCGCAAATTCGGCAGACAAGCCGGCGCCGCCGATCTGATGGTGCCGAACGACATCGTCAAGGTCGAGGAAATCCCGGTGCTGGGCTCTGGCAAGACCGACTACGTCTCGACCCGCAAACTGGCGATTGACCGACTGGGGCTCAGCGCGGCGGCCTAGCGCCTAAAGCGCGTCGCGTCTGGAGGGATTTATGCGACGCGCTTTAAGTTCTTGCTTGAACGCATCTCGTTGTCCCAAAACCGCTGCGCACCTTCGGGTCAGGCCCGAGCATGCTTTTAGGCGACATGCATTAGAGGACCACCACCGACAACAGCAGGATGAACCCGACCGCCATCATCAGCAGGCCCGGCCAGTTCTGCGACAGGCCGAGGAAACCGAGGCCGCGCCGCCGCGGCTCAAGTGTCGGGCCTGGCGTTGCAAGATTTGGCGTCGAGCGATCCGGCGCCGCGCGAGCAGGCGCCGGATCGCTGAGCCGCCCACGCCAAAGGGCTGCGCCGGCCATATACACGACGCCAGCGACAATGAGCAACGCGCCAAGGAGGACGACAGCCATTTCTCCTCACTCTTCTTTGAGCTCCTGCGCCTGGGACAGCAGCTTCAAGGGCTGATAGCGTGGCGTTCGCGACGTCGCTCGCCTCGCCCGCTGAGACAGAACGGTCAAGACGCCGGCAGGTTCCCGCTAGAGCGGGATGCGTCCGACTTGAACTAATTGAACTATCAGCGAATTGGCGACAGATCAGTCAGCCGAAGTCCGACGGCGGCACCTTCTCGCCTTCGCGCTTGGCGCGCCTGGAATAGGCGCGGATGCTGAGCGGCAGGAAGAGCAGATAGCCGGCAACCGACGCCGTCAGCGTGTACCAGGGATAGGTCATCAACAGCAGGATGTAGAGGACGACACCGAGGATGATCGGCAGCACCTTGTCGCCCGGGACTTTCAGGCTTTTTCCGGAATAGACCGGCAGCCGGCTGACCAGCAGGAAGGCTATCAGAACGGTGAAACCGGCGGCGATGAAGGCGGCAGGGCGGGACGGCTCCACACCAAGCCGCAGGAAGTACAGGTAAAGCGGCAGCATCACCAGCACGGCGCCCGCCGGCGCCGGCACGCCGACGAAATACTCGGTCTGCCACTGCGGGCGATCAGTTTCTTCGTCGAGCACGTTGTAGCGAGCGAGTCTCAGCCCGCAGGCGATGGTGAACAGCAGCGCGGCAATCCAGCCCGGCGAGCCGGCCTGGTCGAGCAGGAAGGCATAGAGCACCAGCGCGGGTGCTACGCCGAAATTGACGATGTCGGCCAGCGAATCCATCTGCGCGCCGAATTTGGACGTCGCCTTCAGCATGCGTGCCAGACGGCCGTCGATGCCGTCGAGGAAGGCGGCCAGCAGCACCATCACCACTGCCGGCTCGAAACGGCCTTCGAAGCCGAAGCGGATGCCCGAGAGGCCGGCGCAGATGGCGAGCACTGTGACAAGATTGGGCAGCACCATGCGCATCGGAATTTCACGGATGCGCGGGCCGCCGCTGCCATGCGCCTCGAATTTTTTGAACGGCGCGCCCACGGCTCAGGACACCCGCACGAGCGGCGTTGCGGCAACGCCGCCGAATTCGGCCAGTATGGTTTCACCGCCGACCGCAGTCTGGCCGACGGCGACACGCGGCGTTGCGGTCGACGGCAGGAACACATCGACGCGCGAGCCGAAGCGGATCAGCCCGAAGCGCTCGCCGATGCCGATCGTGCCGCCGGTCTCGGCCCAGCAGACGATGCGCCGCGCCACCAGGCCGGCGATCTGCACCGCGGCCACCGTGCCGTTGGGGCTGTCGATGACCAGGCCATTGCGCTCGTTGTCGGCACTCGCCTTGTCAAGTGCGGCGTTGAGGAACTGGCCGGGCCGATGCTCTATCCTTGTGATGCGGCCGCGCACCGGAGCCCGGTTCACGTGGCAGGAGAAGACGTCCATGAACACCGAGATGCGGGTCATCTCGCCGCCCCCGAGGCCAAGTTCGCGCGGTGGCACTGCCGGACCGACCGCCGTGATGATGCCGTCGGCCGGGCTCACCACCAGCCGGTCGTCGACCGGCGTGACGCGCTCGGGATCGCGGAAGAAATAGACGCACCAGGCCGTCAGCATGAGGCAGATCCAGAACAGGATCGAAGAGAAATAGCCGAGGAAAAGCGTCACCGCTGCGAAGGCGGCGATAAACGGATAGCCTTCGCGATGGATCGGAACCAACGTTTTCTTGATCGTGTCGACGAGGTCCATGGAATGGAAACAGCCTAGTTTCAGGTCCGGCCTCAATAGCGGAAACACCCTGTGGCCGCAACGCGACAATGAGGGAACGCCGGATCCGGCGTTCTCGTCCGCATTAGCCGATCGCGGGCGTTGGAAGGGGTCCAATGAGCCTGTCCAGAAAAGCATGACTGGTGTCGGGGCGAACCGGCCTCATGCGTCCTTGGAGATACGGGCCTTGTCAAAGCGCCCGCCGAACGAAAGCTGGAGGCAACAAATGCTGTCACGGAAATCAGCAGCAAAGGAAGCGCGGGTCGTGATGAACGGTCTGGCGTTCGGCGAATCGCCGCGCTGGCATGATGGCAGGCTTTGGGTCTGCAACTGGGGAACCGGCCCAGATCATCGCCGTCGATGCCGACGGCAACAGTGAGGTCATGCTCACCGTGCCGGCCACCCTGCCCTATTCGGTCGACTGGCTGCTGGACGGTCGCCTGGTCGTCGTCTGCGGGCGAGAGGGGTTGGTGCTGCGGCAAGAAGCAGACGGGACGCTGGTCACCCACGCCGATCTGCGACACCTCTCAGGGAACGCCTGGAACGAGATCGTCGTCGACGGGCGCGGCAACATCTACGTCAATGGCGGCGGGCCAGCGCCGGTTCCCGGCCAGCATTTCGGCCCCGACACCATCGTGCTGATTGCACCGGACGGGTCCGTGCGGCAGGTGGCGGACAAGATCGCCTTCGCCAATGGGATGGCGGTGTCGCCTGACAACAAGACGTTGATCGTCGCCGAGTCCCACGCCAACAGGCTGACCGCCTTCGACATCGCCGCCGATGGCGGCCTTGCCAACCGGCGGCGATGGGCCGACCTCGGCAACGGCTTTCCCGACGGCATCTGCCTCGATGCCGAAGGCGCCATCTGGTATGCCGACGTCCCCAACCGGCACTGCGTGCGGGTGCGCGAGGGCGGGGCGATGCTCGACAGCGTCGATGCCGATCGCGGCTGCTTTGCCTGCATGCTCGGCGGCGCCGACGGCAAGACGCTGTTCATCGTCGCCGCCGAATGGCGCGGCTTCGAGCACATGATCAGCGATGCGCGCACCGGCCAGGTGCTCAGCATCCAGGCTTCCGCGCCGGGCGCTGGCTGGCCGTAAGGGCTACGACACCTCGGAGGGGCGGCGGCGGACGACAACGCCGAACTCGTCGCGCTCGCGAGCAATGCGCAACCGCTCCTCGGCCTCGGTTGCCTCACGCTGGCGGTCCCACATCGAGGCGTACAGGCCGGCCTTGCGCATCAAGGCGGCATGCGTGCCGCGCTCGGCGATCTGGCCGTCCTGCAGCACGATGATCTCGTCGGCCGAAATCACCGTCGACAGCCGGTGGGCGATGACGATGGTGGTGCGACCCTTGCTGACGAGGTCGAGTGCCGCCTGGATCTCCTGTTCGGTATGGCTGTCGAGAGCCGAGGTCGCCTCGTCGAGCATCAGGATCGGCGGCGCCTTCAAAATGGTGCGGGCGATTGCCACGCGCTGCTTCTCACCGCCGGACAGTTTCAGTCCGCGCTCTCCGACCATCGAACGGTAGCCGTCGGGCAGCCGCTCGATGAACGGCCCGATCTGGGCGAGTTCTGCCGCCTTGCGCACATCCTCCTCGCTGGCATCGACGCGGCCGTAGCGGATGTTGTAGGCGATGGTGTCGTTGAACAGCACGGTGTCCTGCGGCACCATGCCGATCGCCGCGCGCAAGCTCTGCTGAGTCACGTCGCGAATGTCCTGGCCGTCGATCAGAATCTTGCCGCCCTGGATGTCGTAAAAGCGGAACAGCAGCCGCGAAATGGTCGACTTGCCGGCGCCCGATGGCCCGACAATGGCAACCGTCTTGCCGGCCGGCACTTCGAAGCTGATGCCTTTCAGGATCTTGCGGTTGGGATCGTAGGAAAACTGCACGTCGCGGAACTCGACCTTGCCGGAGCCGACGACCAGCGGCTTGGCCCCCGGCTTGTCGACGATCTCCTGCGGCACATCCAGCAGACCGAACATCTGCTCGATGTCGGTCAGGCCCTGGCGGATTTCGCGATAGATGAAGCCGATGAAGTTTAGTGGCACCGAAAGCTGGATCAGCATGGCGTTGATGAACACGAAGTCGCCAACCGTCTGCGTGCCGGCCTGCACCTCCAGCGCCGAAAGGCACATGACGATAACCGTTCCGAGACCGAAGATGACGCCCTGGCCGAAGTTCAGCCAGCCGAGCGAGGTCCATATCCTGGTGGCAGCGGTCTCGTAGCGCGCCATCGAACGGTCGAAGCGCTCGGCTTCCATGCCCTCGTTGTTGAAATACTTGACCGTTTCGAAATTGAGCAGCGAGTCGATCGCCTTGGTGCTGGCATCGGTGTCGCTGTCGTTCATGTCGCGGCGAATGACGATGCGCCAGTCGCTCGCCCTGATGGTGAACCAGATATAGAGGCAGACCGTCACCGCCACCACAGCCACGTACTTCCAGCCGTAGGTGACCGCGAAGATGCCGGCTGTCAGCGCGAATTCGAGGATGGTCGGCAAGGTGTTGAGCACGGTGAAGCGGACGATCGTCTCGATGCCCTTGGTGCCGCGCTCGATGATGCGCGACAGGCCGCCGGTGCGGCGCTCGAGATGGAAGCGCAGCGACAATCGATGCATGTGGATGAAAGTGCGGAAGGCGAGTTGGCGCACCGCGTATTGTCCGACGCGGGCAAACAGCGCGTCGCGCAGCTGGTTGAAACCGAGTTGCACCAGCCGCACGACATTGTAGGCGATGACCAGCATGACTGGCGCCAGCATGAAGGCCGGCAGCGGCGGCGCCGACTTGGCGTCACCAGCCAGCGCATCGGTCGCCCATTTGAAGAAGTAGGGACCGGCAACCAGCGTCAGCTTGGCGACGACCAGAAGCACGGTCGCCCACACCACCCTCGCCCGCAGGTCGGCACGGTCGGCCGGCCACATATAGGGCCAAAGATTACGCAATGTCTTGAAGGTCGAGCCAGAATCGGCGGAGACGGTTTTTTCGGCCATTTTATCGCCTTTTCGTATTTCTTATTGCTTGACCATGATCTTTACCGAAAACCGGCTTCCACTTTTCGCTGACGCGGCCTTTGTTCGGGATGATGGTCTAGCGGCCGGAGCAGCACGAATTGACCAGCGCGGCCAGCGATGCGGAAACATCTTCGAGCGCATCGCTGTCGACTTCATAGCGCGAGCGCTGCCGATCCGGCTGGTAGCGGACGAGCCCGGCTTCGACCAGTATCTTCAGGTGCTGCGAAACGGTGGACTGCGCCAGGTCGAGATGGTCGACGACCTCGCGGCAGCAGCAGGAGCGGCTGGCCGAAAGGTGCCGGAGAATTTCAATCCGGGCCGGATGCGAAAGCGCGGCGAGCTTCGCGGCGACGGCCTGGCTGTCGGCGAAGCCGCAGGTCTTCTCGGTCAAGGGAGCGTTCATCGTCTATCGGCGATAGACGATGAATGAACTTTCCGCAAGAGCCCGCTAGAGAAGAAAAGGATTTCTAGTTGGCCTTTGCCGGGGCCATCTGGTCGCCCATCGCCTTGAGGTTGGCGGCTTCGCCTTCCTGCGATTTTCCGGGGACCTTGAACACCTGCCCCGGCCAGATGCGGTCGGGATTCCTGATCTGATCCTGATTGGCGAGGTAGATGGTCGAGTAGCGAACGCCTTGGCCGTAGACGCGCCGCGAAATCCGCCACAGCGTATCGCGGCGGCGGATGATAACGGCGCTGTCGGCGTGTTCGAGCTTCGGCGCCGCGGTCTCGGGCACTCCGGTCGGGGGCGTCGCAGCCGCCACATCGGCTGGCGCCTCGGTCGCGGGCGCCGCAGGCGTGGTTGCCGGCGCGGCCGGCTTTGCCTCGGCAGGCGCCACGGCGGCGATCGACTCGCCCGGCTCGCGCTCGAACGGCACGGCGGCACGGGCCACCACCTTGACCCCGTCGGCATCGAGCGCATCGACGTGGATCGTATAGGTGCCGACCGGAACGTTGCGCGTCGCCTCGACCAGGAAATGACCGTCGGGCGAAGTCTTCGCGTCGCCGAGCAAGATATCGTTGGCATAGGCGCGCACCTTGCGGCCGGGGTCGGCGAGCCCGGCGACGAAGATCTTGTTGCCGTCGATCTCGATCGCTTCGACGACGACCTTTGGCCCTGCAGCTAGTGTCGCCGGTGCGGCCGGCCCGCCCGGAGCGGGCGCGGGGGCGGCGTCGACGGTGGCCGGCGCCGTGGCAGCCGGTGCGGCTGGTGCTGCGGCAGCGGGGTCCCCGGCAGCGGAGTCCTCGGAAGCCGGGGCGGCCGCCTTGTCGCCGGCAGGCGGCGATTCAGGCTTTGTCTCGGGTGAAGGAACGGTGAGCAATTCGGAGGCCTTGCCAGGCTCCTCGATCATCGCCAGCACCTGGCCAGCAGGACTCTTGGGAATCGAGACGATAGCCGTCTGCGCCGAGGGGGTCACGACATTGCCGGTCATCGAGCGCAGCGCGATCGTGTAATCGCCGGGTTTCAGCGCATCGTCGAGAACGATGGCAAAAGCGCCATCGGCACCGGCGACCGTCGAGCCGAGAACCGTCGAACCGTTGAGAATCTCGACCTTGGCGTTGGGTGCGGCTTTGCCGGCGACGACAATAGAGCCCTTGATCTCGACCCGAACGATGTCGAAAGTCGGCGCAATCGCATCGGCCGCCGCCGGCGCTGCCGGTGCCATCGCACCAGCGGCAGGCGCCGGCGGCGGCGGTGCATCGGTCACTGCTTCGGCCGGCGTCTCCACCGGCGGCGTCAGCGATGCCACTTCCGCCGGCGGCGTGCGAGTGAGATACGGATCGAGCGCGCCCGACACATAGGCGGTTCCCGCCGCGGCGACGGAGCCGCCGACGACGAACAAAAACGCCTTCAAAGGATTAATTGCCATATTTCCCTGCCCTTAGCCACCTAATGCGGTCTAGCCTGTTTTGCCCAAGGCGACAAGAACAAGGGGGACCGCCAAGAAAAAGGGCCGATACGAATAAACGGGGCCGACAAGAAAAAACCCGCCCGGGCTTGACCGCGAATAAAGACCCAATCACCAATCATCTCATGAACACGATTCGATCCATCTGCGTCTATTGCGGCTCGTCTCCGGGCCGCGATGTAACCTATGCCAAGGCCGGACACCTGCTTGGGCGTTCGATCGCCAAGTCCGGCCTGCGTCTGATCTATGGCGGCGGCACCAGGGGCATCATGGGAGCCGTCGCCGAGGGCGCAATGCGGGCCGGCGGCAAGGTGACGGGGATCATTCCGCGCTTCCTGATCAACAGGGAGGCCACCGAAACCGCGCTTGACAGACTTGACGAGCTCGTCATCACCGAAAACATGCACGAGCGCAAACATACGATGTTCGAGAAATCCGACGCGTTTGTGGCGCTTCCGGGCGGCATCGGCACGGTCGAGGAAATCATCGAGATCATGACCTGGGGCCAGCTCGGCCATCATCGCAAGCCGATCGTCTTCGGCAACGTTGGAGGATTCTGGGACCCGATGCTGGCGCTGCTCGACCATATGATGGCCGAAGGCTTCATCCACACCGCGCAGCGGGTCAGGCCGCTGGTGGTCGACGATCCGGAAGCGATCGTCGCTGCCATCATGGTCGCGGGATCGTCGGTCGACGCACCGACCGAAGGCGTGCAGTCGGTGATCGACAAGCTTTAGGGTATAGGGGAGTATGTAGTGCATGCCGCGCTCATGAGGCGCTGCCCTACTGCCCTACTGCCCTACTGCCCTACTGCCCTACTGCCCTACTGCCCTACTGCCCTACTGCCCTACTGACCCGCCAGATGACATTGCCGACATCGTCGGCGACTAGCAGTGCGCCGCTCTGATCGATAGCAACGCCGACCGGACGGCCCATCGCCCTGCCGTCACGCCCGACGAAGCCAGCGAGCACATCTTTCGGGGGACCGCTCGGTTTACCACCGCGGAACGGCACGAAGATCACCTTGTAACCGCTGAGCACACTTCTGTTCCACGAGCCGTGCTGACCAACGAACGCGCCGTTGCCGTAGGCTGGGCCGAGCGACGCCCCTTTGGAGAAGGTCAGTCCCAGCGAGGCGGTATGGGAACCCAGCGCGTAGTCGGGCTTGACCGCCCTAGCCACGAGACCGGGGCGCTGCGGCTTGACGCGTTCGTCGACGTTCTGTCCGAAATAGCTGTAGGGCCAGCCGTAAAAAGCGCCGTCACGAACCGAGGTCATATAGTCCGGCACAAGATCGTCGCCGATCTCGTCACGCTCGTTCACGGCGACCCAAAGCTTGCCGGTTTCAGGGTTCCAGGAGAGCCCGTTCGGGTTGCGCAGCCCTGACGCGAAGACCCGGGTACGGCGGGTCGACCGGTCCACTTCAAGGACGGCGGCGCGGTTCTTCTCCGCGGCCATGCCGTTTTCTCCAACGTTACTGTTGGAGCCGACGGTGACATAGAGCTTGCGTCCATCCGGACTTGCGATCACATCCTTGGTCCAATGATGGTTGAGATCTCCGGCCGGTAAGTCGACGATCTTTTCCGGCGGCGTTGTGGCTCGGGTCTGGCCATTGGAGTAGGGGAAAGCGACAAGCGCGTCGGTATTCGCTACATAGAGAATGCCTTTGGACAGCGTCATACCAAAGGGAGAATTGAGGCCTTCTGCGAACGTCCTGCGCACATCCGCAATGCCGTCGCCATTGGTGTCGCGCAGGAGCGTGATGCGGTTGGCGCTTTTGGTCGCGGCCCCGGCGCGCTTCATAGCGAGGTCCATAAAGACCTTTCTAAGGCTGAAGCCTTCGTCATGCTTGGCAGGGGCATTGGTTTCGGCAACCAGCACGTCCCCGTTCGGAAGCACGTGCAGCCAGCGCGGATGGTCGAAGCCGGTGGCGTAGGGGTTCACCGTCAGCCCGTTCGCCGGGGTCGGCATACCACCTTTCTGCCAGCCTTTCGCCTCGGCGATGTTGACGGTCGGGATCAGCGTCGGTCTTGGTTTCGGTAAGGTTGGGTTGGGGCCATAGCCGATTATTGCCCCCGTTTTCTGCGCCGAAAAGCCAGCGCAGCCGGCAATGACGGCTCCCAATACCGCTATGAGTAGGCTTCGTGGGAAGCCGGCATGCATCGGACGTCCTCCGCATGGATTGCGTCGTGCTCTTTACGCAAACGCGAGTCAACGACGTATTATTCCAAACTGGCTCCAAACAACGGCGTTGGTACGCCGCCTCGGATGACCGTCAAAACAGTCACACGAAAACGGTTCGCCCGTGCTAATAATCACAGTCTAGGTCGCCGCCACGCGGCGTATTCGAGAGACTGGCGACGCGATCATGAACATCCCTCTCAATCCAGACGGCAGCGATCTGTCGCCTTACCTGCCGGACGAGCACGGGCTGTTCTTCGTCTATCACTTCGCCGCCGAAGGCACGAGAACCAAAGACGCGACCACCACACACTGGACATGGCGCAGCTACCAGGTTTCCGACATGCGCGCGCGCCACGAGATCGCCACCGAGCCGGCTTTGCCGCCGCCGGTGCGCGATGCCTTCCTGTCGGCCGGCCATGGCTGCCATATCGACCTCGAGGGCGACTGGCTGTACGGCGATTTGCCGGACCTGCGCCACGACTATTCGGCGGAGGCGCGCGGGCTTGGCCATTTCCGCTTCGCCTTCAACGACACGATGCTGATCGGCGGCCGCAAGCAACCGCTGCAATCGGTCGACAAAATCCGCAAGGCGATCGACAACGGATCGCGAAAGTTCCGCTCTCCGGCCGAACTGATCGAGGCTGTCATGGGCCAGTCGCTCGACGGCATGACGACGGAACTCGCTGGCCTTGGCGACACGCTCGATGGCATCGAGGACCGCATCGTCTGCGATGCATGGCACAATGAGCGGCAGGCGCTGGTCGATGCGCGCCGGCAACTGGTGGTGATCCATCGGCAGATGGCGACGCTGACCAGCCTGTTCCGCCATCTCGACCATTCGCATCGCAATGACCTGCCGGACGCAATCAACGACATGGCGGCACGGCTTTCGCACCGCGCCCATACGTTGCATCATGACGGCGAGCAATTGCAGGCCCGCGCCCGGCTCTTGCAGGACGAGCTGATGGCCAAGCTGACGACGCAGTCGAACCAGTTGCTTTACATGCTGTCGGTGATGACCGCGGTGCTGTTGCCGATGACGATCGTCTCAGGCCTGTTCGGCATGAATGTCGGCGGGCTGCCGCTGGTCGACACGCCGGTGGGCTTTTGGGTGGCGTCGGCGATATCGCTCGCCGTCGCGGTGGTCGTCTATCTGTTCGTCAGGCGGCTGGGGCGCGGGATGTAGCGGCAACCGTTACAAGGTCGCGCGAAAATCCTCGATGACAGTGCCGGCAGCGCGCACCTCCGCTTCGTGGTTCGGCTCGCGCCACTCCTCTGCAAGGGCTGCCGCGTACCATTCGCGCATCGCCGGCAGAGCCAGCAATCGCGCCGGATAGGTGGCAGCCGCGCCCTCGAAGGACAGTCCGTAGGACTGAACCCTAAACGCCACCGGGGCAAAGAAGGCGTCAACGGCAGTGAAGCGATCGCCAGCCAGGAACGGTCCGCCGAAGCGGCGAAGCCCGTCGTCCCAGAGATCGCCGAGGCGAAAAAGGTCGTGCTTCAGCGCATCCGACATCGGCACCGGCGCGACGCGGACACCGCAGTTCATCGGACAGGAGCCGCGCAAGGCGGTGAAGCTCGAATGCATTTCGGCCGCTGCCGACCGCGCCCAGGCTCGCGCCTTCGGCTCGGCAGGCCAGACGCCAGCGTGGCGCTCGGCCAGATATTCGGTGATGCCGAGCGAATCCCAGACTGCCCAGCCGTCGTCAATCAGGCACGGTACGAGGCCGCTGGGCGAGAACGGCCGGTAGAGGCTCCAACTCGATCCGGTCGGAAACGGTGTCAGCCGCTCCTCGAAGGCGACGTCCAATGTCCGCATCAGCACCCATGGCCGCAGCGACCACGAGGAATAATTCTTGTTTGCTATGTGCAGCACGTACATCGAAAATCCTCGCTCTAACGCATTGCCGGCCGGATCTCGCGACCGCGGAACATCGACCAGGAATAGATCGCCAGCGCCGCCCAGATCAGGCCGAAGGCGATGGCCTGGGTGCTGCCGAAGGGTTCGCCGAAAATCAGCACGGCGATCAGGAACACAATGGTCGGCGCGATATACTGCATGATGCCGATGGTGGAGAGACGCAGCAGCTTGGCCCCGAAGCCAAACAGCAGCAGCGGTATGGCGGTGACCGGGCCGCAGCCGATCAGCAGTGCGGTATCGTTCAGGGAACTGGAGACGAAATGGTCCTGCCCGGTGACGATGAGGAAGATGATGTAGCCGAGCGCCGGCACCGACAGCAAAAGCACTTCAAGCAAGAAACCCTGGCTGGGACCGATCGGCAGCGTCTTGCGGAAGAAGGCGTAGGCGGCGAAGGAAAACGCCAGCACCAGCGACACCCAAGGCAGCTTGCCGGCGTCGATCGTCAGCACCGCGACCGCGATGGCCGCCAGCACCACCGCCGCGATTTGCAGCCGGTCGAGCCGTTCGCTGAGCAGCAGCGCGCCGACGACGACGCTGACAAGCGGGTTGATGTAGTAGCCAAGCGCGGTCTCGATGGTACGGTCGACCGCGATGGCCCAGACATAGATGCCCCAGTTGACCGAAATCAGCGCCGCCGTCAGCGCCGCCAGGGAAATAATGCGCGGCGAACGCAACGCCGCTTTGAAATCCGCCGTGCGGCCGGCCCAGATCAAAACTGCCGCCGCGATCGGCACCGACCAGACGATGCGGTGCGCGATGACTTCGGCCAGTGGCAGATGTGCAACCGCCTTCATATAGAAGGGCAGCAACCCCCACAGGAGATAGGCGCCCAGCGCCAGCAGGAATCCACGCCGGGCCTTTGAGTCTGCTTCGAGCTGAATTGCGTCCGTGGCCATGGCCCAACGCTATGCGCCAGCCGCCGGGCCAAGACCATCGCAAAGTTCTGATGGATCAATGGACTTTCGCTGATGGTTCAGTCCTACTCCGCCGCGACCAGCCCGGCCATCTCGCGGTTCTTCATCAGCTTGTAGACGATCGAATCCATCAGCGCCTGGAATGAAGCGTCGATGATGTTTTCTGAGACGCCGACCGTCCACCAGCGGGCGCCGGTTGCATCGTGCGATTCGATCAGCACGCGAGTGATCGCCTCGGTACCGCCATTGAGGATACGCACCTTGAAGTCGGCGAGCTCGAGGTCGGCGATCTCGTTCTGAAATTTTCCAAGATCCTTGCGCAGCGCGATGTCGAGCGCGTTGACCGGGCCGTGCCCTTCCGCCACCGACATCTTCTCCTCGCCATCGACCAGCACCTTGACGATCGCCTCTGAGACCGTCTTCAGCTGGCCATTGGCGTCGAAGCGGCGCTCGACCATGCAGCGGAACGAGGTGACGCTGAAGAATTCCGGCAGGCCATGCAGCATCTTGCGCGCCAGCAGCTCGAAGCTGGCATCGGCGCCTTCATAGGCATAGCCCTCGGCCTCGCGCCCCTTGACCACTGATATCAGCGCGTCCAGCCGGTGGTCGTCTTTCGGCATTTCGATGCCGCGCCGTTTCAACTCGGCGAGGAAATTGGCCTTGCCGCCTTGGTCCGAGACCATGACCCGGCGGCGGTTGCCGACCGCTTCCGGCGGCACATGCTCGTAAGTGGCCGGCTCCTTGGCCAGCGCCGAGGCATGGATGCCGGCCTTGGTGGCGAAGGCGGAAGCGCCGACATAGGGCGCCTGCGCTTCCGGCGCGCGGTTCAGCAATTCGTCGAAGGCGCGGGACAGGCGCGATATGCCGGCCAACGCTTCGGCCGAGATGCCTGTCTCGAAGCGGCTGGAAAAGGCCGGCTTCAGCGCCAGCGTCGGCACGATCGAGATCAGATTGGCGTTGCCGCAGCGCTCGCCGATGCCGTTCAGCGTGCCCTGGACCTGGCGCGCGCCGGCCTCGACGGCGGCCAGCGAATTTGCCACCGCCTGGCCGGTGTCGTCATGGGCATGGATGCCGAGATGGTCCCCCGGTATGCCTGCCTCGATGATCTTCTCGACGATGGCGCGCACTTCCGACGGCTGCGTGCCGCCATTGGTGTCGCACAGCACCACCCAGCGCGCGCCGGCGTCGTAAGCGGTCCTGGCGCAAGCCAGCGCATAATCGGGATTGGCCTTGAAGCCGTCGAAGAAATGCTCGCAGTCGACCAATGCTTCCTTGGCCGAGCCAATCGCCGCTTCGACTGACGCCTTGATCGCCTCGAGGTTTTCCTCGTTGGTGCAGCCCAGCGCAACGCGGACATGGTAGTCCCAGCTCTTGGCGACAAAGCAGATGGCGTCCGACTTCGACTGGACCAATGCGGCAAGGCCTGGATCGTTCGAAGCCGACACCCCTGCCCGCTTGGTCATGCCGAAGGCGACGAATTTGGCGGTTGCCGTGCGGTGCTTGGCAAAGAAGGCGGTGTCGGTCGGGTTGGCACCGGGATAGCCGCCTTCGATATAGTCGACGCCGAACGCGTCAAGCAGCCCGGCGATGGCGATCTTGTCCTCGACCGAAAAGTCGATGCCCGGCGTCTGCTGGCCATCGCGCAGTGTGGTGTCGAAGAGATAGAGGCGCTCGCGGCCCATGATCATTTCCCCGCAAACTTATCCGTCGCCCGGATCAGCCGGTCGAGGATGCCCGGCTCCGAATAGGCATGGCCGGCGCCCTCGACCAGATGGAAGTCCGCCTTGGGCCACGCCTTGTGCAGCGCCCAGGCATAGCGCGCCGGGCACGGCATGTCGTAGCGGCCATGGACGATGGTGCCGGGGATGTCCTTCAACTTGAAGGCATCACGCAGCAGCTGCCCTTCCTCAAGCCAGCCAGCATAGACGAAATAATGGTTCTCGATGCGGGCGAAGGCGACGGCGTAATCGTCTTCGCCAAACCGGCTGCTGGTTTCCGGATCGGGCAACAGCGTGATCGTCTCGCCTTCCCACAGGCTCCAGGCCCGGGCGGCCTCGACCTGTGCCTTGCGGTCGCTGCCGACCAGCCGCTTGCGATAGGCGGCCATCATGTCGCCGCGCTCGGCCTCAGGGATCGGCGCCAGGAAGCGCTCCCATTTGTCGGGAAACATTTCCGAGACGCCGAACTGATAATACCATTCGAGCTCCGCGCGCGTCAGTGTGTAGATGCCGCGCACGACCAGTTCGCTGACCCGCTCGGGGTGCGTCTCGGCATAAGCCAGCGCCAGGGTCGAGCCCCACGAGCCGCCGAACACCAGCCATTTGTCGAAGCTGCACATGTCGCGCAGGCGCTCGATGTCGGCGACCAGATGCCAGGTAGTGTTGGCCTCGAGCGAGGCGTTGGGCGTCGACTTCCCGCAGCCGCGCTGGTCGAACAGGATGACATCGTAAAGCTTCGGATCGAACAGCCGTCGGTGCTTTGGCGAAATGGTGCCGCCCGGTCCGCCATGCAGGAACACGGCCGGCTTGGCGCCCCTGGTGCCGGAACGCTCCCAATAGACCTGATGGCCATCGCCGACATCGAGCATGCCTGAGTCGAAGGCCTCGATCTCCGGATAGAGGCTGCGCAGGTCATTGCTCATAATTTCAGGCCCTGCTGCGGCCAATTGGCCGTCTCGTGATCCGGATGCTGGAAGGAGATGATCGATTCCTGCCGGGTGTAGTAGTCAGGATCGTCATGGACCGGCGCGTCGAAGATCTTCTCCACCCAAGGCAGCCGGGCGGCATAGTTGATCTGGATCTGCGGTGCGAGGTCGGAGCGATCGTCAAAGGCGCCGATGGCGATCTCAAGCCCGCCAGGCTGCCTGTAGGTCAACGGCGTGCCGCAGCGGCTGCAAAAGCCGCGATCGATGTTGACCGACGACTGGAAATAGCTCGGCTCCTCGCGCACCCATTCGACACCGTCCTTCGGCACCGTCACCAGCGCGCCGAAGAAGGAACCGAACTGTTTCTGGCACATGCGGCAATGGCAGATGGAAGGGCGTCCAAGCGCCCCACGAATGCGGAAACGCACGGCGCCGCACTGGCAGCCGCCGGTTCGAACGGTTTCGGTCATGATCTTTCCTCCGGCGGCCATTGTTCGGTGTCGTGGTCGGGGTGCTGGTAAGAAACGAGATCGGCGAGATAGGAGGACGACGAAACATCGGCCATCGTCTCCTCGCCAGGCAATTCGTGGATGTGATCGACATAGGAGAGTTTTGCTTCGGTGCCCCACTGGATGGTCGGCGCGATCTCCTCCGCATGGTCGAAGGCCGCGATGGCGAGTGCGATGCCGTCGGGCGCCTCGAAAGTCAGCGGCGTGCCGCAATCGGCGCAAAAACCGCGCCAGGCGGCGTTGGAGGAACGAAAGCGCTTGGGCGCGCCGCGCGTCCAGTCGAGTTTTGCGCCACGCACCGACACCAGCGGCAGGTAGAAATTGCCGCTTGCTTTCTGGCACATGCGACAATGACAGACGGAGGCGTCGCCCAGCGCGCCTTCGACACGGAAACGCACGGCGCCGCACTGGCAGCCGCCTGTGTAGACCGGTCTGTTATCCAGGCTCATCACTTCACTCCGGGGCATGGCAGACGGCTTCGACATTGTTGCCGTCGGGGTCGAAGACAAAGGCGCCATAGTAGTTCGCGTGATAGTGCGGACGAAGGCCCGGCCCACCATTATCCTTGCCGCCGGCGGCGATGGCGGCGGCGTGGAAGGCATCGACTTCAGCGCGGCTGCGCGCGGTGAAGGCGACATGCTGGCGGTCCTTCGGCTTGTCCTTGCCTTGATGCAGCCAGAACACCGGCCGGTCGCGGCCATAGCCGCCGACCATAGCGGCACCGGTGTATTCCTGCGGCACCATGTAGAGCAGCGAGGCACCGAGCGGCGCCATCGCCCTGTCGTAGAAAGCTTTCGACACGTCGAAATCGGAAACGGTGATGCCAAGATGGTCGATCATGGAACTACCTCCCTCGCTGCTTCGCCGGCCGGCATTTCGGCAGCGGCCAGGCCGGCTTCGATGACAATGTGCTGGCAGACGTTGTCGATGTCGCGAATGACGTCGTCGTTCCAGAAACGCAGGATGGTCCAGCCCAGCGCCTCTAGCTTCGCGCTTCTTGCCAGATCGGATGCCGAAGGTTCAGACCGGGCATGCTGGGAGCCGTCCAGTTCGACAATCAGCTTTTTGGCGGGGCAGGCGAAATCGACGATATAGTGGGCGATAGGCATCTGCCGCCTGAAGGCTAGTCCCATCAGCCTGTGCGCTCTAATCTCATTCCAAAGCTTCAGCTCGGGTTCGGTCATAGCGCTGCGCATCTTGCGCGCATTGCTGCGGTTGTTGGCGGGTACTGGGAAATGCGTCATCGCGGTTCGCCCCCCTCTGTCCTGCCGGACATCTCCCCCTCAAGGGGGGAGATTGGACGGCACTTCGGCTTTCGCCAATCGCCGTCGTTGGTGATTGGGCGCTTCCGGCGAAGCTGCCAATCTCCCCGCTTGAGGGGGAGATGTCCGGCAGGACAGAGGGGGGTGCCTCGCGCCACCTTCACCGCTTTACCTCCCAGTTGGTGCTGCGGGTGCCGGTGGCGGGGTCCTTGCCGTCCTTCAGTTGCACGCCTTGCGCCAGAAGCTCGTCGCGAATGCGGTCGGCCTGGGCCCAGTTCTTGGCGGCGATCAGTTCCAGGCGCCTGGCGATGGCCCTGGCGATGGCATCTTCATCAACCTTGGCCGGCGCAACGTCGAAGCCGAGGAACGACAGTGCCGCCTTCAGCGAAGCGGTAGCATGGTTGCCCGCGGCGGCGTTGCCGCCACCGGCAGCATTGGAATCCACAGCCTCGCCGGCCAGTTGCGTCAGCACCTGGAACGCGGAATAGGTTGCGAGATCGTCCGACAAGGCTTCCACCACTTCGACCGGCAATTGCTTGGCCGCCGCCGGTGCCAGGTCCGCCGCCCGCTTCCATTTGCGCAGCGTATTTTCCGCCTCTTCCAGCTTGCGCACGGAAAAGTCGATCGGCTCGCGATAATGCGTCATCAGCATCGCCAGCCTGAGCACCTCGCCCGGCCACTTGCGGCCACCAAAGGTCTCCGTCTCCAGCAACTCGTTGATCGAGTGGAAGTTGCCCAGGCTCTTGGACATTTTCTGCCCCTCGACCTGCAGAAAGCCGTTGTGCATCCACACCTTGGCCAACACCTCGGTGCCATGGGCGCAGCGCGACTGTGCAATTTCATTCTCGTGGTGCGGGAAGATCAGGTCGAGCCCGCCGCCATGAATGTCGAAGACCTCGCCGAGATAGGCGGCCGACATCGCCGAGCACTCGATGTGCCAGCCCGGCCGGCCCCTGCCCCACGGGCTGTCCCAGCCCGGCTCTTCCGGCGAGGACAGCTTCCACAGCACGAAATCGCCAGGGCTCTTCTTATGCGGATCGACGGCGACGCGAGCGCCGGCCTGCTGTTCGTCGAGATTGCGTTTCGACAATTGGCCGTAGTCCGGCATCGAGGCCGTGTCGAACAGAACTTCGCCTGCCGCAACATAGGCATGGCCGCGTTCGATCAAGCGTTGAATCAAGGAGATCATGTCGACTTTGCCATCTGCGCGCGGCTCGACGAATTCAGTGGCCCGCGGCTCGACCGTAGGTTGCAGGCAGCCGAGCGTCGCCACATCCTTGTGGAACTGGTCAGCGGTCTTTTCGGTGACCCGCCGGATCGCCTCGTTCAGCGACAGCTTTCCCGATGCAATCTCGGTGCCGAAATCGCGCAGCGCGCGGTCGTTGATCTTGTCGTCGACATCCGTGATGTTGCGCACATAGGTGACGTGCGCTTGCCCGTAGAGATGGCGCAGCAGACGAAACAGCACGTCGAAGACGATCACCGGTCGCGCGTTGCCGATATGGGCAAAGTCGTAGACCGTCGGGCCGCAGACATACATGCGCACATTGCGCGGATCGATCGGGAAGAAATCCTCCTTGGTCCGCGTCAGCGTGTTGTAGAGGCGCAGGCCCTTCGATGCGTCAGACATTCGTGCCTTCCCGGTGCGTTACTTTTTGGTTGGGGCAACTTGCGCCGAGACGCAAATCAGCCACCAGCCTGCTGGCCGGGGCGTTTGTCCACTCTAGAAGGAAGATAGGCGAAAACGTCCGGACCAGCGCGAAGCTAGCCAATAATGCAGATGCCACAAATGGCGAAAGACGTTCTCATGAGCGGCTTTATCGCCTCAGCCAGTGTTGCCGTCAAGTCGCAACTTTCGGCAAAAGAGCCGCTGGATCACAGGTAATGACGCGGTGAAACATTTTATTAAACATCTCGGCACAGTCATGAAACATTCACCGGCTAGATCAGCAGATGTCACGATTTGGTCGGATTCGACCAGCAAACGCGGACACGAAGACGTTACCAGGGAAGAGAAAAATGCCTCGAGCCAAGCAGGACTCCAGCAGCGCCAAGCAACCGGCGCTCGCCAGTCAATACCGGGCGATCGGCCCGGCCGCGATCGTCGCCGCCCTTCTCCACACAGCGAAGAAGAAGAAGCCGGTGCAGAAGATCACCTCGCCGCGCGCTGCCTGATGTGACGTGCGGCCGGCGGGTTCGCCAGGAAATGGCAGCGCCGGCAATGAAGGCGCTGAAGCGCCCCAGAAAATAGCAGCTACTGCTGAAACAAGCTCATCTGACTGTCGTCGGCGCCCGGCTTCCGGCGCCTGGCCTTCTCGAACTCCGGCCACCTTTCCTGAATCTCCGGCCCGGTGTTGGCGACCTTGTTGACGAGGTCGGAAACCGGGACGGCCTCGAAGAAATCGAGTTGTGCCGGTTTGAGCAGGTCGGCCACGTCGCGCGGCTCGAGCGTGCGGCAATCCAGCCAGCGGGCGAAATCCTGCGTGTCTATCACCACCGGCATGCGGTCGTGGATATGGGCAATGTCGGCATTGGCGTTGACGGTCAGGATGGCGCCGGTGTCCATCTCCGAGCCGCCCGGCTCGGCATAGGTCTCGATCAGTCCGGCGAAGGCGACAAGCCCGCCATGCTTCGGCCGCACCCAATAGGGCTGTCCCCGCTTGCCGCCTGATTGACGCCATTCGTAGAAGCCTGAAGCCGGCACCAAAGCGCGGCGGTGGCGCATGGCGGCGCGAAACGAGGCCTTTTGCGCGGCTCCCTCCGAGCGCGCGTTGAACAGCAAAGGAAACTCACGCGTGTCCTTCACCCACGCCGGGATCAGCCCCCAGCGCACCAGCATCCGCTGCCGGTCTTGCAGGTTCGAGTCTGGCAGGTTCGAGCCTGGCGCTCGCGGCAAGCCTGCAATCGCCATCAGCACCGGCTGCGTCGGTGCGATGTTGTAGCGGGGCGGGAAATCCTCCAGTTCTGGCAGACCGAGAAAAGCGGCGGCCCGGTCCGGCGTGGCGGTCAAGGCGAAGCGTCCGCACATAAGCTGAAACTCGTTGGATTGGTCGGTTGTGAAGGTGGGGATGGAACCGGCGTTGCGCAACCGCTAATGCTTGCTCTCGCCGACCGGTCCACAACCGGCTGCGGCAAATGGCGATCGGAGATCCATGGACGAGATGCGCAAAATACGCCCGGCTGTATCGGTCGCCATTGTCCGCGGCGACACGGTGCTGCTGGTCAAGCGGGCGCGGCAGCCTTCGCAAGGATTCTACGCGTTTCCAGGCGGCAAGGTCGAGGCCGGCGAAACGCTGGAACAAGCCGCGCAGCGCGAATTGCTGGAGGAAACCGGGTTGCATGCGCACAACTACCGCCGCCTTCGGGAAATCCACATCGACGGCGGCAGCGACGGGCACCCGGTCGACTATCTGCTGACGGTATTCGGCGCCACCTATGCCGGCGGCGAGCCCGTGGCCAGCGACGACGCCGAGACCGCCGCCTTCTATACACTCAGCGAAATGACGGCGCTGCCGATTGCCGCTTCGGTGTTTGCTGTTGCCGACGAATTGCTCAGGAATACAGGCGCGTAACCTCCAAAATCGCCTTGCAGGCGACAAATTGTTTGGCCACATAGATTTATGATCCGCGCATCGGTTTTCCTTGCAGCTTGCCTCGCCGCCAGTACGGCAATCGGGGCGCGGCCGGCCATGGCCGCCGAGTCGCCGTTCGAGCCGGGGCTGATGCGGCTGGCCGAGGTGCTTGGGTCGCTGCATTTCCTGCGTAATCTGTGCGGGGAGAAGGGCGACCAATGGCGGGTCGAGATGGAGAAGCTGATTGCTTCGGAAAACCCGAACCCGGAGCGGCGCGCCCGCTTCATCGCCAGCTTCAACCGCGGCTACCGCTCCTTTGGCGGCACCTATACACAGTGTACCGCCTCGGCGACCGAAGCCATCAGCCGCTACATGAAGGAAGGCGAGACGCTGTCGCGCGACATCGCCTCGCGCTACGGCAACTGAGCCTGGCTCCCCCTGCTTGTGTCCCGGCCCGCTTGTGTCCCGGCCCGCTTGTGTCTGGTGGCGTCTTGGTGCAATTGTTGTGTTGCACTTCTGCAACGGTGTTAACAAAACGTTACGGCGCGGATGTGGAATTAACTCAAACTGAAGGTTTTCATCCCGCTCGCCGGCCTAATCGGCTAAGTTTTGAATCGGATCGAACGCAGGTTTGCAAAACGTGACGAACCCTTGTCGAAACGACCCCAGAAATGTCGTATTTACAAGTACTTACTTAACCTGCGAGTAAAAGGGACAGCCCAAGCCTGATCCGCATCCGCCGGATCGCCGCTTGAAAAGGGTGGACATCGCAATGGAACATGGCGTCAACGACATCGACGCGCTGGTCAGGGAAGAAAAGCGCCTGACTGCAGTGGAAAGCCACAGCGAGGCCTGGGCGGAAGGGCTTTCGGCCGGAATCGAGACGGAAATCATCGCCGAGGCGGCCCTCGAAACCGCGTTCGGCGAGATGCTGCGCGCCAATGGCGAGACCTCAGCCCTTGCCTTGCTCGACCGCATGCGTGAAAAGGTCATAGCTGGGGCCTTCGAGCCGGGACGGCTGCGGCACTGATTGGCATCAGGCTCTTCGATGACGGCGTGCCGCTTGGGCGTCATGCCCCGGGCACCTGGGCGGGCCTGGGCAGCTGGACGGAATCATGGAGAGGCAGGCGGTGAATTTTTCGACGTCAGGCCAGCCGCGTGGCTTGGCCCTCAGCATCCGGCTTGCCGCTTTTTGCGCCGCGTTTCCGCTGGCGCTTTGCCTCGCAATCAGCCCCGCCTATGCTTTGAGTGAAATCAAGCGCGAGGACCTGCCCTCGCCAGTCACGCCGCCCGCCGACGACGACATGTCGCCGCCCGGAACCGCGGTGCCGACGCCCGGCCCGCTCGGCGCGACGCCGCCTGCGGCGAGCCAACCGACGCCACCCGACGAACGGGAACAGGTCGAACCGGGCGGGCCAACAGACGATGGTGGCATAGCCAATCCGCAAGTCGACCCGGATGAACCCTTGCCCGAGGTCGTCTACGATCTCGGCAAGCTGCCGGAGCCGGTCAGGCGCATGCACGATTTGATTATCGGGGCCTGCAAGAGCGGCGACATCGAAAAACTCCGGCCGCTGATCGGCCAGGGCGATGCGATGACCCAATTGTCGCTGGCCGAGATCGAAGGCGATCCGATCACCTTCCTGAAAGGGCTTTCGGGCGACGCGGAAGGCCAGGAAATCCTCGCCATCCTGGAAGAGGTGCTCAGTGCCGGCTATGTCCATGTCGATGTCGGCACGCCGCAGGAGCTCTATGTCTGGCCATATTTCTTCGCGCTGCCGCTGGACAAGCTCGACGCCAGGCAGCGGGTCGAGCTGTTCAAGATCGTCACCGCCGGCGACTATGACAGCATGAAGCAGTTCGGTGCCTACATCTTCTACCGCGTCGGAATCACCCCGGATGGACAGTGGACGTTTTTCGTCGCCGGAGACTGAGCGGCATAGCCTCTCCTACCCTCAAGCCCGCCCAGAGCATCGGAGTCGATACCGGTTTTGGGAGAATCCGATGCTCAAACAGAAGATAAGCGGCGGGACGATGCGATTTGAAAGTCCGCCGCTCTATACCGCCAGCGCCTCGGAAAACTCCACCGCACTGCCCTGTCCGGGTGTGACGATCTCGCCTTCCCACATTACGCGCCGGCCGCGCACGATCGTGCCGACCGGCCAGCCGGTGACTTGCCGGCCGTCGTAGGGCGTCCAGCCGGCCTTCGAGCCTGCCTGCGCATTGGTGATGGTTTCGCGGCGCTTCAGATCGACGATCGTGAAATCGGCGTCGTAGCCGGCGGCGATGCGGCCTTTCCTGGCCATGCCGAAGATACGCTGCGGGCCGTGGCTGGACAGGTCGACGAAACGCTGCAACGTCAGCCGGCCGGCATTGACGTGATCGAGCATGATCGGCACCAGCGTCTGCACGCCGGTCATGCCCGACGGCGAGGCCGGGTAGGGTTTCGCCTTCTCGGCCAGCGTGTGCGGGGCGTGGTCGGAACCCAGCACATCGACAATGCCTTGCGCAATGCCGCGCCAGATGCCGTCGCGGTGGCGCGATGCGCGTACCGGCGGGTTCATCTGGATCAGTGTGCCAAGCTGCGCATAATCATCCGCGCTCAGCGTCAGATGATGCGGCGTCGCCTCGCAGGTCGCGACGTCCTTGTGCTGTTCGAGGAAAACAATCTCCTCGGCGGTCGAGATGTGCAGCACGTGGATGCGGGCGCGAACCTGGCGCGCAATGCGCACCAGGCGCTCGGTGCAGCGTAAGGCGGCGATCTCGTCGCGCCACACAGGATGCGAGGCCGGGTCGCCCTCGATGCGCTGGCCAAGCCGCTCGCGCAGCCGGAATTCGTCCTCGGAATGGAAGGCCGCACGGCGGCGCGTATTCCTCAGGATCGAGGCAACGCTTTCATCGTCCTCGACCAAAAGGTCACCGGTCGACGAGCCCATGAACACTTTTATGCCGGCAGCACCGGGTAGCCGCTCAAGGTCGCCGGCGTCCTTTGCGTTCTCGCGGGTGCCACCGACCCAGAAGGCAAAGTCGCAATGCATGCGGCCGGTGGCACGCCGAACCTTGTCGGCAAGCGCTGCTTCACTGGTGGTCAGCGGGTTGGTGTTGGGCATCTCGAAGACGGCGGTGACGCCGCCCAGCGCCGCTGCCCGCGAACCTGTCTCCAGATCTTCCTTGTGCTCCAGCCCCGGCTCGCGGAAATGCACCTGGCTGTCGACGACGCCCGGCAGGATGTGCAGGCCGCGACAGTCGACCGTTTCGCCAGCGGAAGCCCGGCCGAGATCGCCGATAGCGGCGATGCGCCCGCCGTTGATGCCGATGTCGCGCCGGCCTTCGCCGTCGTGGTTGACCACCGTGCCGCCTGTCAGGATGAGGTCGTAGGTCGTGGCCATGCTGATCCGGTCTCTTGCGGGGGGAGTGCCAGCGGCTTACGTAATGGCCGACCGTTTTGCAAGATCAGGTTCTTTTCCGCCCATGCCCTTTGCCCAGTTGAAAGACCGCGCGCTCGTTTCCGTGTCAGGCCCGGATGCCGAGAGTTTTTTGCAGAACATTCTGACCACCGACCTCGACGCGCTGGCTCCCGGCGAGGCAAAGCCGGGCGCTTTGCTGACGCCGCAAGGCAAGATTCTGTTCGACTTCCTGATCTCCCGCGCTGGCGAGAATTTGTTCCGCCTCGAATGCCGATCCGATATATCAGACGATTTCATACGCCGGCTGATGCTCTACAAATTGCGCGCCAAGGTCGAGATCGCCAAGGCAGATCAGGGACTTGTCGCTGTTGTTTGGGGGGATGATTCAACTGCTTCGCAGTTTGATTCAACGCCGGTTGCCGATGCACGGTTCCGCGACGCAGTCGTCAATCGCTTTTATGGCGCCGCTGCCGCTGGCGGCGACCGGGCCGCATGGCAAGCTCTGCGCATCGCCCATGGGATTGCCGAAAGTGGCAGCGACTATCAGCTCGGCGACGCCTTCCCGCATGATGTGCTGCTCGACGAGACCTGCGGCGTCGGCTTCAGGAAGGGTTGCTATGTCGGCCAGGAAGTGGTTTCGCGGATGCAGCATCGCGGCACCGCCAGACGGCGGGTGCTGATCGTTTCGGCCGAACGGCCCCTGCCCGCTCCTGGCACAGAGTTGACAGTTGCAGGGCGACCGGTCGGCACGCTTGGCACGGCCGCCGGCACGGCGGGCCTCGCCATAGCCCGCATCGACCGCGTCAAGGCAGCGCTCGACTCCGGCCAGCCGATCATGGCGGATGACGTCCCGGTGTCGCTCACCATCCCGGCCTGGGCGAAATTCATCTTCCCGCAGGAACCCGTCGGCGCGGAGGAGGCCTGATGGCGGCCGACCGTCCCGGCGCGCCGCCGCGCGCCTGGCAGCGCATGCTGTCGGGCCGGCGGCTCGATCTGCTCGACCCCTCGCCGCTCGACATCGAGATTTCGGACATCGCCCATGGGCTTGCCCGCGTCGCCCGCTGGAATGGCCAGACCATCGGCGATCACGCCTTTTCCGTCGCCCAGCATTCGCTGCTGGTCGAGGCGCTTTTCGGCGAGCTGGTGCCGGACGCCCCAGCCGATGCGCGGCTGGCGGCTTTGCTGCACGACGCGCCGGAATATGTCATCGGCGACATGATCTCACCGTTCAAATCGGTGATGGGCGGCAGCTACAAGGAGTGCGAGCTGAGGCTGCAGCGCGCCATCCATCTGCGCTTTTTGCTGCCGGTCGAACCGGTTGCGGGCCTGCGCAAGGAGATCAAGCGCGCCGACCAGATCGCCGCCTATTTCGAGGCGACGCTGCTTGCCGGTTTTTCGACCGCCGAGGCGACCGAATTCTTCGGCCGGCCGCGCGGCTTCAATGCCGACCGCTTCGATTTCACCCCGCGTTCGGTGACCTGGGCGCAAAACGCGTTTCTCAAACGGTATGCGGCAATCGAGAAATCGCGGCGCCAAACAGTGCAGCCGGCCGACTGAAAAACGCTGAGGGGATACAGCGCCGTGTTCGGGCGGGGAGCCGAAGGTGTGAGCCTGCCGCGACGGATAGAAGGCTGGGGCGTCGATCGGATAGAACCCCTGCTACCGTCCCTGTCGGTCGAGCCGCTCCAGGAACCACTGCGTCAGCCGCACCCAGACCTCATCTTTTTCGCCAGAGTCCTCCCAGCCATGGTCGAGGTTGGGATTGTCGTTGACCTCTATGACGAAGACACCGTCCTTGGTCTCTTTGAGGTCGACGCCGTAGAGGCCATCGCCGATGCAGCGCGCCGCCCTCACTGCCGTCTCGACGACATGGGCCGGCGCCTCCTTCAAGGTGAAGGTCTTGATGCCGCCCTGGTCAGGCTTGCCGTTGGCCTTGTGGTTGACGATCTGCCAGTGCTTCTTGGCCATCAGGTAGTGCACGGCAAACAGAGGCTGGCCGCCGAGCACGCCGACGCGCCAGTCATATTGGGTCGGAATGAATTTCTGTGCGATCAGGAGATCGGAATCCTCCAGCCATTCGGTGGCAAGCGTCTTCAGCTCCTCCAAGGTAGCGCATTTCTTGACTCCGCGTGAAAACGACGAGTCCGGGATTTTCAGCACCAGCGGAAAGCCCAGCGTCTGCGCCGCCACTTCAAGGTCCGAGATGCCGGCGATCATCACCGTCGGCGGCACCGGCACCTTGTTGTAGGTCATCAGCTCGTTGAGATAGACCTTGTTGGTGCAGCGGATCATCGACAGCGGATCATCGATGACCGGCATGCCTTCCTGCTGGGCGCGGCGCGCGAAGCGGTAGGTGTGATTGGAGATCGAAGTCGTCTCGCGGATGAACAGGGCGTCGTAGTTGGCGAGCTTGGCCAGATCCTTTTTGGTGATCGGCTCGATTTCGACGCCCATCTTCTCGGCGATCTTGGCCCAATAGCGCAGCGACGAGATCTCCGATGGCGGCAACTCCTCATGCGGATCGACCAGCGTGGCGAAGGTGTAGCGCGCCGGCGTGCGGCCCTTGGTGTCACGCCACTCGCGGCTGGTGTAGGTCTCGAGGCACTGAAGAAAGCGCTTTTCTTCGTCCTCGGTCATCCTGGCCAGCGGATGGAAGCCGATCTTGCGGATCGACGCCCATTCGGCGTTGTCCGTGATATGGACTTCCAGCGCCGGCGCCCGGAACCAGTCGAACAAAAGCTTGGCAAAGCGATCCCAAATCCTCGACGAGCCGATGCCGAAAAAGATGCAGACTTTTTGCGGAAAGGCTCCGCCCAGATCCTTGCGACATTTGTTGAGCGCGAGTTCCAGCTCCGGCAGCGCATGCTCGTAGAGCTTGCGCTCGGACAGGTCGATCATCGTCTCGACCGTCGGAATGACCTTGTGACCGCGCGAACCGGCGAGCAGCGAGGCATAGTAGCCGCGGCTTTGGTAGCCGTAATTGTTCGACAGGTTGATGACTTTCGGCCGCTGGCCGCGAAACAGCGCCGGATGCGCGAGATAGTCGCGATTGGTGATGATCTTGTGCGGTGTCGCCACCTGATCGAGATCGTTCTGCCGGCCGGTAAGGATGACCCAGGTCATTGTCTTCAGCGCTTTCCGAGGATTATGGCGGCACGCAATCCATCGCGGCCGAATTGCGCCATGTTCATGAAGATGCCGTAAGGCACCGGAATGTTGGCGGCATCAAGGATGGTCTCCTGTCTCTCGTCTTCGACCCAGGGATCGTGGATCAGGATATGGTCGCCATCGTCGCCGATGGCCAGCACCCAGTGCGGAACCTTCTTGCCGAACATAAGGAAGCCGCTGATCAGGACCAACACCAGTTTTCCTTCTGCGATTGCGGTGCGGATATCGTCGATGGCGAATGGACGGTAATTCACCGGGATGCCGTAACGTTCCGCGCGCCGGCGAAAGTCGACCTGCGCCAGTTCCATCACCCGGCGCTTGTCTTGGCTGCGCACCGACTGCAGGAACAGCGCACCATGGAAGGAGACATATATCTCGGCAGAGAGCCCGCTTTCGTGGCCGGCAACGGCGAGGCCAAACGGCTCGCAGCCGCCCGGCCCCGACATCATGAAAACGGTGGTCGACTCGCGCCACAAACGGATTTCCATCACCGGGTCGGGCACGAAGCCGGGATCGAAATTGGCCATCGCCATCATCAGGCAGCACGGGCCGCAGGTGAAATCGCAGGTCTGCTGGTAGAACGGCACCCTGGTGGCGACCGGAATGTCGCCGCGCAGGGTCTTTTCGTAGCGCAGCGCCGTGGTGCCGTCCTCGTAATAGCCCGGTTCGCGGCCGATCTTGCGGTAGCCGCTCTGCTCGTAAATGCGGATGGCTCGGCTGTTGTCCTCGCGCACCTCGAGACGCAGCATCATGCGGTTGTGCTCGAAGGCGGCTTCCTCGGCCCGTTTCAACAGCATGCGGCCAATTCCGAGCCCGCCGAAAAGCGGACCGGTGGCAATGGAATAGAGCCGCGCGACTCCGCTGCCCTTGCGAAACAGCACGACCGCATAGCCGGCGATGCGGCCGTCGTTTTCGGCAACCAGCATCTCGGCGGTCTCGCGTTCGATCAACTGACGAAAGGAGCGGCGGGAAATGCGGTCGCCAGAGAAAACAGCTTTTTCGATCGCCGCGAGGTCATCGACGTCGGACGCGCGGGCCGTGCGAATCTCGGCAGGCATGCGGGCTTGGAAAACCTCGATTCGATTCTTGGAAAGGCCTGGTCAGAAGTGTCGACAACACAGCCGAAGCGCCAGCATCCGTCAAGCGCTATCGCACCTCGATTCGGGCTGAATTGTGACAGTTTCGGCGGCGCATGACCCCCAAAAAAATCGAAATCGATTTTCGGGAAAGTATCATGCGCAAAAATTAAGTGCTGCAGCCTTTGCGTGTCCAAAGACGCGGCGCTGTAGACGCAAGCTTTGAAAAACAGCGCAGCTCAGCTGGCAAGCCCGGCGACAAGCTGGCTGTAGGCGCTCTTCGCCACTGCAGTCAGCTGCGCGCGCGGCAGCGAGCCGACGACGGCGCAGCCATAGCCCTTGTCCAACCAGTAGATCGCCTCGGGGCCGTCTTCTTCCGATCCATAAGTGCCCTTGGTCTTCTCGGCCGATTCCGCTGTGACGAACAGCGAGATGCGCTCGCCCTTGGCGTCCTCATAAAGCAACATCGCGGCCTTGCTCTCGCCAGCGGGCAGCAGCCGACCGCCGACGAGCTGGAATCCTTGCGCCGCCAGATCCGGTGCGACCAGCTTCAGGCCGACCCTGTTGGACAGCCAGGTCTGCAGATGATCCTTGTCGCTGGCCGGCACTTCCACCGCATGCCGTTGCTCGGCGGCATAGAGGACATGGGCTGCGATCGCCTGCTCGACGAGTTGGTCCTCGGCCGGATCTTCCACACCGAGATGGTCGATGCCGGCGACATAACCGCCAACACCGCCGATGGCCAGCATCGCCGCTGCGGCAGCCGCCCGCCACCAGCGCGAGCTCGATGCCGCCGTCTTGACCGGCGCCTCGCCGAACACGATATTTTGCAACCGCGCCGGCACCGGCTCGTCGAGCACGCCGGCGAAGGCGGCGCGCAGTGCTGCGCGGTCGGCGACATAGCGGACGCTCCTCGCCTTCATTTCAGGATTGGCCTCGAGCCAGGCATCGTAAGCCACGCGCTCGTCAACCGGCAGCTCGTCATCGAGGGCCATATGGATGTCGCGTTCGGAAAAGTCGCGCCGGGTCATTTCTCGACGATCCTTATCGCCCGGCGACGCGCGGCATCATCCAGCAACCCGCGCAACTCGTCACGCCCGCGCGCGATGCGCGACATCAGCGTGCCGGCCGGGACGCCGAGGATGTTGGCGGCCTCGGCATAGGAAAAGCCTTCGATGGCGACCATGACCAGTGCTGCGCGCCGATCGGGGCTGATCGCCTGCAACGCGTCGATGATCTCGCGCGAGGCGATGCTCTCCACCTGCTCAGCGGGTGCTGCCTGCGCCTCGCGCGCTTCCAGCGGCAGCATCGCTGCTTCGCCGCGCCGGTTCACCTTGCGCATCTGGTCGATGAACAAATGATGCATGATCGTAAACAGCCACCTCCTGGGGCTTTCTCCAGTCTGCCAATTGTCGAGCCGCACAAGCGCCCGTTCGAGACAGTCCTGAACGAGATCGTCGGCGGAATCGCGATCGCGCAGCAGCGAGCGCGCATAACGGCGCAGGCGTGGTATCTCGCCCAGGATTGCTGCCTTCTTTTCGTCCATGACCGCTGGTTCTGAGGTCGCCCTTGTTCATCCGATTGAACGCGCCTTCACGGCGCGGCGCAAGCGGCCAGCGCGAAGCGGTCCGCCGCCCGGCCACCCAAGCAACATGATAACGCTGGCGCGGACTGGTTTATTCCCGGTGGGATTGAGAGGGAAGGCAGAGTCGTGGCATGTGCCGGAAAGCGCAGCGATCTACAATCGAGCCGTCGAGTTCCTTCGCATCGCCCAGCGCTGCGGAATATCCCGCGCCGTATTGGCACTCACAGTTGAACCGCCCGGATCGGGCTCGCCAACGTCAGTCTTCCCATGCCTCGTCGGTGAATGCCTTCATGTCGAAGTTGGGGTCGGATGGCCCCAACGCGGCACACTTCTCCTGCCACACCGCAATCCTGTCACGCAAAGGCTTGCGGGCGTGGTTACGCTCAAGTTCATGCAAAAGTGCAATCCGCACTGCTTCCGTTTTACTGGCAGCGTTGATCTCACACTGCAATTTTGCGGTCAGCGCATCCACTTCTTTGTCGCGAATATAGAGAGGCACTTTTGAATATCTCCTGCTGAACCTTCAACTATTCCATTTTATTGGACATTCAAACAGACGATCCCTTAGGTTCCTCTCGCCGCTCTTGTCAGCAGTCGCTGATAAAACAGGCCGATGCCGATCAGCACTGCGCCAAGGCCGATGAAGGACAGCGCCCTCAGCACGCCTTCCAGTTCCGACATGTCGAAGAGAAACACCTTCAAGACAGCGACCGAGATCAGCGCGGCCGACGCAACGCGCAGCACCTGCGACTTCAGCCAGACGCCGGCGGTTAGCAGCGCCACGCCGATGATCAGCCACAGCGCGGAATAGGTATAGGTCTCGAGCTGGCCGAGGCCGCTCCACAGGCCGATGAACTCGCCCTTGAACAGCCGCCGCACCGACAGCGTCGCATAGACGAAGGCGAGCAGCGCCGCCACCAGCGCCAGCATCGCGGCATACCATTTCGGCCGCTTGTCACGGGCGTAGAGCGCGAGCCCGCCGGCAGCGAGGGCTGGCAAGAGATAGGCGAGGAACAGCAGGTTGAACACCGGGATCCGGCCGGTTGATTCGTCGGTAAACAGCGGGTTCAGCGCCACAAAATGCTGGATGACGATGAAGGCGACCGAGACGACGCCCGCGGCAAGCGAACCATAGCGCAGCACCAAGCTTGGCGAGCGCATGTCGACGGCGACCAGGATGGCGCCGGCGCCGATGGCGATCAGCGTGTAGATCGCCTGCTCGGCGAGCGTCGCAGCACCCATGTCGATGACGCCGCCATGCATGGCATGGCGCACCAATATGGCAACCGTGAGCACTGCAAACAGCGCTGCGCCCGCTTCCATGGCGAGGCGTGGCCGGCCATTTGTGGTGCGGGCGAGTTGCCAGGCGGCGAAGCCGAAGGCAAGCGCCGGCACGCCGTAGCCCGGCAGCAGCCAGTTGAACACCGGCGTCCTCGACAGGAATTCAGCGCCGACGATTGTCGGATCGAAGGCGATGCGACCGAGCACCGCGATGACCGCAGCGACCGAAATCCAGCCGAGCACCGGGTAGGCGCGCCAGCGGGTGGCCAGCGCCGGCACGATGGCCGCGGCACCCAGAAGCATGGTCGTCCAGCCGGACCCAAAGGCCATGTAGAGCATCAGCAAGGCAGCGACTGCTGCCCCGCCAAGCGCGAACGAGACGGCCGCACCGCCCCGCAGCGGCGGCTGTTCACCGCGCGCAATCCACTCGCCGCCGGTGGCGAAGACCACCACCAAAAGGGCTGCAACCGCCGCGTAGACAAGATCGCGGTCGAGATTGCCGAAGGTGAACCAGAGCGCCAACAGAATGACCAGCGGCGCGACAACGCCCCATGCCGCCCATGAGGCGGCGCGGATGTGAGCCGATGCAGCAAATTTGCGCGCTGCCCAGAAGCCGGCTGCGATGAGCACAAGTCCGAGAACGATGCCGATCCTGAGCACCAGCGTATCGGCAACTGCCGCCGGCAGGCCATCGACGCCGAGAGCGCCACCTGAAAAGTCTGAAACGACGGAGGTTGGCGGAATGATGCCGAGATAGACCAGAACCGTCGCCAGCCCTGCGGCGTGCAGAAGCGCCAGCGCCAGCGGCCGGTAGAGCGCTACCGCGACCAGGGCTGCGATAAGGGCTGCTCCCGGCAGAGCATCGCCGGCAGCGTATGCGGGGTCGACGAACAGCGCCATCGCCGAAAGGCCGACGAAGAAGCCAGGCGCGACCGATGGCCAGTCGAAGCCACTGGCGGGTCCTGCTTCGCCACCGCGACGGCCGAGCCAGACGAGGGCGAGCACGGCCAGGGTCACCGCGTTGATAAAGAGGACGACAGGCAGGTTGGTGCCCGGCGCATCGGTCATGTAAAGAATGGTCCACAGTCCGGTGCCGACGAACGCTGCCGCCATCAGCAATTTCCAGTAGCGCAGGCGGGCGATCACGCCGGTAGCGGCGAGCACAATCGCCAAATAGCCGAACAGCGCCCAAGGATTCGGAGCCTGCGAGGCGACCAACATGGGCGTCACCACCGCGCCGAGCAGGCCGACGCCGGCCAGTGCCTGGCCATGGACGAGGGCTGCTGCGATCGTCGCCACACCGATGGCGCCGAGCAGCGTGAAGGCGAGCGCCGGCCCGATGAAGCCATAGACGCCATGCGCGGCATAAACCGTGCCGAACAGGATGAAAGCACCGGCCGCCGTCAGGATCGCCGGAATATAGGCGCCGGCGACTCCCTGCACCGGCACCTTGAAGCCGGTACGGCGGATGAACTCGCCGACGGCGACCAGCACCAGCCCGAGCATTGCTGCCATGCTCAGCCGCACGCCGGGACCGAAAATGCCGGCCTCGATGGTGTAGCGGATCAGAAACAGCCCGCCCAGCGCCAGCGCGATGCCGCCGACCCAGACCGCCCAGCGGGTGCCGAGCGCCGTTTCAATATCGGGTTTTTGGGCCGCTTTCGCCGTCGCGGCCGTCGGTAGCGCAGGTGCAGGCCCAGCCGGCGCCGCTTCGCCCGCAGCCCACGGTCCGGATGCAGCATCCCCGGCTTCAACCTGCGTGGGCGGCTTTTCCTCAGCAGCAGCTTCGCCCGCCGGTGGCGGGGCAATGTCGGTCACGGCCGCCATTGCCGCGTCTGCCGGCATGCTGTCGTTTGCGGCCTGTTCTACCGGCTTGGCCTCCGGCGGGGCCACATGGACACCCGAAAGCACGAGGCTGCGCAGCGCACCAAGTTCGCGCTCGATCAGGCCGATGCGGCTCTGCTGGCGCGAGATAATGACTAACAGCGCGATGATCGCGACCAGGCCGATCAGGCTTTCGAACATGGCGGTTCCCCCAAACCAGACCAGTAGTGACCGACAAATACGGCGGCCAGACGGCCAGCCGAGTCAGCGCGCCGCCAGATTGGCGGCCGGAAAGATCGAGCACGTTTCGGTGCCGAAAGCCAGCAGCGGAGCCTTGTATTTGTTGTCGATGATGCGCTGGAGCAATTCCAGGCCGGTATATTCAGCCGATGTCGGCGTGTGGAATGGTGCCGAGGCCGGGCGGCGAAATCCGGCCGGGATAGAGTTCCACGTCGCTCACGTAATGATTTCTCCGGCGGCGGTCTCGGCGCCAATCACCTTGCCCGCCGCGTGGTGCTTGAGCAGGGCGGCGAGGAAGCCGGTGCGGGCGCCGGGCGCCTCGATACCGCGCGGCTCGTAGACATGGCGGGAAAAAAAGAAGCCGGTCAGCCGGAAGGCATCCTCGATCGCCGCCGGATCGGCGCGCAGCCCGGAGCCGCGCTGCAGGAATGCGGGGAGCACCAGCATCTTGTCGCGCCATGGCGCGCCTGCGGCGCGCGACACGGCGCGCCCGGACTTCGGCGAGACATAGGCAAGGTCCTGCCTGGCGCCGGTCGCGGCACACTGGCTGAGATCGAGGCCAAAGCCGAGTTCGTCGAGAATCAGCAATTCGAAGCGCGCCACCAGCTCGCCGGCGGCGTCCGCATCGTCGAGATGGGCGATCATCACGGCCAGCGTCTCGTAGAGGCCGTCATGCGCGTCGCGCTCGGGCAGCAGGCGCAGATGCGCCGCCATGGTCTGCAGCCCATAGATGGCGACGGCGCTGTCCATCAACCGGGCGGCGTTCATTTCGATCGCCTCAGCCTGGAAGGTGCCCAGATGCTCGTCGAGTCGCGCCCGCCACAACAGGTCGACGCGGTTGCCGGGCTGCAGAACCGGCTGCTGCTTGCGCGAGCGGCCGCCGCGCACAAGGCCGAGGTGGCGGCCGTGCGCACGCGTCATGACCTCAAGAATGGCGCTGGTTTCGCCATGCTTGCGGGTACCGAGAATAATTCCTTCGTCGCGCCATTCCATGAACGGAGCTTGTCACCGCTTCGGTGACGAAATCAAGTTTTTCAGGCGCTGTGTCGGTGCCCTCCGCGGCGGTCCGCGCGGAGGTGATCGGCAAGCACTTCATCGATCACGCGTCGCGACTTTTCAACCTCGACTGGATTGATGTCTATATGGCCGGCGACCGTAATCAGCGCTTTCCATAGCGTCCAGCCACGGCCTCGCGCCCAGGTTGCCTCATCGGCCTGAAGACCGGCGCGAAACACCTCTCGGCTTTTCCCTTCGAAGAGCGTCCACGCAATCGCCAAATCGCACGAGGGATCGCCCACGCCCGAAGTCCCGAAGTCGATCACGGCGCTCAAAGCACCTTGCCTGACCAACAGGTTTCCCCAACTGACGTCACCGTGGAACCAGACGGGCGCGCCGTGCCATGTCGCGGCAAGCGCTGCTTCCCACACCGCGCTCGCGGCGACCGTATCGATCTTGCCGTCGAGGGCTGCAATTGCCTGCCGGGTCTCACCGTCGTAGACGCTCAGTGGTCCACCGCGAAAAAAATTATGCTGCCCTGGCGCCGGTCCACCGGCGGGATCGATCCGTTGCAGGGCGACCAGGAATTGGGCCAGGCCGGCCGCGAATTGCGGCAGGCTGGCAATACGCTCCAGCGTCGCCGTCTCGCCTTCGATCCAGCGATAGACGGACCAATGCCAGGGATACTCATCGACCGGGGCTCCCATCGCCAGCGGGACAGGGACAGGCAGCGGCAGCAGAGGCGCAAGCCTTGGCAGCCAGCGATGTTCCTTTTCGACCTGCAAGGCATAGGCCGCCGCACTCGGCAGCCTCACCAACATATGGTCTCCGAGATGAAAGGTCCTGTTGTCCCATCCGCCTGATGCAACCGGCCGGACAGCAAGATCCTTCCATCGAGGAAATTGCGTGGCGACCAACCGGCTCACGAGGGCTGTGTCGATAGTGACTTCTGGTTCGAGCATGATCTTTTCCGAAAACCGGCTCCCATTTTCGGGAACATGCTCTAATGCGGAAACTCCAGCCCCATCTCGCGATAGCGCTCGGGGTCGTCGCCCCAGTTCTCGCGCACCTTGACGAACAGGAAAAGATGCACCTTCTGTTCGAGGATACCGGATATCTCCATGCGTGCCGCCTGGCCGATGGCACGGATCGTCTCGCCCTTGTGGCCGAGCACGATCTTCTTCTGGCTGTCACGTTCGACATAGATGGTCTGGTCGATCCGCACCGAGCCGTCCTTCTTCTCTTCCCATTTCTCGGTCTCGATATGGGAGGAATAGGGCAGTTCCTGATGCAGCCTGAGATAGAGCTTTTCGCGAGTGATCTCGGCCGCCAGCTGACGCATCGGCAAGTCGGAGATCTGGTCTTCCGGGTAATACCAAGGGCCGGCAGGCAGGGTTTCCGAGAGATAGTCGAGCACGTCCTTGCAGCCCGACCCGGTTAGCGCCGAAACCATGAAGGTGCGCTTAAAGGGCACTCTTTCATTCGCTGCCGCGGACAGGGCCAGCAGCGCCTCGGGCTTGACCCGGTCGACCTTGTTGAGGATCAGCACCATCGGCTGGCGGACATCCTTCAGCCGTTCGAGGATCGCGTCGGCGTCGCCCCTGATGCCGCGCTCGGCGTCGATCAGCAGCAGCACGATGTCGGCGTCCTTGGCGCCGCCCCAGGCGGTCGTCACCATCGCCGTGTCCAACCGCCGCTTCGGCTTGAAGATGCCCGGCGTGTCGACGAAGACGATCTGTGCGTTATTATGGATGGCGATGCCGCGCACGATGGCGCGCGTCGTCTGCACCTTGTGGGTGACGATCGACACCTTGGCGCCGACCAATTGGTTGACCAGCGTCGATTTTCCCGCATTCGGCGCGCCGATCAGCGCAACGAAGCCAGAGTGCGTGGTGGCGGCTTCCGTTGCCGGCGGGACGTCTTCGGTGGCGGTCATACCGCGCTCCCCTTGTTCAGCCAGACGCCTTCGCGCAACAGCAGCGCAGTCGCGGCGGTTTGCTCGGCCTCGCGCTTGGAGCGCCCGCTGCCGGTCGCCGGCGGATAGGCGCCGACCTTGACGGTGACGGTGAACAGCGGATCGTGGTCCGGTCCCTCGCGGCTATCGATTATATAGACCGGCACGGCGCCTGCCGCCTGATGCGCCCACTCCTGCAACTCGGTCTTGGCATCGCGGCGGGCGGCGCCGGTGGCCTGCGAGCGCGGTCGCCAGTATTTGTGGATGAAGGCGCGGACCGCCTCAAGCCCGCCATCGAGATAGAGCACGGCGATCAGCGATTCCAGCGCATCAGCCCTCAGATTGACGCGCTTGCGCCCGTCCAGGCCGCGTACGTCCGAGCCGGCACGGATCAGTTCCGGCAGGCCGATCTCCTCGGCGATCTCCGCCAGCACCTCGGCATTGACCAGCGCGTTGAGCCGGAGCGACAGCTCACCTTCGGCAGCATCAGGATACGCCGCCAGCAGCATGTCGGCGACGACCAGGCCGAGGACGCGGTCGCCCAGGAATTCGAAACGCTCATAGTCAATGCCGGCATGGCTGCTGCGGGCGCTGGCATGGGTCAGCGCGCGCTGCAAGCGCAGTCGATCGGCAAAGGCGTGGCCGGTGCGCTCCATGAGCGCTTCGGCGAGCGCGTCGACGGTCAGCCGTTTTGTCGCCACCATGACCTATTTGACGAAATGGAGCAGGCGCGACGCGCGCATCTGCGACGGCCATTTCCAGATTTCGAGCGGGCTGGCGCTGCCACCGATCGAGAAGAAGATGAGGTTGGCGCGACCGACCAGGTTCTCGTCGGGCACGAAACCGACGGTGAAGCGGCTGTCCGAGGAATTGTCTCTGTTGTCGCCCATCATGAAATAGTGGCCGGGCGGCACGTCGAACTCCTGGGTGTTGTCACCGATCGAGTTGGGTATCAGGTCGAGCGTGTCATAGCTGACGCCATTCGGCAATGTCTCGCGATAGACGTCGACCGGCCCGCTCTCCTCGGTGATGTCGCGATTGTCGATCTGCCCGACCTTCTGGCGCTGCACGCCGACGCCGTTGATGAAGAGCTGGCCATCCTTGACCTGGATCTTGTCGCCCGGCAGGCCGACGACGCGCTTGATGTAGTCGACGGAGGGGTCCGGCGGGAACTTGAACACCGCCACGTCGCCGCGCTTCGGCTCGGCGCCCCAGATGCGGCCCGAAAACAGGTCCGGCCCGAACGGCAGCGAATAGCGCGAGAAGCCATAGGACCATTTGGTGACGAAGAGATAGTCGCCTTCGAGCAAGGTCGGCCGCATCGACCCGGACGGTATAGAAAATGGCTGGAAAAGAAGCGTACGGATGACCAGAGCGAGCAACAGCGCCTGGACGATGACGCTGACGGTTTCGCCAAGCCCGCCGGATTTCTTCTGGGATTTTTCAGCCACGCTCATGTCGTCCTCGATTATGCGTTGGTTGGTATAGAGTCTCGGCGCGCGCTGGGCAACGTCATGCCGGTGGTCAGATGCGATCAATATGGCGCTTATTCGACGGGCATCGCCTCGATTATCACAAAGGCTTGAGCAAGCGGAAAATCATCGGTGATGGTGAGGTGGATCGCCGCTCTGTGCCCTTCAGGCAGGATCTTGTCCAACTGCGCCGCCGCCCCGCCGGTCAACGCCATGGTCGGCTTGCCGCTGGCCAGATTGACGACGCCCATGTCGCGCCAGAACACCCCTTGCGCCATACCGGTGCCCAGCGCCTTGGCGCAGGCCTCCTTGGCAGCAAAACGCTTGGCATAAGAGGCGGCGCGGGCGCCGCGGTTTTCGGAGCGGGCCTGTTCGACCTCGGTGTAGATACGCTGGATGAAGCGCTGGCCATGGCGCTCCAACGATTTTTCGATGCGTCTGATATCGATCAGGTCGCTGCCGATGCCAATGATCATTGAGCGGGAACTTCCCGTCCGGCCGTTCCAGCTCTGTTCGTCAGGCGCATGGAGCGCGAGAAAGAGCGGCGTGGCCATACGTAGGTGCGCACCCGCTCGAGAAGACCATCAGGCTTGCGGCGTCGAAAAAGCACTCTGTCCCTGTCCTGATCCAATACGCCGGCCCCGGCCACCCGGTAGCGGGTCTTCAAGCACGCCGGAAGGCAATCAAGGCTTCGATATAGCGACACCCAAGTCCCAAGACAACGAATCGCTGCCGCGATGGTCTGCCACAGGAGGTAACCAAATGCGACGGGTTCGCCTTGTCCCGAAGCAGCAAGTTGCATGGATGTCAGCTTGCGAGCGCCAAGCTTCAGCCGCAATCCTATAGTGCGCGGCCGGCGTTGCCGGTCTCGAAAACCCAGCCGTCGGGGTAATCTTGAGCAAAGCCAGCCTCGGGAATGAGCAGCGTAGCACGGTATGGCACTGTGGGAGCCTCGTAGATGTACTCGGTCTCACTCACACGATGGTAGGTTTGCGGCAGAACAACCAAACTCGACACGCCAGCCACCAGCCAGGCCACCGGAAAATCCGCCTTGTCGCCGACCTTCAGGTTCATTCTGCGAATTTGTTGTAGGTTCGTCGCCGGCGTAAAGCTGTAGTCCAGATCCACCATCGACTGAACCGCCGGCTGCCGCTGCCCATTGACAGTCCAGCCGGTCTCGTTGCGGATTATTGTGAGATCAACTGACTGGGAACCGATGAACCCGCGAACGCTGCCGGATTTGGTCGTCCAATCTTCGGCCAGTTGCACAGCGTAGTCCAAACGTGCCGGGCCCGCATCCGACAGGTATACAGCGGCTCCATTCAAGTGCCAGCCGAGGTCTGTCTGCTTTAGCTGCACGACATCGTGCCCTGGTTCGTCCGTCCTGCGCCAGATAGCGAGTAGAGACATCTCTCACCTCTCGATGCGTTGTTCATCACCACGATCAATTTTTCGGCCGAGGTCGGATACGAGTTGCTGAAGGCTGCTCCCCAATATGACCAGGCTCACTCCGAGCAAGGCGACATCCTTGATCAGAAAGGCACCTAACCCGTTGAGGAAGGGAAACCCTCCGGAGCCCGTTTCCCAGATCGGCAGGGTGAGCATTGTCGAGGATGTCAGCGCGAAGATGACTGAGCCGATGGCCCCCCCCACGAGGCCGGCCCAAACGCTGCGGACAGATGCTATCAGCAGAAGCGCTGTGACCAGTTCGACCACGCCCAGGAAGTAGGAGGCTCCCGCAAATCCGAATGCGGGATAGAGCCATGCCAGCCAAGGCGTATTCTCGACGAATGGCCTAAGCGCCTCGATCTCGATTGCAGTAAATTTCAAAATGCCGATCAACAGCAGAGGAAGCACCACCCCCAAAAGGGTTACCGCGCGACCGACGGCAGCAAGGTGGTAGCCAGCTTGATTGATGCGCGCCACGATCGGAGCGTTGGCGGTTGCAGAGGTAAACATGGCCTTCTCCTTTCGATTGTATGCTCCAAGCATATAATAATTCGACCTTGATGTATATGCTCCGAGCATATATTTTTTGGCAATGACCGATTCCAGGATTGAAAATGTGATTGGCGCTCTAGCGCTCGCCTTTGCGGACATTTTGCAGCGGGACGCTCAGGCCAAAGCACCGGAGCCCGGCCCAGCGGCTTCCGCGATCACCCTCATTGGCCACGTACCGGGCCTGTCGATCGAGAGGCTGCGCCGCGCATTGTCACTGTCCCATTCGGGCACCGTCAGACTGGTCGATCGACTGGTCGCGGATGGACTGGCGGCTCGGTTCTCGGCGCCTGACGACCATCGCGCGGTAGCGCTAAGGCTCACTCCTCTGGGCGAGACGACCTGCAGTGCTATTCTTTCCGCTCGCCAGAAAGGGCTCGTGTCAGCGCTCGCTGTTCTAAGTCAGGAGGAGTTGCAGGAATTCGGTAATCTTGCCGCCAAGCTGTTGCGTGGGCTCGTCAGCACCGAGGACCATGCATACCGTATTTGCCGGCTCTGCAACTATACCGCTTGCCTTGACTGCCCTGTGGAAGCGGAACTGGCCTGAGCTGTGGCTTTGGCAAAACTAAAGCGCGTCGCACCTCGATGATGGCTGCGGCGGGCGTGAACACGGTTGCCCGCAAGCCGACTTGCCGATGCGCTCGTTCGCGCCGAAAATTCCGGTTACCTGTTGTACCAGCTGATCTCGACGAGATTGCCGTCCGGATCGCGGAAATAGACGGACATCATCGGGCCAAGGGCTCCGATCCGCTCGACCGGCCCGACTTCTATCGCCGCGCCATTGGCAGCCAGGCTGGCACATATCTCCGAGAGCGGGCGCGCGGCGACCAGGCAAAAATCCGCGGAGCCCGGCGTCGGCGCCTTGGCCTTCGGCTCGAAAGTGTGGCCTGCCTCATGCACATTGATCTTTTGCGTTCCAAACAGCAGCGCCGTCGGCCGGTCCGGCTCGTCGAGGCGCTTGAAGCCGAGCACGCGCTGATAGAAGGCGCAGGTGTCTTCGACGGAGCGAACGGTCAGCACGAAATGATCGATGCCGGTAATCACGGTAGCGCCTCAGTTAATGTTTGTTTTAGCAGGTCGTGTCCCAAAACCGCTACGCACCCTCGGTTCAAGCCCCGGTTCAAGCCCAAGGCATGCTTTTAGGCGCCATGCCTTAAATGTTGCGGCTGCCCGGCTTGACAGGCGGTATGGCGGCAAGCTCGGGCGGCAGCCTGTCGGCCGGGTAGGCCGGAACCTCATATTCGGCGAGCGCGATCAGCGGCACGCCGACATCGGTCTTGCCGGCCGAGCGGTCGATGATGCAGGCAGCGGCAACCACCTCGGCGCCAAGCGCGCGCAGGCAGTCGATGGTCTCGCGGATCGACAGGCCGGTGGTGACGATGTCCTCGACGATGACGACGCGCGACCCGCTGGCGATCTCGAAGCGGCGGAGCCTGAACTCGCCCGCTTCCCGCTCGACCCAGATCGCCGGTGCGCCAAGATGGCGCGAGGTTTCGTAAGCCGGGATCAGCCCGCCGATCGCCGGGCCGACGACGTAATCGATCCTGCCGGACACAGCAGCGCGGATTTTTTGGGCCAGCGCCTTGCACAGGCGCTCGGTCTTGTCGGCATGCATGAAGACCCGTGCCTTCTGCAGGAAGACCGGGCTACGCAAGCCCGATGTCAGGATGAAATGCCCTTCGAGAACGGCACCGGCTTCACGGAAAACGCCCAGCACTTCGTCGGTGTTCATTGTTCGCTCCGTCCATGGTGAATGGTGAATGGTGAATAGTCAGTAGTCGGCAGTGAGAGCGCCCCTCTTTCACTATTCACTATTCACTATTCACTATTCACTATTCACTATTCACTATTCACTATTCACTATTCACTATTCACTA
>NZ_JBVVQV010000021.1:0-125629 GCF_055811235.1 Mesorhizobium sp. WSM4810 | reverse complement strand
TGCGGTTCAAAAAACGCCCCATGCGCCATCTGCGTCAAACTTCGGCCCCCGTGCAAAGCCCTCACAAGGGGAGAAGGGAGAGAGGTGCTGACGCCGGGTGCCGCCAGCGTTCAGCTGCGGTATTGTTCGTCGCTGACTTTCTCCAGCCATTCGACCGGCTTGCCATGAAGGGATTCCTGGATAGCGAGATGGGTCATCGCCGTGGTCGCAGACGCGCCGTGCCAATGCTTCACGCCAGGCGGAATCCAGACGACGTCACCTGGCCGGATTTCTTCTACTGGCGCGCCTTCGCGCTGGACCCGGCCGAGACCGGCCGTGATGACCAGCGTCTGGCCGAGTGGGTGCGGGCGCCAGGCTCGAACGTGACGCTGGCGCCACCGACGCGCGCCGGCTCGGGCGCCTGGAAGAGCGGATCGATGCGCACGGCTCCGGTGAAGTAATCGACCGGCCCGGGGCCGGACGGCTGTGATCCAACTCGCGTGATCTTCATTGTCTCATTCCTTCCTTGAACAGAAGCTGCGCCAACCTGGCCTGCTGCAGCCAAAGCGGCGAAAGCATTTGTCGCGGCAAGGACGTCTCTGCGGGTGATGATCATGTCTCAGCCCCTTCGTTTTCGACGAGGTAGGTCAGAGCAGCTTGTCCGGCGTGATCGGCAGTTCGCGGACGCGCTTTCCGGTAGCGTGGAAAATGGCATTGGCGATCGCTGGCGCGACGCCGACCAGCGCGATCTCGCCGAGGCCCTTCACGCCGAGCGGGTTCACGTGCGGGTCGTGCTCGTCGACGAAGATCACGTCCATGACAGGCGGCGCGTCGGCGTGCACCGGCACGGCGTATTCAGCGAGATTGGCATTGGTGACGCGCCCGTTGCGGGGGTCGACAACCGAGTGCTCCATGAGGGCCATGCCGATGCCGCCGATCATGCCGCCGATGCACTGGCTGCGCGCGATCTTCGGGTTGACGACGCGGCCGGCGCCATAGGCGCCGACCATGCGCCGCACGCGCGTCTCGCCGAGATCGGGATCGACGGCAACCTCCACGAACACGGCGCCGAAGGCGTGCATGGAGAACCGCTTCGTCTCATCTCCGGGAGCGACGTCGGCCGTTGCCTCGATGACTTGGCCGAGACGCTTCACGGCCTCTTCAATATCGTTGGCGCCGGCGCGTCCCAGCGCCTCGTCGCGCGCCTTGCCGCAAGCCGCCTGCACCGCACTGCCGACGCTCGCCATGGTCATGGAACCGCCGTGGATAGGGGCGCGCGGCAGGCGGCTGTCGCCAAGCGTGAATTTGACCCGCTCGATCGGCAGGCCCAGCGTGTCCGCCGCGACCTGCGTCATCGATGTCCATGTGCCGGGTCCCATGTCGCTCGCTGCGCTCATCACTTCGGCAGTCCCGTCCGGCAAGAGTCGAGCCAGGGCCGAGGCGGGTGCATAGTTCATCGGATAGGTGGCGCTGGCCATGCCCCAGCCAATCAACGAGCGCCCGTCGCGCATGGAGCGCGGCTCAGCCGTTCTTCGGCTCCACCCGAAACGCTCGGCGGCGGCCCGGTAGCATTCCCTGGTCGAACGGCTCGAGAACGGGAGGTCCTTGAATTCGTCCCGGTCCGGCTCGTTGCGCAACCGCAGTTCGACGGGATCCATGTTCAGCGCGACCGCCAACTCGTCCATGGCCGATTCGAGCGCATACATGCCGCTCGCCTCACCGGGCGCGCGCATGTAGGTCGGCGTGTGGACGTTCATCGGCGCGATGCGATGTCGCGTGTGGACGTTCGGGCAGGAGTGCAGGAACCGGGTCGCGCTGAGCAGCGCCTCGGTGAACTCCTCGTAGGTCGAGGTCTCCTGGTGGCCCTCGTGCCGGATGGCCTGGAGCTGGCCGTCACGGGAGGCGCCAAGCGCGGCCCGCTGCACCGTGTGAGGACGGTAGCCAACCCCGTAATACATTTCGCGCCGCGACAGCACCAGCTTGACTGGCCGTCCGGCTACACGGGCGCCCAGCGCGGCGAGCGTGACATGCGGCCAGCAGCGCAGCGCCGAACCAAACGCGCCGCCGACGAAGGGCGAGATGACACGGACGTTCTCGGCAGCGATGCCGAACACGGCGGCGATCTCCTCGGCGACGTTGTGCACCCATTGTGTCTTGTCCCACAGGGTCAGGCTGTCGCCCTGCCATGAGGCAATGGTGGCGAACATCTCTATCGGATTGTGGTTCTCGCGCGGGATCACATAGGTCTGGTCGACCCGGAATTCCGCTTGTTCGAAGGCGCTGTCGGGTTCGCCTCGCCGTATCTCCCACTCCGCCGGTTTCCCGGTAGGCAGAACTGGATCGACGCTTTCCATGTCGGTGGCCGCCGCTTCGTGCCGGTAGGTAACCCGCACGACCTCCGCCGCGTAAGCCGCCTGTTCAAGCGTCTCGGCGACCACCAGCGCGATCGGCTGGCCCTGGTGAGTCACTCGGTCGTCCTGCAGCACATGCAGGCGCTCGCCAACGGCTGCGTCCGGGAGGCCCTTATGCGGCTGGTAGGCGAGCCTGGGCGCGTTGCTGTGCGTCACAACCGCGATTACGCCGGGCGCCCGTTCGGCCTCCGCCGTGTCGATGGATGCAATGCGGCCGTTCGCGACAATGCTCCTGACGACGGCGGCATGGGCGAGGTTGGGTACCTCAAACTCGGCGGCATAGGTCGCGGCGCCGGTAACTTTCAGGCGGCCATCGACGCGGCTGACGGATTTTCCGATCAAGGCAGCAGTCATGCGCGTGCTCCCGCGATTTCGACCGCACGCACGATGGCGCGCTGCATGAGTTCGATCTTGAAACCGTTGTGGCCGCGACCCCGTGTGCCGTCTGCTGCGAGGGCCGCCGCCTGGCGGAGCACCGCTGGCTCGAAGTCGGCGCCGGCGAGAGCGGTCTCGACGTTCGACAGGCGCCAGGGTTTCGTTCCAACGCCGCCGAGCGCTACGCGGGCCTGCCGGATGCGAGCGCCGTCCGTCTCGATTGCGACTGCGGCCGAGACCACGGCGAACTCGAAGGAGGCGCGATCGCGTACTTTGAGATAGTGAGACCGCAGTCCTGCCGCCCTGGCCGGGACCGTGATCGCGGTGATCACTTCGCCCGGTTTCAGGACGGTTTCGAGGTGCGGCGTATCGCGGGGAAGGCGATGGAGATCGGAGAGCGGCACGGAACGGTCACCGCCAGCTCCTCGGAGCTCGACCGACGCATCGAGCGCCACCAGGGCAACCGCGAGGTCCGACGGGTGAACGGCGATACAGTTGTCGCTCGTGCCGAGCACTGCGTGCCAGCGGTTCTCGCCGTCCAGGGCGGCGCAGCCGGAGCCAGGCACGCGCTTGTTGCATGCCTCGTAGCCGACATCGCGAAAGTAGGGACAGCGTGTGCGCTGAAGCAGATTGCCGCCCATGGTCGCCTGGTTGCGGACCTGCGGGCTCGCCGAATTCAGCAGCGCCTGGGATATCAGAGGGAACTGCTCGACCACAGCTTGATGGGCGGCCACCTCCGCCATCGTGGCGGCGGCGCCAAGCCTCAGGCCTTGCGGACCGATCTCGATGCCGTCGTCGAGAACTCCCGCGAGGCTCACAAGCCGATCCGGTCGGCGGACATTCTCCTGCAGAAGCTGCACCATATCGGTGCCGCCGGCGATGTATTCGACCGGCGCATCATTGCGGCCGGCTTGAGCGCCGAAGCTGAGTGCGGCAGAGAGATCCCGCGGACGTTCGAGCACAAAGGGATGCATGGCTCAGCCCTCCTGCGTCGAGTTGGACACGGCAGCCGCGTCCTGGATGGCCGCGACGATATGGTCGTAGGCGCCGCAACGGCACAGATTGCCGCTCATCCATTCGCGGATCTCCTGCGGCGACCCGGCATGGCCTTCGCTGATGCAGGCGACGCCGGCCATGATCTGCCCCGACGTGCAATAGCCGCACTGGAAGGCATCGCGCTCGATGAAGGACGCCTGCAACGGGTGGAGCTCATCGCCCTGCGCCAATCCTTCGATGGTTTTGATGTCGCGGCCCTGAGCGAGCGCCGCGAGCGAGAGGCACGCCTTCACGCGCATGCCATCCATCAACACCGTGCAGGCGCCGCATTGGCCAAGGCCGCAGCCCTTCTTCGAGCCCGTCAGATGCAGGTGCTCGCGCAGCGCATCCAGCAGCGTCGTGCGCGGGTCGAGCGAAAGCCGGTGCTCCGTCCCGTTGATGCGCAGCGACACATCGAGCGGCGCCGTCGCGGCGCCGGCAGCCTGTGCCAGCGCCGGAGATATAGCTCCGGGCACGAATTGTTCTCCTAAAAGAGCACCGCCAGTCACAGCAGCCGCTTGCATGAGCTCCCGGCGCGTTATGTCCGAACTGGCTGTCGAAGTTCTTTGGCTATCAGACATGTCGATTGTCGCTTCCGTGATGATCCGCCAAATTCGCGGCCCAAGATATGGATGGCCCCCGGCCCGAAGACACGCTGAGTGCGTGTGCGACGCTAAAAGCTTAGGGCGCTTGAGGCGCCTTGATTAGCGCCCGCTCCCCGATAGGACCTATCGGTCGGGGCCATGAATGGCAGCGACGCGAATGAACTGCCGCCGGTTCTTCCTTCATCGTCATTGCTCAGACGGGTTCGCGCCACCGTCCGGGAAATTTGCGGTGCTCTCGGCAATCGCGATCGATTGAGTGTGTGCAGTTCCCTCGATTAGTCCGTATAATCCGCCCAAACTTATGGGGCGGAACCATAAATGCAGCGCGGACGACTCGATATGCTTCTGGCCTTTCTGGCGGTTGCGCGGGAGGGCAGCTTCACGCGCGCCGCTGCGCAGCTCGGAATTTCGCAGTCCACGCTCAGCCACACGGTCCGCGATCTGGAAGAGCGGCTGGGCATTCGGCTGCTGACGAGAACGACCCGAAGCGTTTCGACTACAGAGGCCGGCGAGCGGCTGCTGCGCAATATCGGCCCGCGCTTTGAGGAGATCGAGGCCGAGGTCGAGGCGTTGAGCGAATTGCGGGAGAAGCCCGCCGGCACCATTCGGCTCACGGCAAGCGATCACGCGTTCAACGCCGTCATCTGGCCGAAGCTGGCAAAGCTCCTGCCCGACTATCCCGACGTCACCGTCGAGGTCTTCCTCGACAACGCATTGACCGATATTGCTGCCGAACGGTTCGACGCGGGCGTGCGAATGGGAGAGCGTGTTGCGAAAGACATGATCGCGGTGCGCATCGGACCAGACATCCGCTTCGCCGTCGTCGGGACCAAGTCGTATTTCGCCAGGCGGCCGCCGCCAACGACGCCGCAGGAACTGACCGACCACGTTTGCATCAACCAGCGCTTTTCCATCAATGGCGGGCTTTGGGCCTGGGATTTCGAGCGCGACGGTCGCGAACTGAAGGTGCGGGTGGACGGCCAGATTGTCCTCAATGGCACCCTCGACATTCTCGAGGCGGCGCTGGCTGGTTTCGGCCTCGCCTATCTGCCGGAGGATGTCGCGGAGCGTCATCTGGAAAGCGGCCGCCTGATGCGGGTGCTGGATGAGTGGTCCCCGCCCTGGCCGGGATATCACCTCTACTATCCCAGCCGCCGTCAAGCGTCGCCGGCTTTCGCCCTGCTCGTCGATACGCTCCGCTTCTCGGGTTGAGGCCATGCAGTGCGAAGCGTCTTCGGCCAGGATTGACCGTTCAGTACCGCCGGAACCGGTCAGCCGAAGACGAACGCCATCAGCAGCTCCGGCTCGATCACCGGCGCCCGCACGACGTTCAATTGACCACGGTACCGACGTTCGCCCGTGCCGAGGACAAATCCGCTGGTGACCGGCGTTTCACCGTTGATGTCGAGGCGCGCAAAAATGTCGGCGACGTTGAGGTCCAACGCCAGCTTGAGGTCGTGCCGCGCATCGTCGTTTGGTCCGGAAGGCAGTTGGCGCTTCACCAGTTGCTGGAACGGAACATTGAAAGTCAGGATCTTCTTCGATGACGTCAAGGCAAATGCAGGCGAGGGGCAGGCAACCAGTATGGCGTTGATTGTCGTTATTGACGCGAGCTTACTCAACGTCACGTTTTCCTTCGCCTGTCCGCGTATGCAGGCTACCCGGATCGCGGATGTCAGATTGCTACTCTGTGGCTGAACTCCGGCTATCTCATCTATGAGCATGCCGATCGTGCACTTCCGGCTCTCAGCCATTTGCTTCAGCGATATCCAAAAAGCCCGCTCCAGACGGATCCCGCGGCGTGTTCCGCCACGCGCCACAACTCGAAATTCCAGGCCAAAATCCTCCTTGGCGAGCGGCAGGAGTAGCGGATCGGGATTGCTGGGGGGAGAGAAGCTAGCGTTCACTCATGGCTTCCTGACGCGCCTTGTTGATCGGCTTCAAAAGGAAACTCAGGATCGTCTTGCGTCCGGTCTCGATGTCGAGAGCAGGTCACGCCCGGGATGATCGGATAAGCCTTGCCATCCCGTTCGATCGTCGAAATCGAAAATGTGATGAGGAGGCCAAGGCGCTTGCCAATGGCCACTTTGATTATCGTATTCGTTTCTACCCCCACCCACGCTTCTGCCCGGTACTTTTTAGATGGCCAAGCCTTCTCACCGAAGCTTTGAAAAATTATCCGATAAATTCTTCGAATACGTGAGTGTTTATTGATCTAGGGCCGGCCAAGAACCGAATTCGGGCCATAAGTTTCGGGAATGTAGCAAAAATGGCACATAAAACGGGCGCTCGCTGCGGTTGCGGCAAGCGCCTGCGCCTGTGATCAATGCTGTTCGCGGCGCTTTCCTTAAGCCTCGCGCAATCTTTGCTGTCTATTCTGCTTGTCGATTGGCGAGGGAACATGACGCGCAAGCCGCTACTGCTTTTTGCCTTCCCGGCTCTCATTCTTTTGATTCTTGCAGGGGAGCGAGCAGCGACGTTCCTGCTCGGAACCTATCCGGCCAGCCCTGCCCTGTGGCGGATCTGGCTTGAGTTGCGCCCTTTGGCGACGATGTTCTGGCAGCAGGTCGACCTCTATCTCAGCGGTTCAATGGTCCTTGATGCCGCCATCCTGACCGCCGCATCGATCCTCTGCTGGATGGCTTGCCGGACGAGAAAATCGGCCGCGTTCTTCTTCGTTGCCAACCACGCCGCTCTGCTTTTCGCCGGGTTGATGATGGCTTCCAGCAGCCATTCTGAAACAGCGAGCACGATTGCGGCATTCACCGCACCGAGCGGCCAGCCATTCTCGCTGATCCTCGACTTCACATGGCGGAACAGCCTAGTGCTGGGTCTGGGCACTGCAGCCTGCGCCTACTGTCATTTTGCCTTTCTCGGCGAGGCGCGACAGCGTTCCGAAGCGCTCGCCGTACGGCTTTTTGCTCTGCAGCGGGATTTCTAAGGCGCGTCGCATCTGAACGGGTTCATCCCAAGCGCTTCATCATCCCAGGGCGGAGCAAGGAGCGAAGCGACGCGGCGCAGACCCTGGGATCCATGCCGTTACCTCAGAGCGTCACGACGCTGCAGAATCTTTGATGGCGGAGCGAGGCGCCCCCCTCTGTCCTGCCGGACATCTCCCCCACTTGGGGGGAGATTGGCAGCTTCGCGGACACCGTCCTTTTTGCAAGGCTGGTGGTTGGCGAATCAGGGATGAAGGCCGATCTCCCCCCAAGTGGGGAGATGCCAAGTGGGCGGCAGGACAGAGGGGGGCGAAGGATCACTACAGATCAGCTTTTATCCTGGTCCGCCGCAGCGACCGTCGACAGTCCCTTTCAGGCTAAGAACCAAATCCTCGGTGCAGAGGAACTAGTTGATTTTCTTGTAGTGGACCTTGCCGTCAGGTTGCACTATGCGCTGGTAGGACGAGTTCGGGGGAGGGGGCGCCGCGGCGATCTTCCTTTTGAGCGGGCGCGGCACATCGACGATACTGGGTTCGGTCGCTTCTTCGAGATCGGTGGCTGCTTCCGCCATGGTGCTGGTCGTGATCACGGAAGGCTCCGCAATGCTCGACATGTCGTCGTCACTGTCCAGGGGCAGCTCCTGTTCAAGCCGGGCAATACTGCCTTTGACTTCGTTGAAGCTGCCCTGCAGTTGACTGTCCAGTTTTTCGAACCGGCTTTGAAAGCCGTTGTTGACCGTATCGAGCCGGGCTGCGATCCGTTGCTCGAACGATCCGAGCTGTTCCAGCCGCCGTTCGACAAGGCGCAGATCGTTGATGCCGCGGTAGAAATAGACCGCGGCCGTTATGTTCACCGCCGTGATCAGCAAGGCGCCGGCGGCGACAACGCCGATCATCCTTGCATTGCTCGGTTTCCCCACTGCAGCTTGCTCTTCAGTGTGGGTTGCAGGCCCAATGTCGATTGCCGGCATATCCAGGTCGCTGATCATCGTCATTGGACCACCACCTTTGCGCCGACCGAGACGCGCTTGAAAAGATCGATCACATCAGTGTTGGTAAGACGGAAGCATCCCGATGTTCCGTCGAAGCCGATGCCCTTGGGATCGTTGGTGCCGTGGATGCGGTAGAGCGTGTCGCGCCCGTCCCGCAGCAGATAGAGTGCCCTGGCGCCGAGCGGATTGTAGGGACCGGCGGGCACCATTTCCGGCAGCTCCGGCTGGCGGGCGCGCATTTCCCTGGGCGGGCGCCATTCCGGCCATTCCGTTTTCGCCCCGACCTTGACGATGCCGGTCCAGCCAAAGCCGTCGCGCCCGACGCTGATCTGGTAGCGCAGCGCCCGGCCCTGCCGGGTCACCAGATAAAGCGCCTTCTCGTCCTTGCGGATGATGATCGTGCCGGGCCGTTCGGCCGTTTGGAGAGCAACCGCCTTGCGCAGGCTGGGACCCATTGCCGGCAGCGGCGGCCGGTCGGACAGCGCGGATCGGGCTTGGGCGAATTCCCAGGCCGGCATCCCCAAGGCCAGTCCGATGATGCAGGCGCCGGCAAGCCTCGGGACGATGCGGTATCTACCGGGCTGCGTCATCGAGCCGCTCTTTGAACATCCGCTTCAGGTCCTTGTTGAAACGCGCCCGCCCGTCCACTTCGGAAGGCAGGATGGCCCGGTTCAGCGCGTCGGTCAGCAGCGCATTGTCCAGGCCGACCGACTTGATGTGCGGCGCCTTGAAGATCTTCTCGAGTTCGCTGCGCGAAAAGTGGTTGCCGAACCATTTGCGCTTATGCTTGTTGGCGACCAGCGTGATGCTCACCGAATTGCCGCGCAGTTCGCGGATCTTCGTGTAGAGCCGCTTGCCTTGCCGCAGCGAGGCGACATTGAGCTCGAAGACGATGAAGATCTCGTCGCTCGTCGAAAGCACGGAATTCTGCCAGGGGGTTTCGATATTCGGCAGGTCAATGACGATGTCGTCGAACCGGTAGGCGACGAGGTCCAGCAGCCGGAACACGAAATCGGCGCCCTGCGGCTCAAACGGCAGTTGCGGCCTCTCGAATGAATAGAGGGTCAGGCCGGACGGGCGAGCGAGCTTGATGACGTCCATCAGTTCGACATCGAGCCTTTCCGGCTGGCCGATAATGCCGGCCAGGTCGAACTGGTTGAACAGGTTGAGATAGGCGCCGCAATTGGCGCTCTGGAAATCGAGGTCGACGAGGCAGGTCGAAGCCGCCCGTTCGGTGGATTTCGAGGCCAGGTATTCCGCCGCCGACAGAGCGATCGTCGTGGCGCCGGCGCCGCCGCTGGCGCTGATGAAAGTGATGATGCGGCTCTTTGTACCCTGGTTGCCGGTGTCGTGGAAGGTGACCGCGTTCAGCAGTTCTTTGGCGTCGAGCGGCTTGTGCAGCCAGTCCGAGGCGTTCATGCGAACCAGGATGCGCGTCTGTTCGGAGGTCAATTCGTCGGAGACCGCGATCAGCGGCACGGTCGCCCACAAGGCGCGCGCCGCGACGATGCCGGGCTCGCCGAGCAACTCGCCATTGGCCAGGTCGAGGATGACGATGCCCGGGCGCGTCTCGGGGGGCGGGCCCTTGAGGAAGTCAGCCGTCTCGGAAATCCTGACATCGTAGATGGCCAGCGCATCGAGCCGCGTCGCCACCTCGCGCTTGAACTGCGGATCCGACGAAAACAGGGCCACCTGCTTTCGTTTGGTCGGGGACACCTTGGTGTTGATGGCGTTCATGGCGATGTGCTCCTCAGGTCTTCGCCTGTAACCGTGCTCAGCATGGAGGGCATGGTGAGATTTCCGAACCCGAGCAGGCCGCCGAGGAAGAAGAACTGGAAGGTCCGGTTCTGCAGGCGGACGGTGATTGTCGGCACCGGACCGCCCATCCGGGTCTGGTAGCCCAAGCCGGTGGCGGAATACGCGATGACAACATTGTCGCGCCGCAAGCCAGGAAAGAAATGACACATTCCAGGCCGCGTAGTGGGTTGCTGGGCTGGGGTGATGATCGGACAGGCATCGTCATTGGTGACTGTCGTGTCGCCCCGAAAGATACGGCTGAAATTGGCGGCATTGAAGGTGCCGCCATTACTGCAAGCCCCTGTGCCAGCAGTATAAGTGCAGGTGAATGGTCCGTAGGCCGCAGCGATGACCGGAGCGCCCGGTGTCGTCGTCGGTGCGGCCGTCGCAAGCGCGGTGGCAACCGGGTCGGAAATAGACGCCAGGCGCGCGCCTAACTGGACGGCCTTGTTGGCGGCGTTCCACTGATAGAGGGCGTAACCGAAATCGACGAAGCCGAGGACAACAGTAAACAGCAGTGTAGATACGATGGCCATCTCCACCATCGTCGCGCCGTCTTCCGATTTTGCGAAACGCCTGATCATGATCAGAACCGGATCAACCGCTCCTCGTGAAAGCCATTGAGGGTCATCGGCCCGATGCCGACCAGCGACAGCATTCCGATGCCGCTATAGGCCAACGTCCCCGCCGCCCTGACGATGCAGACCTGTGCAGTTGTAGCGCGATATCGGGTGACACCTGCGACCACCGCGTCATGGCATGAGCCTGAGGCGGCAATGGTCACTGTCACATTCGCCTTCTGCCAGCCGGCAATGCGCGCACTCCCTGTCCCCGCGGCATCGCCGAATACCGCGATGTTGGTGGCGATATCTGCGCAGTTGATCGCCGCTAGCCCGGCCTTGGTGTACAGCTGGCTGTTGCAGCGCGCGGCAAAGCGCGCCGCGTCCGACAGGCCAGCCTCCATCAGCAGCTTTTTGTGGATCAGATTGCCGAACTCGAACACGCCCGCCGACAACGCCAGCATCAGTGGTGCGATCAGCGCCATTTCTACGAGAGCCGTGCCGCGCTGCTCGCGTCGAAATCTGTGGAGATGATGGTACAGCCCTCCGATCATCGCCATCACCGGTAAAGCTGAGCTTCGTCGCGGAGGAAACTGTCGAGCGTGCCCTGGCCGGCACCGCCGGTTACGTCGACCAGTTCGACCATCACCGACGCGTCCTCAGACGCCGAGGGAACAGGTTCAGTGAGGAAGAAGCTGGCAAAGGCTTCGACGGGCAGATTAGTGCTGTGACCGGACAGATCGTGGCCCGCTGCTTCGAGCGCATTGCAGTTCAGGATCGCGCCATAAAGCAGCCGACGATCAACTGTGGTGACAGGCGGTTGGCAAGCTGCCGACGGTGTCCCAATCTCTCCACCGGTCGATGCGGTGCCCACCAACCCGGCCGATATCTCGTAACGGTACACCTCATAGCGCGTCGGCTTGGTCGTATTCCATGAAGATGGATAGCTAGCTGAACCGAAGTTGGTGCTCCAATAGCCAGAGAAATTCCAATTTCCGTCGCCCATCCGGCCGCCCAGATACGGAGTGGTCGCGTCGCGCGGAAGGCCCATCGTTCCGGCTTCGGTGAATGAAAGTTTGTTCATGGAAGGGCATTGATTAGTGCTGCCGGTGGTCTGTATCGCCCCCTTTCGGACATTGGCGGCCGGACCGTACTCGGGGCTGTCGAAGTGGTTACCGTTGGCTCCAATCCCGAAACGAACGTTGAAGGCATCTTGCACCGGGCCGGCATTCTGACCGGTCTTCGTCGTTACGTTCTCGGCATTGTAGCAGCCGACCGGGGTTGACGTCGCGATCGTCTGGGCCAGCGCTTGAGCTCCGTTTCCGACGCCTTGCGGGGGCTCGAGGAAGCCAAAGTTGCCTGGACCAGCGGCAGCCCCGTTTCCGACCTTCCGCAGTTCGATCAGCCTGCGACGGACGGCCGGATTGGCAACGGCCTGCTCAAGCGTATAGCCGCCGGCATTGTTTGTCCCGTTCACCATCTCATAGGGGTTGCACATGAAGACCGGTGTGAAATCGCAGACGCCGGAGGTGAAGCCCGCTACCGCGACTGCCCCGACATTGAAGCTGTCGCTGGCGCCGGATGTCACAAATGAGGCGGGAAAGATCGCGGCAAACCCTTGGGGAGCGACTGTCACCTGGATGAACCGTGTTTCCGCCTCTCCGACAGCCTGAATGGCATCCGCAAGATAGTTGGCCTGATTGGCCGCTGTAATCCTAGTTCCGTCGTTGGCAGGGATCGCCTTGAGGAAGCACCAGGAAATGTTGCCAGCATTGTTGCAGGGCTGTGTGCCCCCCGGCTGACCGGAGGTAAGGGTGAACCTGCCTGCCGTGGAGAAATTGCTTTCATTGTCTACGAGTGTCGCCATAGCGCGTTCGGCCCGCGCCCAGGAACCGCTGCTTCCGTCCAGTTCCGCTGCCGCCGCGAGCGCAAACGCATCCGCCCCCTTCTGAAGATCGTTGTGAAGGTTGTTGACCCGGCTCATATCGATCGCCAGCAGGGAAAAGCCGATGATCGCCGGCAGCGTGATGCTGACCAGTATCAGCGCTATTCCCCTCTGATCGTGCCAGAACGCGCGAACAATCCGCAGCATGGCCCTTGCTCCCCTGACGCCAGTCGCTTTGCCTGACGCTAAACCCGCACCCTTCTATTCAACCCCGGTGTTGCCGACGTTGACCGTTATGGCCGGCGGCGGCGGTGGTGGTGGTGGAAATTTGTAACTCTGGGCAACAGCGGCAGCGCGCGCGCCGTCGCCTTCGATCGCCGTGTTCCTGGAGGCCGGATTGAGCGGATCGACCGTCTGCAGCAGCGAATTGTATTTCTGCGTGTCGCCGGCAGCCAGTGTCACCGTTTCGTAATTGTTCAGGTAGTCGGCGGCGCAGCCCGTCAGCCCGCCGGCGCACAAAAGCAGGATCAAGGCGCTATTTCTTTTTGACATAGATCATCTTGTCCTTGGATTTCAGGTCGAGCATGTGGCCATAGGGGCCGACCACGCCTTCGCCCAGTTCATATTTGCGAACCATGTCCTTGGTCACTTCGAGCTGACCGAGGATGAAGAGTTCCGGGTCGTTGGCGGGCCGCGTCTTGTCGAACGGCGTCGCCAGTTGTTCCCCGGGCTTTACCGGCCGCACAATACGCGGCGTCACGATCACGACCAGTTCGGTCTCTTCCTTCTGGTTGCTTGAATTCCGGAACAGCGTCCCGACGATCGGGACCTGGCCGAGCCACGGCACCTGCCGCTGGATCTTGGTGTTCTTGCTGGACAAAAGACCGCCGACCGCGAAGCTCTGGCCGTCGCGCAACTCGACGACGGTAGACAGCTTGCGGTTGGTGAAGATCGGGTCACCGGCGGTGGTGAAGCCGGTGAGGTCGCTGACTTCCGGAGCCAACCTGATGTTGATCTTGTCGTTGGCGAGCACGACCGGCGTGAACAGCAGATTGACGCCGAACTGCTTGTATTCGATGCTGATCTCGCCATCACCGTCGTCGACGCGGATAGGTACTTCGCCGCCGGCATTGAAGCTGGCAACCTCACCGGAAAGAGTGGTGAGGTTGGGTTCGGCTAGGGTGCGCACCACGCCCTTGGCCTCGAGCGCCTCGATGATCAGGTCGACCTTGATGTTGCTGTCGATGACGCGGGTGATCAGCGCCGCGAACGGGTTGGTGTTCGAAAGAAGGCCGGTAAGCAGACCGCCCGGCCCCAGCACCACATTGTCCTCATCGACGGCGGCAATCCCCGTCCCGGTGCGGGTCGTGCCGCTGCCATTGGTGCTCCTGATCGAGACGCCAAGATCACGGCCGGCATTGCGCTTGGCCTCCAGCACCCGCACTTCGAGGTTTACTTGCTGGCTGTCGTCGACGGTCACTGCGTTTATGATCGCGTCGGGGCCATATTGCTGGGCGACCTCCATGATCGCCGCCAGCGTGGCGCCGTCCTTGACATGGCCGCCAAGCCTGACCTTGCCGTTGATAGAACCGATATCGATGCGCGACCTGGGCGCCACCTGCCGGATCGCTTGCGCCATGTCGCTCACGTCGACGCCGACCTCGATCTGGATCACGCCAAGCGAGCGCTTGTCTTCTGAAAAGAGGTTGACGGTGGTGGTGCCGGCGGTCTTGCCGATGACATAGAGCGTCCGGTCGGTCATTGGCTGGGCGTCGGCGATCTTCTCGTCGCCGACGACGATGTCGCCCAGCGTGGCGTTCACCTGGATCGTCACCGACTGCGACATGGGCAGGAAAATGCGGTGGACGCTGGGGTTCGATACATCGATCTTGCGATCGGCTGCATGAGCAGCAAGATCGATCGGCAGTAACATGACCGAACAGGCCAGCGCGGCAGCCGCCAGTGGTCCCCGGAACATGCGCATCTAGACTACCCCCCTTGCCGATTCGTTCGGCAATACCCTAGCGTTATTTTTGTCGCGGCACGTCGTAGGATTCGAGCTTCACACCCCTGAAGACGCCGATTGTCGCACGCGCCGGCGGCTCCGGCTGCACATATTTGATCACTTCCTTAACCACTTCTTGCACCTGGGGTGCTGAGGCCACTGCCGGAACGGGTTTTGCGCTGCTCAACAGGTCGAGCCTGCTTCCCACCCGTTCCACGGCCTGGGTCAGCCCATTGATCTTGTCGTCCGCGCGCTTACGTTCGGCTGCGGCTTCAGCCTCGGCTATTGCCTGCTTGGCGAGTTCGGCCTGCCTTGCGGCGACGTCGGCCGGCGTGTCGCCGGTCAGGTCGGAAAGCGTGACGCGTTCGGTCGTTTCGCCGCTGCTGGCGGCGGCCTGGCGAAGCGCTAGCGACAACTGGCCGGCACCGGCGGCCAGGGTAAGCTTCTGGGCGTCCCTGGTGCTGGCCTCGAGCGTCACCGATTTCACCACAGTCGGGCTCTCCGTGCTCTCGTCGGCGACCTGGTCGACGGCGAGCACCTTCATGCTCTGCAGCAGCACGTCGACAAAACTTCTGTCCGCGCCGCCTTCGCCACGCGCCGTGCGCGTCAAAAGCACGTCGACCCGGTCGCCGGGGAAGACAAATCCGGCGACGCCGAGCACATCGTTGACCCTGATAGAAACAGCTTTCATACCTTCGCCGAGCACCGCCGAAAGCGTGGCGCGCTGGCCGGGACCGGTGATCTTGGTTGCGAGAATGGGCTCGTTAGTGCCGATCGCTTGCAGCGCCTGTTTTGTGCCGTCGCCGGCCAGGGCTTCTTTGGTCGTCTTGAACGCGCCGGCCGGAACCGCACCCGCCGGCCATGCAATTTCGCGCAACTTATCGGCGGTGAGCGTGTCTCCGAATTTCAGCGCGACGGCAGCCACGACGACCGTGTCGCGTTGGACATCTCCCTTCGCCATGGCGCTGCGCTGGCTGGCCAGCCAGATATTGGCAAGCACCACCGCCAGAACGCCGAACACGCCGGCGAGAACGATCATGATAACTGTATTGGCGCGCATAGACCCAAGCCCCAAGCCCACAGTGCGGGAATTCGTCTGCCGAGATTGAATTCAGGCCCGGATCGGACGATCCGGGCCTGAAGTGTGATTAGGCGGTCAGCTTCCTGTGCCCGCAGCCGCGTTGCAGGTGCCAACACTCGTGCCGTCGAGCGCGGTGCAGAGACCCGCGAAACGACCCGTGACCCAGCCGCCGATGGCAATAACGGTCAGAACGACCGCAACAGCGATGATGCCGAGAAGGATGGAATATTCGACCATAGCAGCGCCGTTTTCGTCGTCGCGGAACTGCCGGGTCATCGTCATGAGCTTCTTCATGCCAATTTCTCCCTTTGGAGGTTTGAACCCGACGAGACGAGCCAAGGATGAAATCCATACCCAAGCATCCCCCGTCATCTCGATCTAAGTCCCGACGAAAATCAGAGTCAAATGGGATTAACGATTGCTTAACTTTCCTATACATGATTTGGCAAGAATATTGCCCGACCTCAGGCGGACCAAAACATTGATTCGGCTCGTTTTTCAACCCGTCTTAACCATTCGTTCACAATTTGGCCGTGGTATGGCGGAAGTGGGGCAGCATTAGCGATGCTGCATATCCCTTTATATCTAAGGCCTTAGGTGGGCTCCATGACGCCTTTGTGGCAGAAAAGCACTGTGCATTGAAATGCGAGTCCTCGTTTTCGCTAGGACAGCGGCGCTGACCAAATAAACGTCGCGTTTTCTGATGCTTGATCTTAACTATGTCTGAAGTATTAAGTTGCATGGTGCGGCTGGCGCTTGTGCCAAGCTTGGTTAACGCTTAGTTTCAGCGTGGGGACTAAACGGGGGAAGCGTCATGCTGGGTCGATTCACAAAAGGGCCAGGCGAACCGCGAATTGAGCCAAAGCTTGAGCCGATTGCAGTATTGCCTGTTGCGCCGGCGCTTTCCCCTGCAGCCGACACCGAATCGAATGGCGACCATTTCCTGACGCTCAAGGTTGAACTGCACAGTCACCTGATCGACCGGTTCAATCTTGCCACACTTGAAACCGCATCGAAGGACGAAATCCTTAACGAGATCCGGCCGATCGTGCGCGAATTCGTGCGCGCTCGCGCCGTGCCGCTGAATGCTCGCGAACTCGATCGGCTGACCAGCGAGACCGCCGACGAGATGCTTGGGCTGGGGCCGATCGAGCCGCTGCTCAAGGACGACTCGATCACCGACATATTAATCAATACCCATAAGCGCGTCTTCATCGAGCGGCGCGGCATGATCGAGGAGACCGAAATCCGCTTTCGCGACGAGGCGCACCTGCTGCGCGTCATCAACAAGATCGTTTCGGCCATCGGCAGGCGCGTCGATGAATCGGCGCCGATGGTCGACGCGCGACTGGAAGACGGCTCGCGTGTCAACATCGCGGTGCGGCCGATCTCGGTCGACGGCCCATTGGTGTCGATCCGCAAATTCTCGAAGAATCCCTATTCGCTCGAACGTCTGATGGTGTTCAATTCAATCCGCCAGCCGATGATCGATCTTCTGCGCATTGCCGTGCAGGCACGCAAGTCGATCCTGGTTTCAGGCGGCACCGGCAGCGGCAAGACCACCCTGCTCAACGCGCTGTCGAGCTATATCCCGGCCAAGGAGCGCCTGATCACCATCGAGGACGCCGCGGAACTGCAACTGCAGCAGCCGCATGTCGGCCGGCTGGAGACGCGTCCGCCCAATGTCGAGGGAAAAGGCGAGGTCCGCCAGCGCGAACTGCTTAAGAACGCGCTGCGCATGCGGCCCGACCGCATCATCGTCGGCGAGGTTCGCGGCGAGGAAGCCTTCGACATGCTGCAGGCGATGAACACCGGCCATGAAGGTTCGATGACCACAATCCATGCCAACACGCCGCGCGATGCAATATCGCGGCTGGAACAGATGGTCGGCATGGCCGGCATGCCGATGACCCATGAGTCCATTCGAGCGCAGATCGCGTCGGCCATCGACATCATCGTGCAGACGCAGCGTCTTGCGGACGGTGGCAGGCGTGTCGTTTCCATCTCCGAACTGACCGGCATGGAAGGCAATGTCGTCCAGCTTCAGGAAATTTACCATTTTGTTCGCCGGGAGGTGACGCCGGAAGGAAAGATCATCGGCGATTTTCGCGCTACTGGCGTCCGTCCACGCTTTGCCCCGGAGGCAGCAACGTTGGGCCACCACTTCGCCAAGGATGCTTTCAATCCGCAGGTTGCGCTCTGATGCCTACCGGTCAGACTTTGCTCTACTTTATTTACGTGCTTGCGGCGGCATCGGTTATTCTCGCCGGCGAGGCCATGTATCTTTCCTTTGCCAAGAGCCGGTCACGGATTGGCGCGATCAACCATCGGCTGAGGCGGCTTGCTGATGACGTTCCGGCCGAACGGACCCTGCAAGGATTGCTGCGCGAGCGCGGGCTGACAGCCTCGGGCGACTTTCTCTTTGGCCTGATCTGGCTGAACAGGCTCTATACCCAGTCTGGCATTACCGGGAATCCGCTGTCTTTCGCCGCGAAGTTCCTTCTAGCAGGGCTGGCACCGGCGTTGCTGCTCTCGATCTTTCTAGGCTTCTCGACCTTGGTGTCGTCCATTGTTTTTGTAGTTGTCGGATTTGTGCTGCCGCTTCTGGTTCTTCGCCGCGCTCGCAACAAGCGGATACAGAAATTCGCGAAGCAACTCCCTGACGCACTCGACATGATCGTTCGTTCGCTGCGCGCCGGACATCCAGCTTCCGTGGCGGTTGGTCTCGTCGCCCGCGAAATGCCCGATCCGCTCGGTACCGAATTCGGCATCGTTTCCGACGAGATTACCTTTGGCCTCAGCATGGAACAGGCGGTGCGGAAACTTTCGCAGCGTGTCGGCTTCGAGGGCCTTCATCTATTGTCGGTATCGCTGTCGATCCAGGCCAAGACCGGCGGCAATTTGACTGGGATCCTGTCCAATCTTTCGTCAGTGCTGCGCGAAAGGCAGAAACTCAGGATGAAGATCAGGGCGCTTTCGGCCGAAGGCCGTGTATCGGCATGGATCATCTCGCTGTTCCCGATCGTGATGTTCCTGACGCTCCAGCTTGTTGCCCCGGCCTACTACGGCACCGTCTGGGGCGATCCGATCATCTTTCCTGTGTTCCTGATTTTCGGGACGTGGGCGCTGTTTGGTGACTTTATCATGTATCGAATGGTCAATTTCGACTTCTGACAGGTGCGAGACATAATCTTGTTTTCGGCTATTCAGGATCTCAGCGTTCTGGTCTCCATTGCCGTCTTCGTGGCGGCGGTGGCCCTGTTCCTGTTCGGCTCCCTCGTCTTTTTGCCGGCACTGCAGACGCGGAAGCTGGTCGCACAAAGCCTGATGGCTGAAGGTATTGCCGATCGCCGTTCGCTCGTTGGACAGGAACAGCTTGCCAAGATCGCAGCGCAGCGGCCAGTCGATGCATATTTTCGATCAATCGAAAAGGAGCGGGACCAACCCAGCGCCTTGGACGCGAAGCTCTTCCGCGCCGGCTTTTATCAATCGAGCGCTCCGCTCATTTATACTTTGTCGCGGCTTGGCGCGGTCTGTGTCGGCTTTCTGGCCGCCTATGCGCTGTTATCGCGGGTGCTCCCAGCGCAACTCCCCAGTTTGGTACCGTTGATCGGTTCCGCCTTGTTCGGGCTCGCCTGTCTCGTGGTTCCAAGCGTCATGCTCGATCGCTTCGAGAAACGACAAAAGCAGGTCTACCGCCGCGGTTTTCCTGATTTCATGGACATGATGATAACCTGTGCCGACGCAGGCATGAGCCTGGAGGCGGCGGTCGAGCGCGTGAGCCAGGAACTGGCCGGCACGCACAAATGGCTAGGCATTCAACTGTCGATCATGACGCTGCAACTGCGGGCCGGCAAGCCGTTGCGGGAAGCACTGCGCGAACTCGCTGACCGCGTCGGACTTGACGAAGCGCGGGCTTTGGCAGTGCTGTTTCGGCAATCGGAAGAACTCGGCACCAGCCTGACCGAGGCTCTGCGCGTCTATAGCGACGAAATGCGCAGCCAGAGAATTCTGAGTGCCGAGGAGCGTGCCAATTCGCTGCCGGTCAAAATGATGATCCCCTTGGGACTGTGCATCTTCCCGGTGGTGATGATGATCATCATGTTGCCGGTGATCATTCGCATGAGGGGTGTTTTCTTCTAGGCACGTCTGTGCTTTGGTCGAAATACAGAGTCGGAGAGAACTCTTTTGGGGGACGAAATGACAGGGCCAATGCGCCTCGCGGCCGTAGCCGGTTTGCTGCTCATCGTGCTTTCCGGCTGTCAGACGGCTGATAGCGGCGTCGTCCGCACCAACGAGCCCTCGAAAGGTGATGTGACAGCCTTTGGCGATGCTTTCGACGGTCTGAAGACGGTCAGCGACGTCGAGTACTATGCCTCCGACCAGGCTGTTGCCGAAGCCAAGAACCAGTTCCGCGCGGAAAACTACGGCAATGCCGGCGCCCTGTTCTACAAGGCGACGCAACTGGCGCCCAACGATGGCGGTGCCTGGATGGGCTTGGCCGCCTCCAGCGATCGCATCCGCCGCTTCGACCTCTCCGACCACGCCTATCGCCAAGCCTACCGGCTGGTCGGCGGGACGCCCGAATATTACAACAATGTCGGCTATTCCTACCTGCTGCGCGGCAAGCTGCAGGACGCGCGCAGCAGTTTCCTCAAGGCCTATGAGCTGGCGCCCAACGATCCGACCGTGGCCAACAATCTGAAGCTCCTGTCGTCCAGCGTAAAGAATCTCGAGCGGTAAGGCGATAGCATGTTGCTCGCCGCATCGCTGCTGCTGAAGGGGCTAGCTATTCCTTTGCTGGCAAGGATTGCCTGGCTCGACTTCACCACCCAGAAGATATCCAACCAGAATGTGCTGCTGCTGCTTTGCCTGGGTCTGGGCTCGCTGCAGCTCCTGTCGGTGCAATCCGGGTCGTCGTGGGACATGGGCCTGAGCGCAATCGCCGGCCTTTTATTGTTCGTTGCGCTGTTTCCGTTCTGGGCTTTGCGCAAGGTCGGGGCCGGCGACGTCAAGCTGATGGCGGTGGTGCCGTTGCTGATCGGCGGCAGCGGCCTCCTTGTGTTCTCCGTACTGCTGCTGGTTTTCGCGCTCGCCACAGCGTTGATCGTCAAAAATCCGTTCATGCTGCCCGCAGGCGCTTTCCGCCTCTACGTTCAGCACCTGGACCGCAAAGGCGTTGTGCCGTTTGGCGTGCCGATCTCGCTCGCAGCGATCTGCACGATAGGGTTCATGATCTACGTCACCTTGATGCCCCATGCTGGCCCGGCGATCTGAGAGGACAGGACTGCAGCAACTGCCTGGCTGTACATCTCGGGCGTCTATGTTCTCAAGCGGCTCGCGCCAGACGCCAGTGCTGAGGTGATGAGCAGCACAATGCCGCTACAGAATCCGAATTCAAGGTCCTGTCCGTTCTTGGCCCGATGTACAGGCTGCGGGTGCTGGGTTTATCATTGTTGGTGGAATTCTGGGGATTCTCGGTTTCTGGCTGGTCCCGATCGCGTTGTCCGTTTTGGTTCCGTACAACAAGAGGTGTTCGGCTCGTCGCTGATCCTCTTCATAGCGTGGATATTCATCAACGTGCATCACTACTTTCTGGATAACATTATGTGGAGACGAGGCGATCCAGAGCTATCAAAGTATCTGTTCCGCTAGTCATTTGCCGCGGCGATCTTGGTGATGGCCCCTGATAGGCGCCGGCCAGAGCGCAGCCACATCGAGCGTAAGCAGTATGATTTGCACGGCTCGGGCTACTCGCGCTTTGGCGCCGCGCGCCAAGCCAACGGCTATTGCCAAGGCGATCGGCCCGCGCCTGGCGGCAACGCGAATCTTAGCGTCAACGATCGAACCGACTTCATCACAATGAAGGGCGACAAGCGCAATTGAGTCAGGGCATTAAGGCGTACCGGCGCGAAAAAGGGCCTGGCAAGAGGAAAGGCGGAATCGGATCCGAACTGTCCTTGGTGGTCGCGCAAATCCGCCCGGAAACTACGGCAAGCGTCCGAGAAGAAATTTTTTGCGGGATCGAACAGATGTGTTGGCTGGAAAATAGGCAAATTACTCGCTCAGCGAAGGTGATGGCTGAGGCTGAGCGTGCCGAACGCGCCGCGAAGACAGCCAGATTGAAATCGCTTCGTATGGCGACTCAGAGTGACCTAAGGTTTTCATTCCCTGAGGAATTGGATTGTTCTCTGCTTATCGCAGCACTGACTCAAGGCGACTCATCGGCTGATCGGGACCGCCGAATTTCGGGTGTGAGCAAAACAGGCTCCCGCTGCCAGATTTTTTGACGTTCTGATTACCAAATTCTGGCGCAATGGTAGCGATCCCGGATCAAATCTCGCTGTGAGTTCAACAGGCTGCCTCGATGACAGTTTGCGAACTGATGCCTTTCCGAAGCGGCGAGAGCCGATGGTTGCTGAAGTGCTGTGTCGCCTGACTTACGACAATCGGCATCGGCGCAACCCGGGCGGCGGCCCGATGCTCACCGAAATGTTCGCCATCCGGCTCGGATCAGCCTTCGCTCCGCACCGGCGTGTTGAGAAGCTGCTGCTCCCAAAGATACGCGATGCCGCTGCCGCCGAAGTGCTGGATGAGAATCTCGGTCAGCTCCTCGACATGCTCCCAATCGCGTTGCCATTCGCCAGCGCGCGCCATCACGGTCATCACGTTCGCGCCGGCCGCGATCATGCGCTGGATGGCAACTTCGTGAGACTCCTTCGAAATCCCGCCCGACGCGTCGGTGATCACGGTCACGTCCCAGCCTTCGCCGGCGGCCTGGATGACAGGCATTGCGACGCAGACCTCGGTCCACAGGCCGGCGATGATCAGTTGCTTGCGGCCGGTCGCCTTGACGACGTTCACCACATTCTCGTCCTGCCAGGTGTTCACCCAGGTGCGATCGATGACTTCCTGGTCCGGAAATACGTCGGTGATCTGCTTAAAGAGAAGTCCACCGCGCGCCGCTATCACGCTGGTGAGAATGGTCGGAACATTGAAGGCTTTTGCTAGCTTCGCCAGCGCGGTCGTGTTGTTGACCACCATATGCGGATCGTGGCTGTTCAGGTTCGCGAGTTGATAAGGTTGGTGGTCGATCAGAACGAGGACCGAGTCTTCAGGACGAAGAAGCGAATCAAAGGCCGTTACGAGGGGTCATAAAAACTTCCTTTCTCTGCCGCTATGGACGGCAATGGGTTCACGGGAGACATACGCCAGCGGGCGACTTTGCCTGGGCGCAATTTGCTGTTCCTTTCCGCGATGCGGTAGTGCCATAGTAGGGCAAGCTGTGTCGCGAAATGAGGAACGCCGAATTGGACATCGAAGACCTACAGACATTCGTTGCAGTGGCCGATGCAGGGGGCGTATCGGCCGCCTCCCGCCGGCTCGGCGTCTCCAAGTCAATCGTCAGTCGGCGGCTCTTTCGGGTTGAAGCGGAGCTTGGCGTCCAGCTTCTTGCACGAACGACCCGCGGCGCCGCGCTCACAGAAGCGGGGATCACGTTTGGGGATCATGCGGCCCGAGCCAGCGCCGAGATCGATACGGCCAGGGAAACGATCCTCCCAACCGGTGAGCTGCGCGGCCGCCTGAGAGTTGCCATGCCACTTACTTTCGGCGCGACCCACTTCGCCCCCGTGCTTGCGGAAATGGCACGCCAGCACCCGCAGCTTCACATTCATACCTCCTACAGCGATCGCTTCGTCGATCTCATCGCAGAGGGTTTCGATTGCGCGATCCGGGGCGCCTACCTTCAGGACTCCAACCTGATCGCGAAGCGCGTCGGGCCGATCCATGGAAAGCTTGTCGCGAGCCCAGACTATATCGAAGCGTACGGATCACCCGAGTCTCCGGACGAACTCCTCACCCATCAGGCCCTTATGCAGGGATCGGAAGCCTGGCAGTTCATGGATGGCAGCAAGATTGTTACGGTCCAGCCGCAGGGCAGGTTCAAGGCTGATAGCGCCACGGCGCTCGCTGCCGCGGCGGCGGCAGGTCTCGGCATCGCCTGGCTCCCCGATTGCATCACGCATGGATATGTGGCCTCCGGCGCGCTGGTCCGTATCATGACACGCTATCCGGTACCTCCGGGGGCCGCATATGTCGTCCGCCCGCCGGGTCAGCATCCCACGCGGAAAGTGCGGGTGCTCACCGAATTGCTGATCGAGTATTTCAAACAGAACCCGGATCTTTGGGGAGTTGATCGTTAGAACGCGAACGGTTCAAAGCATTGTCAAGAACCGTGTTCGACGGTCGCACTACTGCGAGCCGTCGCGTTCGGCGACATCGCCCGCACGTTCCACTTGCTGCGACACAGCTAGACGTATCACAGGACTAGTTGGGCAGACGGTCGCTCGCCAGTTTAGGCATTTGTCGGGCCGAAAGCGCTCTTCCCGCTCGCGGTTCGGATTAGTCGAAATCGGGCATTCGTATCGGCAAGGGCGAGGCTGTCTGGACGGCCTAAGTGAGGATGACGCGCATGAGTTGGAACCCAGCAATCGAACCGGGCGGCGGCGCAACGCTCAGCGGACCGCGCTATATCTGGTGGAACTCGTCGCCTCCTCGAAGGACCGCATCGAAGAAGCGAAGGCCGAATGGCGCGCCGAGGACTGGGGCAAGGGGCATTTCGATCTCCCGATCGACCGAGATGAGCACATCCGTACCGGACTGACCGGCGCTGAGACTGACCGGCGCTAGAACGAGGTCGACTGGGTGCACGGACCCGGGCGGTTCAGACGAGATGACGCGTCGCGTGCCGGGTATGTTTCTGAATGGAGAAAGCACAATGAGCAACAAGTGGCCCCACCTGGACTACCTCGGCTGGCGCGAGACGTGTTCGGCCCTGCATCTCTATTTGCAGATCGCCGGGAAATATCGCCTTGCTCATACCCCGTGGCTCAACCATTCCTGGAACGCGACCTTCTATGTCACGCCGCTCGGCCTGACCTCCTCGCCTATCCCCGACGGCCCGGGCATCGAGATCCTCTTCGACCTTCGGAACCATATGGTTGTTGGCACATGCGGCAATGGTCGCAAGGCATCGTTTGCGCTCGGGCCATCCACAGTCGCGGCGTTCCACGCCAATTTCGTGCAGTTGATTTCCGAACTTGGAGGCACGCCGACCTTTAACGGCAATCCGAACGAGGTGCCCAATCCCGTGCCGTTCACCGAAGATCATCGCGACCGGCCCTATGACCGGGAAGCAGTTCAGCGCTTCCATCACGCATCGGTGGCGGTCGACAGGGTATTCAATCGGTTCCGGACCTCCTTTCTTGGCAAGTCCAGTCCCGTTCACCTGTTCTGGGGCAGTTTTGACCTGGCCGTCACCCGCTTTTCAGGGCGGCGCGCGCCTCTCCATCCCGGCGGCATTCCTTCATTGCCCAACGATGTGGCACAGGAAGCCTACGACCGCGAGGTCTCCTCAGCCGGTTTCTGGCCCGGCGGTGGCGGCATCGATTACCCCGCCTTCTACGCCTACGCCTATCCGGCGTCGAGTGGCTTCCGGGGCGCCTCGGTCCGGCCCGAGGGCGCGTTCTGGCATGACGGCCTATCGGAATTCATCCTGCCGTACGATGCCGTTCAGTCGGCTGCAGATCCCGACGCGGCGCTTATGGAGTTTCTCGTCTCGACCTACGACGCTGCGGCCGATCTCGGAAGATGGGACCGCGACCTGCTGGACTGCATGCCGGGGCGGCGGGGTCAGGCGCGGCCGCATGACGCCGAGCAGCCGGGCCCTGCCTCTCCCTTGACCGTCGAAAAGGTCGAGCGGGAGGATACCGCATCGAAGGGACGCTACCGGATGCTCGTCGACGGCATCGAAGCTGAGATGACCTATAGCCGGGCCGGCGAAGGGTTGATCATCATCGACCATACCGAAGTTCCAGCGGCGTTGCGCGGCCGCAAGGTCGGCGAGCGACTGGTACGCCAGGCGGTCGAGGATGCCCGGCGCGAAGGGGTCGCCATCATTCCGCTTTGTCCGTTCGCAAAAGCGCAGATCGACCGTCATGTCGAATGGCAGGACGTGCTGCGTCGGTCATAGGCTGCGCGTAACTTCCTCCACCCGCCAACGTACCGGCCCCGACCGACTCCTACCACCGTTAGCGGCGGACGCAGTTCCGGCGGGGATTGGCGGCAATTTTCGGAGTTGGCGTCGTATGGCAAAAATTGGCGCGCCGGAGAGGATGAAACTGGGCACCGCTATGTGATTGAAGTCGCTCTGTAAGAACTGTCAGGCGGACTCAGGAGCCTTGGCCTTTGCGAGGTCCTGCAGGAACTCTTCCATCAGCGGCCTGTCACCAAACCGGCGGTAAGCGCGCTCTGCTTCCAGCGAGAATGCCGGATGCGCCTCGACCAGCCTTGCCATCGTCTGCTGGGCTGCCTCGACCTCGCCGCCCCCGCTCTGCAAGGCGGCCTGAATCAGAAGGCAGTTTGCATCGCGCGGCGCCCGGATCAGGCATTCTTCTATGACGGCGGAAGCCTCGTCGCGGCGGTCAGCCGCGTAGAGCGCCTGCCCGTGCACATAGGCGTAGTACTCGGGCGCCATAGGATGAAGGCGGCGGGCCCGCTCTGCGTTGGCGACGGCATCATCATATTGCCCGAAGCGAACCTGCGCCTTTGCAAGCGCCATCATGCTGTCGGGATCGTTAGGGTTGAGCTCGACAGCGCGCCGCGCGGCCTGCAAGCCGCCTGAATAGTCGCCCTGCAGGGCAAGCCCGAAGCTGATGACCTGATAGCCAAGGCCAAGATTGGGGTCGAGACGGACCGCCTGCCGGGCTTCGCTAAGCCCAAGATGGAGCTCCGGCGCATTTTCCCGGCCGTCACCGCTCTGCGCCACGCTGGCGATAAAGGTCAGCGCGAGGCCTGCGCGGGCGGCCGCATAGGACGGGTCCATTTCAAGGGCGCGCTGGTAGAGGCCCCGCGCCTCCAGAATGTCCCGCGGGTCATCGGCGCCGTGCCGGTAGCGGTTGCGGGCCTGCAGCACGAGGTCATAGGCCTGCAGATTGTCGGTCGGGCGTTCCGCTGCCGCCGCCGCCTCGCTCCTGCCGATATAGGGCGCGATCTGCGCGACGATTTCAGTAGTCAGCTCGCTCTGGACGGTGAACACGTCGGCGACCTGCCGGTCAAAACTGCGCGACCACAGATGCGCGCCTGTCTTTACGTCGATCAGCTGCGCCGACACGCGAAGCTGGTCGCCTTCACGGCGGGCGCTGCCTTCAACCACATAATCAACGCCGAGCTTCGCCCCGAGCTTGCGCACGTCCGTACCCTGCCCGTGCACGGCGTAGGTGGAATCGCGCGCGATTACCTGTAGCTCTGAATTGCGGGCAAGGGCTGTCGTCACATCCTCGGCCAGTCCGTCCGCGAAATACGATTGCTCGCCGCTGCCGCTCATCGCGGCAAAAGGCATGACCGCCACTGACGGCCGGGGGTCGGTGCGGCTCTGGTCCATCGACAAGACCCCCGGGATGCGGCTGACCATGGCTGCCAGGGGGAGCGGCTGGATTTGGGTGCCGATGAGGATGAGGGCTATGGCGGCTACGCCATAAGACCAGCGGGCGGCGGTGCTGCGCAGCACCTGCGGCACGTGCCGCCATGGCGACCACGCAGAGCCCGCGCGCCTTACGCGGTAGACGTTGAGAAGTTCGGGAATGTTCTTGGCCCGCCTGCGGCCGATGCGGACGAACCTGTCCGCGCTGTTACGGTCGGCCGCCATCACCACGGCGCCGCTGACGAATATCTGCCCCGGATCGCACATGGCCTCAAGACGGGCGGCCACATTGACGCCGTCGCCGTATACGTCGCCGTCATCTTCGATGACATCGCCAAGATTGATGCCGATGCGCAGCTCGAACGGGCCCTTGTCGAAGCCTTCCTGTATGGCCAGCGCCGCATCGACCGCTTCGTTGACGCTTGGAAACATGGCGAGAAAGCCGTCTCCCGCCGTCTTGACGATGCGCCCGCCATGGCGGGCAGTGGTCGGGTCAATGAGCTCATCAAAAACAGCGCGCAGCTTCGTGTAGGTGGAAGCCTCGTTTTCAGCCATTAGCAGGCTGTAGCCGACGATATCGGCGGCCATGATTGCCGCGAGCTTGCGTTCCATCAGCATTATTCCTGAGCGGCGGCCCTGCAGGGACTATTATAGTGACACTTAAGACGACGCACGCTTCAAGATTAGACCCATAATCCCGAATAGGCTTATCATACAGCTCACAAATGCGTGACCATTGTGGCCTATACCGTTCTGACCTTCGTCAGCCATCATCCGCTTCGCGCGGAGCCGTCCCCGCATCCGAAGCGGCGTTGGGCATGCTGGTCAGGCAATTATTGCGCCTACGCTTGTCGGGCTCCGGGTAGGCAAGGGACGTTATTCGCGGCAGTGTCGCCACCGCGAATAACTCCTGAGCTTACGGGATTGCAGGCCGCGAGACCGGATTCGGTCTGATGCTTGCGGATGTGGCGGTCAGGCCCGACGCCCGAACAGGTCGGCGTATCGCTGCAGGTAGAGCGGCCAGCCTTGATCGGCGGCGACACCATCGCGCACGCTTTCCCAGCCGGCGCCGTGGCGCTCCAGTTTGCGATGCTCGAGATCCAGGCGGGTCCGATTAGCCGTCTCGGCAGTGAAGCGGACTTCCCACTCGCTGGCCTTGTTCGGATCGGTCTCCAACCGCCATTGCGGACTGATGTCCCAACTTAGCAGCAAACGGTGCGGCGGCTCATAAGCCAGCACGCGCGCCCAGCGGCACTCGCTGCCGTCGGCGCCGCGATCATAAATATGGCCGCCGACGCGCGGCTCGAACTCGGTCTCGGCGATCGGCACGGCGAGCAGATTGTGCTCCCTGGGTTTGAACTTGCCAAAATCCTCCGTGAAGACCTCGAAGGCGCGCTCGATCGGCGCCTCGACCACGATCGAGTGCCTCACCAAGGTCTCTGCTGCTTGCGTGTTCATTTTTTCACTCCTTTCGCGGTTGTTCGACAGCTTGCTTGAAGGCAGCGAGCGTCTTCATCCAGAACCGGTCGAGCTCTGTGCGAAGCGCCGCCAGCCCGTCGGGTTCGACGCGGTAGATGCGGTGCTTGCCAGCCGGCGTGTCCGCAACGAGCCCTGCCTCTTTCAACACCTTCAGATGCTGCGAGACCGCCGACCGGGTCACCGGCAGGGCACGCGCCAACTCGGTAACCGAACGCGGATGCTCGACCAAGAGTTCGAAGATCGTGCGCCTGGTGGGGTCGCCCAGGGCGGTCCAGCTGTTGTTCACGTTAGTCACCACTAACGCGTTAGCACGGACTAACGTGATGAGTCAACCTTGCTACGGCAAAAAGGGCTGAGTGAGGGGGACTTTGAAGTTGAAGTCGATCAAGCCTCGACAGCTAAGCCCGCGTCACGCCATTCGGGCAGGCCATCTTCCATGCGGCGTGCGCGGAAGCCGTGCTCACGCAGCAATGCGACCGCCTCGAATGACATCACGCACCACGGACCGCGGCAGTAGGCGACGATCTCGGGCTTCGCCTCGAGGTCGGACAACCGCTGCTCCAGTTGGCCGAGGGGGACGTTGATCGCGCCGGGCAGATGTCCGAGCGCAAACTCATCGGGCGGTCGGACGTCGATGACTGTAACGAGCCCGTCTTTCATTCGCGCGGCCAGCTCTTCCCGGGACACGGGCTCCATATCGTCGCGCCGGTCGAAATAGCCCCTCACGATGCGTTCGACCTCGGCCGAATGCCGCTCGGCAACGACTCGAATGGAGGCGAAGGCGGCAAGTACGCTTTCATCCGCGAGCCGGTAGTTGACGAACTTGCCAGCGCGCTCTGACGTCACGAGTCCGGCGCGGCGCATCGCCTGGAGATTCTGCGAGACATTCGCCACCGGACGCGCAAGCTTGGCGGCCAAGGCTTCCACGCTGCGCGGACCCTGCGCGAGTTGCTCGATCAGTTCCAGCCTCTGCGGATTGCCCAGAGCCTTCGCGACAACCGCGAACTGCTCGTAAAGTGCCTGCTTCGGATTGCGGATTGACATCAGGGTAGCAGCCACGCTAGTTCATTCAACATAATTATTGAATGATGCGGTATCACACGGCCCCCGAGGAGACAAGTCCGTGGCCGAGAAGCCCCTTCAATCGCTTAGCAGCCTTGGCTCCGGCTCTGACGGCTCCCGAACGGGATTGATGTAGTGATGGCCGCACGCACCCGAGCCATCAATGCCGGTGCCGCATGACAACGATCGCGGCGCCAGCAGTGAGCCTCGGTCTCAAGGCCAACTGGCGGCAGTTCGCGCTGCTTGTGCTTATCAATGCATTCGTCGGCGGCATGGTCGGCATCGAACGCACCGTCGTGCCGTTGATCGGCTCAGAGGAATTCGGGCTCGCCTCGACCACGCTGGTCGTCTCCTTCATCGTCAGCTTCGGCGTCGTCAAGGCGCTGGCCAACCTTGTCTCCGGACAGCTCGCCGACAAATGGGGGCGCAAGCGCGTGCTGGTTATCGGCTGGCTGTTCGGCCTGCCGGTGCCCTTCATGATCATTTGGGCGCCAGACTGGAACTGGGTCATCGCCGCCAACGCGCTGCTTGGCATCAGCCAGGGCTTCGCCTGGTCGATGACCGTCATCATGAAGGTCGACCTTGTCGGCCCGAAGGGGCGTGGCCTCGCCGTAGGGCTCAACGAGTTTACCGGTTACCTCGCAGTCGGGATCACCGCCTTCCTCACCGGCTATCTCGCCAGCCGCTACGGTCTGCGACCAATCCCGATCTATCTCGGCGTCGGCTACGCGGTGGTGGGCACGGTGCTCTCGATCCTGCTCGTGCGCGACACGCGCGATCATGTGCGCGCAGAACTGGCGAACCATCCGCGCGAGGCATCACCCCTTTCCTTCCGCGAGGTCTTTGCGTTGACCTCTTTTCGGGATCGCAACCTCTTTGCCGCTTCGCAGGCCGGTTTGGTGAACAACCTCAATGACGGCATGAGCTGGGGCATCTTTCCGCTCTTCTTCGCAGCCGGCGGGCTTGGCGTGGAGCGCATCGGCATTCTGAAGGCCGTCTATCCCGTCACCTGGGGTGTGCTGCAGGTCGTGACGGGACCGCTCAGCGACCGCTGGGGCCGCAAGGGCCTGATCGTCGCCGGCATGTGGGTGCAGGCGGCGGCGCTCTTTCTCACGGCGCTGACCGCGAATTTCGGCTGGTGGCTGGTGGCCTGCCTCCTGCTAGGACTTGGCACGGCGATGGTCTATCCGAGCCTGATCGCCGCGGTATCGGATGCGTCGCATCCTTCATGGCGCGCCCGCTCGCTCAGCGTCTACCGCTTCTGGCGCGATCTCGGCTACGCGATCGGTGCGCTGTCGGCGGGACTGATCGCCGACTTCTTCGGCCTGGCGTGGGCGATTGCCTCGATCGCCGCCCTCACTTTCCTGTCCGGTACCGTGGTCGCTTTCATGATGCGCGAAGGTCATGCCGGACGAAGCAGTTGAACGTCGCCCCGGATGCGTCCGCCTCCGCCGCGCCAGCGTCGGGTTCCTGACGTGCCACTCGCGCGAAATCACACGAAAAAGCATCCGGCCGTTCAAAACCGTTTCAAAAACCGATTTGAAACGGTGTCGCGCCGCTAACTGATTGAGATTATTGGCGCGCCCGAAGAGATTCGAACTCCTGACCCCCAGATTCGTAGTCTGGTGCTCTATCCAGCTGAGCTACGGGCGCGCAACAGGCCATGCTTTGAATGGCCCGCGATCCGATCCTTAACGACCGGCCGCGATGTGACGTGTTCCCTAGCGACTGAATTTCCGAAAAGCAAGCCGATCCGGCAAAAGTTTTGCTGTTGTGCCTTGACGGGGACCGGGCGGGCGAGGATCAGGCGGGACGGCGCAGGCCGTTGCGGGCCTGGTCGAGCCGGACCGGCTGGTCGGGAATGGTGACCGCGAATGTGGTGCGGCCGCCTCTGCTTTCGACGAGCTCCACCGTGCCGCCATGGGCGCGGATCAGTTCATGGGCGATGGCCAGGCCAAGGCCGGTGCCACCGCTGCGGGCCGAGCCGCGGAACGCCGCGAACAGGTTCTCGCGCGCCTTCGGCGGCAGGCCGGGGCCGGTGTCGGTGACGGTGATGCGGCTGACGCTGCCGACGCGCTCGGCCGACACCTCCAACCGACGCACCACCGCGCTTTCCGCGTCCGCCGCCATCGCCTGGACGGCGTTGCGGCAAAGATTGGTGAGCACGCGAAAAAGCTGATCGGAATCGGCATCGACCTCGAAAGCCAGTTCGACGGCATTGACGAATTCTATGCCGCCTTCGGTGTCGAGCAGGCCGTGGACGTCATCGACCAGCTGGCGCAGCCTGAGCCTGCGGCGCGAGGGCGGCGGCTCCTGGGTGCGGCCATAGGCAAGCACACCTTCCGAATAGGATACGGCACGATCGAGCGCGCGCAGCAGTTTTGGCGCGAAGGCCTGCACGGTCGGGTCCTTGACCTGGCGCAGACGGTCCGACATCAGCTGCGCCGACGCCAAGATATTGCGCATGTCATGGTTGATCTTCGATACCGCGAGGCCAAGGTCGGCGAGATGCTTCTGCTCGGAGAGCATCTTTTGCAGCCGCTCCTGCATCTGCGAGAGCTCGCGCTCCGCAACGCCGATTTCGTCGGCGCGGGCAGCAGGGCGGATGATCCGCCCGGGGTCGTCGGGAGCCTCGGAGAAGGCCAGCATCGAGCGCGTCATCGTCCGGATCGGGCCGATCATGATCAGGTCTATGGCGGCATAGACCAGCATGGCGGTGAACAGCGAGATCAGCAGCGAGACGAAGGCGACGTTGCGCGAATAGATGAGCATGGCATTGCGCAGGCTGTAGTCGGGCATGATCAGCTCGAATTCCTTGTCGCTGTCGCCGACCGGCCCGAAAACGCGCAGCATCCGCTCGCCGCCGAACAACAGCGTGTCCAAGGCGCCGGTCATGCCCTCGATCAGGCCGACATTGGCAATGTCGATATGCTCGTCGACGTGCGGCGGCATCTCAGCCACCACCAGAAGCCGCGAGACACCGCCGTCGCGCACGGCGATCGCCTTGGCGCCGATCGCCATCAGCACATCGTTCTGGGCAGCGCGCGACAGCGAGGCGGGCTCTCCCTGCACCAGCACGATCGAGACGGCCGCGGCGGTGCTCAGCCTCTCTTTCAGCCAGCTCAGCCGGTAGCTGGCGATCCAGGGCAGAAAGATGAGGACCTCAGCCAGGAGCACGAAGACGATGGTGAGCAGCAGGAGCTTTGTCGACAATCCACGCGACAACGGCACCCTGCGGGCGGCTGCGGTCGCCCGATCGGTGTTTTCGTCCACGGATGGGATTTCACTCATGCTGCTTTTTCTTCACGATCACTTGATCGGCCAAGATTAGGCTATTGCGGCTTTTTTGCCAATTTCATCCTTCGTCCCAATCAGTGATAAGACCGCCCAGACCTCGGCCACACGCCAGCCGTTGGCCCGAGACGCCGGAATGTCGGGGCCGGTGTCGGCCCCGGATTGACTTCCAAAACCCTTCTTTCTATAAGCCCGCTCACGCTCGGGCCATTCGTCCCGGCGCGGTTTCGATCGCGCCAAAGCCGGCCGGGCAAAGCTCCTGTTACAGAGTGACAGAATCAAGAAGGGCCGCACCCCGCGGTATTAAAACAAATGAAGCGTACCTACCAACCGTCCAAACTCGTCCGCAAACGCCGGCACGGTTTTCGTGCCCGCATGGCCACCAAGGGTGGTCGTGGCGTCGTCGCAGCCCGCCGCAACCGCGGCCGCAAGCGGCTCAGCGCCTGAACGGAAGACGAGATCGTTGCCCGCAACCGGCAAGCCAGTGGGAGCACATCCCAAGCGGCTTCTGAAGCGCGCGGAATTTCTGGCCGTCCGGCGTGGCGAAAAGCGCCGCGGGCGGCTTTTTCTCGTCGAGGTTCTCGACCGCAGCGACGCAGCGGCGCCTCGCGTCGGCTACACGGTCACCAAGAAGGTCGGCAACGCAGTCGTCCGCAACCGCATCCGGCGGCGGCTGAGAGAAGCCGTGCGTACGCATGCCGCGGATGACATGAAGCCAGGCAATGACTATGTCATCGTCGGGCGCGAAGATGCGCTTGCCATTCCGTTCGGTCAGTTGAAGGCCGAACTCTCACGCCGACTGCGCGGAACACGATAGGCCAAGGCTTTCGATGGAAAACAACCGGAACTTCTTCATCACCATCGCGCTGTCGGTGCTGATCCTGTCGCTTTGGCAGTATTTTTACGTGCTGCCGCACAGCGAGGCGCAACGCGAGGCGGCCCGTATCGAAGAGCAGCGGCTAGCGGAGCAGAAGAAGGCGGCCGAAGCCGCCAGTCCGGGCGGCAGCGACACGCCGGTGCCGCAGCAAGGCGCCATTCCCAATGCACCCAATGCACCTGGAACTGACGGCACGACGCTGGCCAGCCGCGAACAGGCGCTGGCGTCGACGAAGCGCGTCAGGATCGACACGCCGAGCCTGGAGGGCTCGATCAATCTCGCCGGCGCCCGTCTCGACGACCTCAAGCTCAAGCACTACAGGCTGACGGTCGACAAGAACTCGCCCGAGATCGAACTGCTCAACCCGGCAGCGCTGCCTACGGGCTACTATGCCGAGATCGGCTTTATCGGCAGCGACAAGACCGGCACGGTGCCGGGCCCGGAAACCGTGTGGACCGTCGACGGCAATGCGACGCTGACGCCGGCGACCCCGGTCACGCTGAGCTTCACCAACGACAAGGGCCTGACCTTCAAGCGCACCTTCTCCGTCGACGGCGACTACATGTTCACGGTGTCGGACACGGTGCAGAATTCGGGGTCGGCCGCCATTACCCTGTCGAATTACGGCCGTGTCACCCGCTTCGACAAGCCTGCCGTTGCCAGCATCTATGTGCTGCATGAGGGGCTGATCGGCGTCACCGGCACGGAAGGCCTGCAGGAACACACATATTCGTCGATCGAGGAGGACAAGCAGTTCACGCCGAGCAAGTCGACCGATGGCTGGCTGGGCATCACCGACAAATACTGGGCGGTGACGCTGGTGCCGACCGAGAAGCAGCAGTTCCAGCCGCGTTACGCCTATTTCGAGGACGGCCGCCCGCGCTACCAGGCCGACTTCCTCACCGACCCGATCACCGTCGATGCCGGCCAGTCGGCGACAGTCGAGAGCGAAATCTTCGCCGGCGCCAAGGAAGTGGCCAAGGTCAACGCCTATGCGGAAGACCGCAACATCAGGCTGTTCGACCGTTTGATCGACTGGGGATGGTTCATCTGGATCACCAAGCCGATGTTCTATCTGATCGACACGATGTACAAATTCTTCGGCAATTTCGGCCTGGCCATCCTGGCCACCACCGTCGTCGTCAAGGCCGCCTTCTATCCGCTCGCCAACAAGTCCTACGCGTCGATGGCGAACATGAAGAAGGTGCAGCCCAAGATGCTCGAGATCCGCGAGAAATACGCGGACGACAAGATGAAGCAGCAACAGGCGATGATGGAGCTCTACAAGACCGAGAAGATCAATCCGCTCGCCGGCTGCTGGCCGGTGGCGCTGCAGATCCCGGTCTTCTTTGCGCTCTACAAGGTGCTCTACATCACCATCGAGATGCGGCACGCACCGTTCTTCGGCTGGATCCAGGATCTGGCGGCGCCCGATCCGACCTCGATCTTCAACCTGTTCGGCCTCATTCCGATCGCGCTGCCGGATATGTTGATGATCGGCGTCTGGCCGCTGATCATGGGCCTGACCATGTTCCTGCAGATGCGCATGAACCCGACGCCGCCGGACCCGACGCAGGCCATGATCTTCACCTGGATGCCGGTGGTCTTCACATTCATGATGGCGGGTTTTCCGGCCGGCCTCGTCATCTACTGGGCCTGGAACAATTTGCTTTCGATTATCCAGCAAGGCGTGATCATGAAGCGGCAGGGCGCCAAGATCGAATTGTGGGACAATCTGGTCGCGCTGTTCCGGAAGAAACCGTCGCCGGCGGAATAGAAGGCGCTGCCTTCTGCCGAATCCAGGAAAGCCCCGGCGCGGCGGTAGACGCCGCCGCGACCTATAAGCTCCGCTGTCGTTTCAGGAGCGCTGCGTCGATGAACAGGTAAGGATGATCCGCTGCGCACGCGGTCCGTGCTGCCGGGCGGATCGCACTATTTTGACCTGTTGTTTCGTCGATGGAGCCAGACCATGATCGGACCCAACCCCAACATCAAGCACCCGATCCCGATGCATAGCCGCGTCGGCTTCCTGAAGGGGCTGGTCACGGCGCCGAACATCGAGATCGGCGACTTCACTTATTATGACGATCCGGACGGGCCGGACAAATTCGCCGAGCGATGCGTGCTGCATCACTATCCATTCATCGGCGACCGGCTGATCATCGGCAAGTTCTGCGCCATCGCCGAGGGCGCGCGCTTCATCATGAACGGCGCCAATCATGCCATGTCCGGCTTTTCGACCTATCCGTTCAACATCTTCGGTCATGGCTGGGAAGAGGGTTTCGATCCGGCGACCTGGTCGAAGGAATTGCGCGGCGACACAGTGATCGGCAATGATGTATGGATCGGCATGGAAGCGGCGATCCTGCCCGGCGTGGCGATCGGCGATGGCGCCATCGTTGCGGCAAAGTCGGTGGTGACGCATGACGTGGCGCCCTATGCGATCGTCGCCGGCAATGCGGCCAAGGTGGTGAAGATGCGTTTCGACGACAGGACCATCCGGCGGCTTTTGGCGGCGGCGTGGTGGGATTGGCCGGTGGAAAAGATCAGCCGCAACCTCAATGCCATTCGTGGCGCCGATATTTCTGTTCTGGAGGCAGCGGTTTGAACGCGTTTAACAAGTCCGTGATCGGCATCGAGCTGTTCACGCGGCCGTGGATCTTCATCCGCGGCGTGCCGGCGATGAAGTTCCTGCCGCCGGAAGGACCGCCGGAGATCGCCTTTGCCGGCCGCTCGAATGTCGGCAAATCGTCGCTGATCAACGCGCTGGTCAATCAGAAGGGACTGGCGCGCACGTCCAATACGCCAGGGCGGACGCAGGAACTCAACTATTTCGTTCCGGGCGGGTTTTCCGGCGAAGGCGCCGACCTGCCGCCGATGGCGCTGGTCGACATGCCAGGCTACGGCTACGCCACCGCGCCCAAGGAAAAGGTCGACGACTGGACGAAACTCGTCTTCGACTATCTCAAAGGCCGTGTCACCCTGAAGCGCGTCTACGTGCTGATCGACGCCCGCCATGGCATCAAGGCCAAGGATGACGAAGTGCTGTCGCTGCTCGACAAGGCGGCGGTGTCCTATCAGATCGTGCTGACCAAGACCGACAAGATCAAGACGGCCGGCGTGCCGCGATTGATCGAAGAGACACTGCAGAAGATCAAGAAGCGGCCGGCCGCGTTTCCGTTCGTCCTCGCCACATCGTCGGAAAAGAACGAGGGACTCGAGGAATTGCGCGCGGCGATCGTGCTGGCGGCCAATGGCGGCTAGAGCGGGATGCGTTCAAATTGAACTGGCATCCCGCTCTATCTGTTTGTTTTTAGCCGCATTTCTGCGACGCCAAGTGATTCCACTTGGCTGCAAAATGCTCTAGGACTTTGCCTCCAGGGCGATCGTCTGGGTGCTTTCTTCCGTGACAAGCCTTTCGGTGCCGTAAGCCTTCAGGAACATGCCGACGCCCGACCTGACGATGTGGTCGATTTCATCCTGGCTCGGGGCTTTGGTGCGGTAGGCGAATATGCACTGACGGAAAAGACCCGCCAGGCACAGTTCGGTGAACTGATAGGCGGCAAGATCGACATCGTCGATCTCGAGCAGGCCGCGCTCGATGGCGGCATTGAGAAAAGCAACGACCTTGTCGTGGCCGCGTTTCGGGCCGCGTTCGTAAAAACGCGCACCAAGTTCGGGCATCCTGTCGGACGCGCCGATCACGGTGCGCTGCGCCTGGACCACCTTGGCCGAGGTGATCTTGAGGGACAGCACCTTGCCGAACTTCACCAGCGTCTCGCGAAGGTCGTCGGCGCGGTCGAGCAGATCGTACATATTCTTGAAGATCGTGCCGCGCTCTTCCTCGATCAGCGCCTCGAACAGCTCTTCCTTGTTGGCGAAGTAGACATAGATCGTGCCCTTGGAAACGCCGGCCTCACGGGTGATGTCGTTCATCGACGCCGCTTCGAAGCCCTTGTCGATGAAGACACGACGTGCGCCCTCGATGATCTGGCTGCGCTTGACCGGGTCCTGTCCCGCCGCCGGGCGGCCGCGACGCAGGCCATCCAGCGGATCGCACTGGTCCTTGTCGGGCTCGGTCATAACGTCACACCTCGAAAAAAATTCGAACCGATCGGTTCGATCATCCTTGATATGGGCCTCTCACCGCGCTAAGTCAACGTCAACATCGAACCGAACGGTTCAGTCTGATGCCCGGTTTCTAGCGATGCCAAGAGAGATGCCATGTCCTCGAACGCGACCCCAACCGCCGAAGTCCGTCCCTTCCCCAACGCCAAGGTTGCGCCGGCAATCGAAGCGCCGAACCCACCGACTGAGCCCGCAACAAGCCCTCCGGCCGAGGCGCCGGCCAAAAAGAAACGCTCGGCACGCTCCTTTCTGTTGCCGATCATTGCGCTTGGCTTGCTGGGCGCAGGCGCCTGGTATGGCTATGATTACTGGACCGACGGGCGTTTCATGATCTCCACCGACGACGCCTATGTCCAGGCCGACATGGCGTTCATTTCGCCGAAAATTTCCGGCTATGTCGATCAGGTCAAGGTGACCGAGAACCAGCAGGTCAAGGCCGGCGACCCGCTGCTGGTCGTCGACAATGGCGACTACAAAATAGCGGTCGCCCAGGCCGAGGCGCAGATCGCCACCTTGAGCAAGACGCTCGATCGTATCGACGCCCAGACCGAGGCGGCGCGCGCCTCGCTCGAGCAGGCGCAGGCGCAGAAGACCGCCCACCAGGCCGCCGCCGCCAATGCGGCGCGTGTCCAAGCGCGCGCCGCCCAATTGCTCAAGACACATGTCGGCACCCAGGCCCAACTGGACGATGCCCAGACCGCGGTCGAGCAGGCCAATGCCGCCCTTGTCGGTGCCGACGCCCAGATCGCGGCGGCTGAGGCCAATATCGGTGTGCTCCAAGCGCAGCGCGCGGAGACGGCAAGCACGCTGGCGTCGCTGCAGCTTGCCAGGGACAAGGCCGCACGCGACCTGTCCTTCACCGTGCTGCGCGCGCCCTATGACGGTGTCGTCGGCAACCGCTCGGTCGAGCAGGGCGACCTGATCAGCCCCGGACAGAAGCTCGCCGTCATCGTGCCGATGGACAAGCTCTATATCGTCGCCAATTTCAAGGAGACCCAGCTTGCCCGGCTGGTGCCTGGTGAAAAGGTCAGGATTTCGGTCGACGCGATCGACGGCCAGGATTTCGAAGGCACCGTCTCGTCGCTGGCGCCGGCATCCGGCGCGATGTTCTCGCTGCTGCCGCCGGAAAACGCCACCGGCAACTTCACCAAGGTCGTGCAGCGCGTCCCGGTTCGCATCGACGTGCCGGCGGATGTGCTGAAGACAGGCAAGCTGCGCGCCGGCCTCAGCGTCGTCGTCGCCGTCGACAGCCGCACCGCACCTTCGGCGTCGAACTGAGCGGCCGCTTGGGAGCAATGCCGTGGCAACCGCAACCTCGACAGCAGGATCGCCGCCGGCGAGGCCGGCTACGCCTGATACCATTCCCACACGCCGCATCATCGCCTTCCTGGCGATGGTGTTCGGCATGTTCATGGCGATCCTCGACATCCAGATCGTTTCGGCCTCGCTGGCCGAGATTCAGGCCGGCTTGAGCGCCAGCTCCGACGAAATTCCGTGGGTGCAGACCGCCTATCTCATCGCCGAAGTCATCATGATCCCGCTGTCCGGTTTTCTCAGCCGGATGCTGTCGACGCGTGTGCTGTTCACCGTCTCCGCGGCCGGCTTCACCGCCGCGAGCGCGCTGGCGGCGACCGCCACCAACATCGACCAGATGATCGTCTACCGCGCCGTCCAGGGTTTTATCGGCGGCGGCATGATCCCAAGCGTGTTCGCTGCCGCGTTCACCATCTTCCCGCCGTCGCGCCGTGCCATGGTGTCGCCGATGATCGGCCTGGTGGCGACGCTGGCGCCGACCATCGGCCCGACTGTCGGCGGCTATATCAGCCATGCCATGTCCTGGCACTGGCTGTTCCTGATCAATGTGGTGCCCGGCATCATGGTGACCGCAGCCGCATGGTCGCTGATCGACTTCGACAAGCCCAATCTCAGCCTGTTCCGCAAGTTCGACTGGTGGGGCCTCGCCGGCATGGCGGCTTTCCTCGGCTCGCTGGAATTTGTGCTCGAGGAAGGTCCCAACAACGACTGGCTTCAGGACCAGGCCGTGTTCATCTGCGCCATCCTGATGACGGCCGGCGCGGTGCTGTTCTTCTGGCGCGCCTTCACTGCCGAGGAGCCGATCGTCGACCTGAAGGCCTTCGCCAACGTCAACTTCGCTTTCGGCTCGCTGTTCTCCTTCGTCATCGGCATCGGCCTCTACGGCCTGACCTATCTCTATCCGGTGTATCTGGGGCGCATCCGCGGCTACGACTCCCTGATGATCGGCGAGGCGCTGTTCGTCAGCGGCCTGGCGATGTTCGTCACAGCGCCGATTTCCGGCATCCTGTCGCGCAAGATGGATCCGCGGCTGATGATGATGATCGGCTTCTTCGGCTTCGCTGCCGGCACCTGGCGGATGACCTATCTGACCGCAGACTGGGATTTCTGGGAGCTTTTGCTGCCGCAGATCCTGCGCGGCGCCTCGATGATGCTGTGCATGGTGCCGATCAACAACATCGCGCTTGGAACGCTGCCGCCTGACCGGCTTAAGAATGCATCCGGTCTGTTCAACCTCACCCGCAATCTCGGTGGCGCCGTCGGCCTTGCCGTCATCAACACCGTGCTGATCGACCGCAGCGCCTTCCACTACGCAAGGCTGGCCGAGCATGTGCAATGGGGCAGCGCCGAGGCGCAGACCAGGCTGCAGAACATGACGCTCGACTTCCAGCAGAATGCCGGCCTCGACGCCTCCAAGGCGGCGATCTCGAAACTGTCCGGCATGGTCCAGCAGCAGGCTTCGCTGCTGTCCTTCATGGACGTGTTCTATCTGTTGACGGCGCTGTTCGCGACGCTGGCGATCTTCACCATGGTCATCCGCAAGCCGGCCGAGCCGGCGGGCGGAGGCGGCGGACACTGATTGAGCAACTTTGCGCGCCCAAAGGACGCGGCGCTGTGGGTCAGGCCGTGGCCGGCTTAAAAGTCAAGGCGACGCCGTTGATGCAATGACGCAAGCCGGTCGGCGGCGGGCCGTCGTCGAAGACATGGCCGAGATGACCGCCGCAGCGGCGGCAGTGGACTTCGGTTCGGGTCATTCCGAGGGACCTGTCCGCGGTCATGCCGACGGCGTTGGGAATCTCCTGCCAGAAGCTTGGCCAGCCGGTGCCGGAATCGAACTTCGTATCGGAGGAATAGAGCGGCAGGTCGCAGCCGGCGCAGGCGAAGATGCCCTTGCGGTGTTCGTTGAGCAGCGGGCTGGTGCCGGGATATTCGGTGCCTTCCTTGCGCAGCACATTGAAAGCCGCATCGGACAGGATGGCGCGCCACTCGGCCTCGGTCTTGGTGACCTCGAAGGTTTCGGCCGCGTGTGCGTCCTGCGGCCTGCCGATGCGCAGCGCTGCTGCCGTGCCTGCCAACAATGCCACAGCGGCACCGCTCCAAAGAAAGTCGCGCCGGATCATCACCATTCCTCCTCTTTCCGTTTGCCAAATTCGACCGTCACATGGAAATCAAAAGCCGGTGACGGCCAGCTCCCGACACCGGGCACTCCGCACCTGCCCCACACTTACAGCGGACGGTGCGGAGTGTACGCCTGTCGATTGCGCGGGTCACGCAAGCGGAAACCCGCGCACTCGGCATGGAGCCTCAGCCATATGTTCGCTGGCGACGGGCGCTTCGTTACATCTTCGGCAGGAGAACCTTGTCGATGACGTGGATGACGCCGTTCGACTGCTCGACATCGGCGACAGTCACATTGGCGACATTGCCGTTCTCGTCGGTCGCGGTGACCTTGCCGTTTTCGGCCTTGAGCGTCAGCTCGCAGCCCCCAACCGTCTTGACCTTGTGCGCGCCACCATCGTCCATGGCCATCTTGGCGACGTCGGCTGACATCGCCTTGGCACCGATGACGTGGCAGGTCAGGATCTTGACCAGCTTGTCCTTGTTTTCGGGCTTGAGCAATGTATCGACGGTGCCGGCCGGAAGGGCGGCAAAGGCCTCGTTGGTCGGCGCGAACACGGTGAAGGGACCGGCACTCTGCAGCGTGTCGACGAGACCGCCGGTCTTGACGGCCGCGACCAGCGTCGTGTGATCCTTCGAATTGACGGCGTTCTCGACGATGTTCCTGGTGGCATACATGGCGGCGCCGCCGACCATCGGATTTTCGGCATAGGCGGCGGTGGCAAGCGCGGAGACGGCGACCGTTCCGGCAAGCAAAAGTGTGGCGAACTTACGCATTATTTCTATCTCCTCAGTTTATTTTTTCCCCTCTTTGGGGCGCAAGGAGATACGGGGGATAAATGCCCGAGTTTCGCCCATTCAGGAGAAAATTTTATTTTTTATAACGGCGAGCATGATTTTCAGGGCAGGACTCTTACAGCCTGCATGCTTCCCCGCCAAAGTCACCACAGGTGATAGATTTAAAATCTTCTCGAAAAACCGGCAGATCGGGGTGATTAGCAGACAGGGGCGATCAGATGCTCTTCAGATCGCCCGCAGCGACCACAGGGCCGGTCGGCTGGCCGGTCGGCGAACCGCCGGTCGGTTCAAGGCTGACCGCAAGCACGGCGCCTTGCGCAAGTTTTTCCTGCACGGCCGGGGAGATGGTCATACGCGCGGTCTGGCCGGCCGGGATGACGCCCATAGAGACCGGCGCATTCTTGCCCTCGATCATCCAAAGCTCGAAATCCTTGCCGGCGGCGCGCTCGCCGGAGACATGCGACAGGCCGACCTCGCGACGGGCGGCATCATAGACGGCGAGGTATCTGACGTCGCTGCCATCGGCAGCCAGCGAGGCGATGAGCCGCGGCGGCTCGGCCGGCGGGTTGAGGTAAGGCTCGGCGATATAGATCGCCAACGCCGCGACGGAAGCGGCTGCAAGACCGCGCCAGAAGGCAAGGCTTGACCAGAGGCCGGCGCGAGGCTCTGCGACGAACAGCCGGCGATCCAATGCCTCCTTGACCCTGATCGGCGGCTCTGTCTCCGGATAGGCGTCGGCCATCGGCGAAAGACGCGCCTCCCAGACATCGACAAGGTGCGCGAAAGCGGCGTCCGCGTCGATGCGGCGTGACGCAATCTCGCGCTCTTCCGCGGCCAGGACGCCAAGAACGTATTCGGCGGCAAACAGGTCGTCGCCCCCAGATTCCGGTCCGTCATCCTCTGCCAGCGTCATCTTTCAAGACACTCTCTGAGCTTCAACAGGCTGCGCCGCAGCCAGGTTCTCATCGTGTTCAGCGGCACGTCATGGCGCGCCGCCAGTTCGGCATAGCTTTCGCCGTCCAGATAAGCGCCCCGGACGGCCGCCGCCCGGTCCTTTTCCAATTCGTCGAGACAACGATAGATGCGCCCGGATTCACCGCCCGCAACAGCCGCAGCCTCAGGTCCCGGCGCCGGATCGGCGACGTCGAGCGCAGCGTCGATATAGGCAGCAGGCTCTCGCCGCGCCCTTATCCGATCGATCGCGTGATTGCGCGCAATGGCCACCAGCCAGGAAATCGGGCTTAGCTCCGAAACGGCGAAACGGTCCGCCTTCGTCCATATCTTGACGAAGACCTCCTGCAGCGCCTCTTCCGCCTCTCCCCGGTCCTTCAATACACGAAGGCAGACGCCGAAAAGTTTCGCGCTGGTCTGCCGGTAGAGCAGATCGAACGCAGCCCGGTCCTTCATCGAAGTCCGGACGATCAGGTTGCTGATGTCCTGCGGCGTCATCGGCTGCCAAATTAAGCAATTGCCCAAATTAGGCAATTGCCCCAAATTATTCCACTGCAATGTATTGCAACGGCGGAAGCGTTCCTGTGCACCGGGAGCGCCGTCGGCTTCCATTGACGAGAAAGAGCCGACCTTTTGAGCATCGGATTTCCCAAAACCGGGTTTCCACTTTTGCATCCGATGCTCTAGCTTGCCGATAGTTGGGGGAGCAAGAATGTCGGTCGAACGGGCCCTGTGGGAACATGACGCTACCGCCCTGGCCGGCTTGGTGCGCAAAGGAGAAATCTCGCCGCAGGAGCTCGTCGACGCGGCGATTGCGCGGGCCGAGGCCACTCGCCCGGACATCAATGCCATCGCCGAGCCGCTTTACGAGGCGGCGCGGACGCGGGCGAAAACCATCGACCGCAAGCTGCCGCTGGCCGGCGTGCCCTTCGCGCTGAAGGATCTCGGCATCGCCATGAAAGGCGTGCCGACGCACGGCGGCAGCCGCATTCCGGCTTTCGTTGCCGATTTCGACTCGGTGATGACCGAACGCCATCTGGCCGCCGGCCTCGTCCCGATCGCCACCAGCACCTCGCCCGAACATGGGCTGAGGCTGATGACCGAATCCGCCGCTTTCGGCATCACCCGCAATCCGTGGAATACAGCCCATACCAGCGGCGGTTCGTCTGGAGGTGCGGCGGCGCTGGTCGCGGCCGGCGTCGTGCCGGTGGCACATGCTTCGGACGGCGGCGGCTCGATTCGCGTTCCCGCCGCCTGCACCGGGCTGGTCGGGCTGAAAACCTCGCGCGGCCGCGTGCCGCTGACGCCGCTGGTCAGCGAAAGCTGGTACGGCCTGGTCATCGACCACGCCGTTTCCCGCTCGGTCGGTGATTCGGCCTTGCTGCTCGACCTGACGCATGGGCCCGATCCGCTGTCGCCGTATGCGGCGCCGACGCCGAAAGGAACTTTCGCCGCCGCAGCAGTGCGTGACCCCGGCAAGCTGAAACTGGCGGTCTACCGGAAATCGCCGCTCGGCCTGCCGATATCGGCCGAGACGCTGGCGGCGCTGGACACTGCGATAGCTTTGGCGCGCGAAGGCGGCCATACGATAGAGGAGATCGACCTGCCCTATATCGATCGCGATTTCATCGCTGATTTCGCCAGAACCGTCGCCGCGGCGGTGGCCGGCACGATGCGCGGCGAGGTCTTGCGCGTCGGCCGCTCCATTTCGGGTGATATCGAACGCGCCACGCGGGTGATGAGCGCCTTCGGCGAAGTCCTTTCGGCCGGCGAGATCTATGCCAGCCTGCAGCGGCTGCATGCCACCTCGCGCCGGCTGATCATCGAGACGGCGCGGTACGATGCCGTGCTGATGCCTGTCATCGCGCATCCGCCACTAGCCTGCGGCGCGATGGATCCAAAAGGCGCAGATGCGTTCCTGGAAGAAATGATCGACAGGCTGCGGCTTGCCCGCTTGCTGAAATTCAAGCCGCTGTTCGGCCAGTTGATGGACAAGAGCCTGTGGTTCACCCACTGGCCGGCAATCCAGAACGTCAGCGGCCAGCCGTCGATCGCGCTGCCTGTTCATGTCACCGATGCCGGCCTGCCGCTCGGCATCCAGGCCGCCGGCCGCCCCGGCGACGAGGAGACCTTGTTGTCCCTCGCCGCGCAAATGGAAAAGATTTCGGGATGGCTGGCGCGGCGGGCGCCACTGCAGGTGCCCGGTACGAAAGCAGGCCGATTTCACCTGACGTGACAGCAAAGCCGTTTGCCCCCTGCTCCAATTCCCGCTAAGACGCCGCCGTTCATGCCAAGCTGGGAACCAAGCCGAATGACGGACCTCGCCGCCACCGCCGAAATGCAGGCCGCGCTGCTTTCGAGGGCGCTGCCCTATATGCAGCGCTACGAGAACAAGACGGTCGTGGTGAAGTATGGCGGCCACGCCATGGGCGACATCGCGCTCGGCAAGGCCTTTGCCCGCGACATCGCGCTGCTCAAACAATCCGGCGTCAACCCGATCGTCGTGCATGGCGGCGGGCCGCAGATCGGCGCCATGCTGAGCAAGATGGGCATCGAATCGAAGTTCGAGGGCGGATTGCGCGTCACCGACCAGAAGACGGTCGAGATCGTCGAGATGGTGTTGGCCGGCTCGATCAACAAGGAGATCGTCGCGCTGATCAATGCCGAGGGCGAATGGGCCATCGGCCTGTGCGGCAAGGACGGCAACATGGTTTTCGCCGAAAAGGCGCGCAAGACCATGATCGACCCGGACTCCAACATCGAGCGTGTGCTCGATCTCGGCTTCGTCGGTGAGCCGGTCGAGGTCGACCGCACCCTGCTCGACCTTCTGGCGCGGTCCGAAATGATCCCGGTGCTGGCGCCGGTGGCGCCGGGCCGTGACGGCCACACCTACAACATCAATGCCGACACCTTCGCCGGCGCTATCGCCGGCGCCTGCCAGGCGACACGCCTTCTGTTCCTCACCGACGTGCCCGGCGTGCTCGACAGGAACAAGAAGCTCATCGACGAACTGACCGTCGCCGAGGCAAAGGCCTTGATCAAGGACGGCACGGTGTCGGGCGGCATGATCCCCAAGGTCGAGACCTGCATCGATGCGATCGAGCGCGGCGTCGAAGGCGTCGTCATCCTCAATGGCAAGACGCCGCATTCGGTGCTGCTCGAACTGTTTACCGAACACGGCGCCGGCACACTGATCGTGCGGTAAGCCCAGGCTGCAACTTGTCGGTGAGAAACCCAGGGTTGAACAGGCGTCAGGGCGAACTTATCGCCTGAGGTGTCCAAGCGGCACGTGGCCCGGCCCCTTGATGTTCTGCAGCACAAGCTGCGTGTGGACGTCGCGCACGCCGTCGAGCCGCATCAGCCGGTGCATGACAAAGGCGTTGAGCTCGTCGACCGACGGCACCATCACATGCAGCAGGAAATCGTAGTCGCCAGTCATCGTCCAGCACGACGACACCTCGTCCATACGCTGCACGGCGGCGATAAAGGTTTCAGGCGACCCGTCGCTGTGGGTCACCAGGCGCACCTGAATGAACACTTCGACCATCAGGCCGATGGCGCGGCGGCTGAGCACAGCGGCAAAGCGCTTGATGATGCCGGCGCTCTGAAGAGCCTCGAAGCGGCGCGCGCATGGCGTCGTCGAAAGGCCGATCACCTGGGCCAGTTCGGACACAGGCTTGCGCCCATCGCGCTGCAAGACATCGAGCATCTTGATCTCAAAATCGTCAAACTGAGGCACTTTCACTCTCCTGCAGCTTTGCTGTGGTGGCTTTTACCTCAAATCGCTCGTTCGAGCCATCATCAAAGCGGATTTGCCTCACCGGATCCGGCTAAACTTTCAAGATGTTAGTCGTGATTTCCAGGGAGAACAGCCATGACGATGAACGTTGCCGATTACGCCCGCGAATGCGCGGCGCAAGGCCTTCGCGGCGACTATTCGGTCTGCCGTGCCGATTTCACCGTTGAGCAGAGCTACAACTACACTGCTGATGAGCAGGCGGTGTGGCGTACACTGTGCGACCGCCAGACGAAGCTGACCAAAAAGCTGGCACACCAGTCCTATCTCGACGGCGTCGCCACGCTGGGCCTGCTCGACAGGATTCCGGATTTCGGTGTGGTCAGCGAGAAGCTGCGCAAGCTTACCGGTTGGGAAATCGTCGCCGTGCCGGGCCTCATTCCGGCACCGGCCTTCTTCGTCCACCTGGCAGCCCGGCGCTTCCCGGTGACCAACTGGCTGCGGACGAAACAAGAGCTCGACTACATCGTCGAGCCGGATATGTTCCACGACTTCTTCGGCCATGTGCCGGTGCTGACCCAGCCGGTCTTTGCCGATTTCATGCAGATGTATGGCGAGAAGGCCGAGCATCTGATCGCGCTCGGCGGCGACGAGATGATCAGCCGCCTCTACTGGTACACCGTCGAGTACGGGCTGATCCAGGAGGCCGGCCAACCGTTGAAGGCTTTCGGCGCCGGGCTGATGTCGTCCTTTGCCGAACTTCAATTCGCGGTTGAAAGCAAGGACGCGCATCATGTTCCCTTCGATCTGAAAACGGTAATGCGCACCAGCTATGAGATCGACAAGTTCCAGCGCGCCTATTTCGTGCTGCCGTCCTTCGACGTTTTGCGCGATGCCTTCCACAACGTCGCCGACATGGCAGCGATCATCGGACGCCACAAGGGCAAGCCGGTGCTCGACCCGGCGAAACTTTAGACGCTGGCCCGGCTCGGACGCTCGCAGCCGATCGGCGCGGGCGTTGTTGGTGGCGCGCTGGGATTAGGAACCATCGGCAGGCCGGAAGCCGAGGCAAGGGCGTTCAGGCCGCTTCGGAAACGTCCCTGTCCAGGATGGTCAGATTGCGGCCGCGATCCTTGGCCTGGTAAAGGCGGCGGTCGGCGACACGCATCAGATCCGATACGCCGGCATCCTCGCCGCAGGTGACACCGCCGATGCTGACGGTGAGGGGTATGACCCGCTCATCGACGGGACGGAAGCGGATCAGCTCGACTTCACGGCGAATGCGTTCAGCGACGCGTTTGGCTTCCTGTTCGGTGGCGCCGACCAGAAACGCACCGAATTCCTCGCCGCCGATGCGGCCGATCACGTCGCCGCTGCGCACGCCGCGCTCGATCGCGCTTGCAATCAGGAGCAGTGCATCGTCGCCGGTCAGATGGCCGTAGCTGTCGTTGATGAGCTTGAAGTGATCGGCGTCGATGATCAGCAACGCACCGCGATCGGATTTACGCCGGGTGGCCTCGAGGGCGGCGAAGAAGCTCTCGCGGTTGAGCATGCCGGTCATGTCGTCGCGGCTTGCCTTCTCCGACAGGCGCCGATGCGCAGCGGCGAGCTGGGCATGAGCGCGGGCGAGGTCGCGATGAGCGCCTTTCAACCTCTCGCCCTGCCAGAACGTGTAGGCGCTGGCGATCCAGGCGAGCACCAGCGGGCAGACCGTGGACGTCAGCCAGATCGTACGGTTGATCGGAAAGCCCATTGCCGGAACGACGATCAGCGTCAACAACAGCGAGACTGCGAGGGAGGCGAAAGCGACGGCGGCAGACTTCAGAAATATGCGGCTCATCGCTGGTTCCCCCTGGACCGTCTGTGTGCCAGCAAGCCCTGAATGGCCCCTTTCGGCGATGCCTAAAATTTGAATCATCGGGCCATTTTCGCCACCCATGACGCGCATAAGTTGTGGATAAAGCCTCTGCCAAAAGCATTGTTTCGTGCCATAAGGGGTTGCATGACCACGCTCCCGGACCCCGCCCGCTTTGCCCATGTCACCGACTGGGTGTTCGACCTCGACAACACCCTCTATCCGCACCATTCGAACCTGTTCTCGCAGATCGACGTAAAGATGACCGCCTATGTCGGAGAACTGCTGACGCTGCCACGCGACGATGCCCGCAAGCTGCAGAAGGAACTCTACCGGGAATATGGCACGACGCTGAACGGTCTGATGGCGCGCCACGGCATCGATCCCGACGACTTTCTCGAGAAGGTCCATGACATCGACTATTCCTGGCTGGTTCCCGATCCCGTTCTCGGCACCGCCATCCGCCAGCTTCCCGGCCGCAAGTTCATCTTCACCAATGGCGACCGCAGGCATGCCGAACGCACCGCGCGCCAACTCGGCATCCTCGATCATTTCGACGACATCTTCGATATCGTCGCTGCCGGGCTGAACCCTAAGCCGGCCCGCCAGACCTACGAGAAGTTCGCGGAACTCCACGCGGTCACCGGCCACAATGCGGTGATGTTCGAGGATCTGGCCCGCAACCTGTCCGTGCCGAAATCGCTGGGCATGACCACGGTGCTGGTTGTGCCGCGCAACTTCGAGCCGACCTTCTCCGAAATCTGGGAACGTGACCCGGGCCACGAGGACGATGTGGATTTCGTCACCGACGATCTTGCCGAATTCCTCACCGCGATCGTCGACATCACCGCTTGAGCCGTAAGCTTCGTAAAGCCGGATCGAAGCCCGCGGCCTAGAGCTGATAGAAGCGGCTGATGATCCCCCAGGCTTCGTCGGCGGTGTCGACGAAATCGATGATGTCCTGGTCGCCAGGGGTGATCGTGCCTTGCTCGGCGAGGAAATCGAGATCGATCGCCCGTTTCCAGAAAGCCTTGCCGAACAGGATCACCGGCACGCGCTCCATGCGGCCGGTCTGGATCAGGGTCAGCGTCTCGAAGAATTCGTCCATCGTGCCGAAGCCGCCGGGAAACACCGCGACAGCCTTGGCGCGCATGACGAAATGCATCTTGCGGATCGCGAAATAGTGGAAGTTGAAACAGAGCTCCGGCGTCACATAGGCATTCGGCGCCTGCTCGTGCGGCAACACGATGTTGAGGCCGATCGACGGGGCGCCGACATCGTCGGCGCCGCGGTTGCCGGCTTCCATCACGCCGGGTCCGCCGCCTGTCACCACGACGAATTCGCGATAATAGGAGGTGGCCGACTGCTGCGAGCAGAGCCGGGCGAATTTTCGCGCTTCCTCGTAATATTTGCTGTTTTTCTCGAGGTTTTCCTTCTGCGTCTCGTTCTTGGCCGCCCAGGCTTCACCGCCCGGCTCGGGTATGCGCGCCCCGCCGAACAGGATGACGGTCGAGCCGATGCCGCGCTCGGCCAGGATCATCTCCGGCTTCAACAGTTCGAGCTGCAGCCTGACCGCGCGCAATTCGCGCCGTGTCATGAAGTCGGGATCGTTCCATGCCAACCGGTAGGTCTCGGCACGCGTCTGCGGCGTGTCCGGCACGCTTTTCGACCGCTCCAGATCCTCGTCCGAATGCGGCAGCGGCGTCCACCCCGCCTTTTCCATAGGAGTCATATTACCTACCCGTCCAATTATTCAGTTGCGCCGTCCCGCGACGCAGCCGCGATTGACCCTCACCAAGCCTTCACATAGGGTCCGGCGACTTTCAAAACAGGTTAAGGTGCGGCCCCTTAACAGCTTGGTAATGGAGCGAATTCATGTCAAAGCCCGATCTGGCGAGCCTCGAAAAGACCATCGAAACCGCCTTCGAGGAACGCGAGACGATTTCGACGGCAACCCGCGGCGCAGCGCGCGACGCCATCCAGGCGGCGCTCGACCTGCTCGACCGGGGTGTTGTCCGCGTTGCTGAGCGCCAGGCCGACGGCACATGGCATGTCAACCAGTGGCTGAAGAAAGCTGTGCTGCTGTCGTTCCGACTCAACCCGATGGAGATCATCAAGGGTGGTCCGGGCCAGGCCGTGTGGTGGGACAAGGTGCCGTCGAAATTCGACGGCTGGAGCGCCATCGACTTTGAGAAGGCAGGTTTCCGTGCCGTGCCGTCATCGATCGTGCGGCGCTCCGCCTACGTCGCGCCAGGTGCCGTGCTGATGCCGTCCTTCGTCAATGTCGGCGCCTATGTCGACAGCGGCACCATGGTCGACACATGGGCCTCGGTCGGCTCCTGTGCCCAGATCGGCAAGAATGTGCATCTGTCGGGCGGCGTCGGCATCGGCGGCGTGCTGGAGCCGATGCAGGCCGGCCCGACCATCATCGAGGACAACTGCTTCATCGGCGCACGCTCCGAAGTGGTTGAAGGGTGCGTCGTGCGCGAAGGCTCGGTACTCGGCATGGGCGTCTTCATCGGCCAGTCGACCAAGATCGTCGACCGTGCCACCGGCGAGGTTTTCTACGGCGAAGTGCCAGCCAATTCAGTGGTGGTGGCGGGCACGATGCCGGGCAAGAACGTGCCAGGCGAAAACTGGGGTCCCAGCCTCTACTGCGCCGTCATCGTCAAGCGGGTCGATGCCAGGACCCGTTCCAAAACCTCGATCAATGAACTGCTTCGCGATTGATCTTTTCAAAAAAACGGACCTACCCGCTTGCTCGACAGACCTCGATTTCTATGGCTTTTCTTCAGCCTTTCCGGGCGAGTGAACCCCAGCGCCTATGTTTTGGCGGGTCTTTTGCCGCTCCTCACTCAGCTTTTCCTGCTCTACCAGTTCTCGCGAACGCCGTTGGGCACTGCTGCAAGTCAGTACTGGGCGCTCGCCTGGTGGATCGCTGTGGTCGTCTCGACATGGTCGACCTTTGCGCTAACGGCGAAGCGGTTCCATGATTTCGGCAAGCCTACCTACTACGCATTGATCTCTCTCATCGTCGGCGCCATTCTCCTTGTCATTCTGGCCTTTTTCAAAAGTGATCCCGGACCCAACCGCTACGGCAAACGCACCAATGCGCCGGCCGAATCCTGAGCGCCGGGCGGGTCCCTAGCCATGCGCTACCGCACGCTTGATGCGAAACTGATCATCGAAACTGCCGAGCGACTGGAAAAACGCGTCGCCGAGCGGTTTCCCGATACCGGCTTGCGTGGCGTCGCCATAGAACTTGTGTCGCTGTCGCGTGATCTGGCCAAGGCGGCGAAGGCGCTGGAAGCGCCGATCTGGTGGCTGCGCGGCGTCGTCATCGTCACCATTGCCGCCGGCGCGCTGATGTTCCTGTTCGTCGGCACCATCCTTCCGCTCGGCCGCATCTCGGGAACCCACGACGCCATCCAGTCGGTGCAAGGCATCGAATCCTTGATCAACATGATCATCCTCGCGATGCTCGGCTTCCTGGCCTTGATCCGGACCGAGGAGCGCATCAAGCGCAAGCAGGTGTTTCGCAAGCTTCATGGCTTGCGATCGCTGATCCATGTCATCGACATGCATCAGCTGACCAAGGATCCGGCAGCGCTTTCAACCGATTTCAAGCCGACATCGCATTCACCGGCACGCATAACCGACCGTGCCGATCTCGCGCGCTACCTCGACTATTGCTCCGAAATGCTGTCGATCACCGGCAAGATCGCCGCGCTGTTCGCGCAATCGGTCAACGACGATGTGGTCGTCGATGGCGTCAACGACATCGAGTCCTTGGGCTCCAATCTGTCGCGAAAGATCTGGCAAAAGATCACCCTGATCGACGGTCCATTGCGGTCGGCTCGTCCAGGTACCTAAGCTAATCTTAATCACCTTGGTCCAGCATGCCCTGTGAAGACTGTGTCGACCGGCACGGAGCACTCGACTGGCACACGACGAGCCCCTGGCCAACCCGAAAACGCGCGGAAGGCGAAGCGCCGGCGCGCGGCTGTTCGCCTGGTTTTCTTCACCGATCAGAGCGGAACCGGAAGCTGTCCGCGCGCGGCTTCTCGACACCACTTTCGAGCGCAAATTCGCTGTCCTGTTCGGCACCATCAGTGTCCTGGTGCTGGCAGTCGGCGCCACTGTCTTCACCGGCGACCGGTGGCCTTACGCCTGGATGGCGGCCGACCTCATTCTGTTTGCCGTCCGCTTCCTGCTGATGCGGGAATGTGAGCGGACCCGCAAGCGCGGGGGAACGGGGCCGCTGACAGGCCTCATGGCCGCCGGTGGGTCATGGTCGGTGATTTTCGGCCTCGGCTGCTATGGCTGCGTCGTCAGCGGGGATATGGCGCTTGCCGTGCTGGCTGCCTTGAACGTCGCAGGCGTCGTCGGCGTGGTGTCGTCGCGCAACGCAGCGACCCCGCGCTACGCCATATTCGTCATGCTGGCCGTAAGCCTGCCTTTCCTGGTTGGCGCGCTGTTATCTCCGGCGCCCGGAATGTCGATCGTCGGATTTCAAGTGCCTTTCTATGTGGCCGGCGTCATCATCGTGCTGCTTCAAAATCATGCGATCAACGCCCGCATGATCCGCGCCGAACTGGACAATCGCGATCTGGCGATCAAGGACGCGCTGACCGGCCTGCCCAACCGCATCTTCCTTCAGGAGAAACTGCGCGGCATGTGCAGCGAGCTTGCGGCGCCGGCAGCAAACGGCGGCATGCCGTTTGCCGTTCTCAGCATGGACCTCGACGGCTTCAAACACGTCAATGACCGCTTCGGCCACGCGGTCGGCGACATGCTGCTGCGCAAGGTGGCCGAACGATTGAAGCGCGCTTTCCGACCGGGGGATATGGTCTTTCGCATCGGCGGTGACGAATTCGTGATCCTGCTGCCCGACACATCCGAGATCGAAGCCACCATGCTGGCAAAGCGCGCCATTGAGAAGATTTCGGTACCCTTCGACCTTGGCGTGGGCACCGCAATACCCTTCGGGTTGAGCATTGGAAGTGCCTTCGCGCCTGCCGACGGCGGCGAGCCGGAACTTCTTCTCACCTGCTCCGATCACGCGCTCTATGAAGCCAAACGCACCGGAAAGGGCCGTTACCGGGCGCATGTGCGGGCCGCGAACTGACCACAGCGATTATTTGGGCCTTTTGTCGCTCAGTCCATGCAATATCTCGTATCCCGCCTAAGTGCGTCGCGTCTGAAGCGACTCCTGCGACGCACTTTAAGCCTTTGTTTGTTTTATGCGCATTTGCCCAAAACCGCTGCGCCCGCACCGGTCAAGCCCAGGGCCATGCCTTTTGGGCGACATGCATCAGGCCTGCGACAATACGCCATGAAAACCATAGTGTCGGCGGGATGGCTGGCCCTTATGTCTGGCCGTGACAGGCCTTGCGCTTTCGACTAACGCTTTTGCCCATGACGTTGCCGACCGATCCCGCTGGAAATCTCGCCGCCCTCATCCGCTGCCCCTCCGTGACACCTATCGAGGGCGGGGCACTGAGCACGCTGGAAACAATGCTGAAACCACTCGGCTTTTCCGTCGAGCGCCCGGTGTTCTCGGAGGACGGCACGCCCGATATCGAAAATCTCTATGCGCGGCGCTCCGGCAACGGTCCGCACCTGATGTTCGCCGGGCATACCGACGTGGTGCCGGTCGGCGACGAGACCTCATGGACGCATCCGCCTTTCGCTGCCGAGATCGCCAAGGGCGAGATGTTCGGTCGCGGTGCCGTCGACATGAAGGGGGGCATCGCCTGTTTCATCGCCGCCGTGGCGCGCCATCTCGAGTCGAAAGGCGGCCTGAAAGGCTCGGTCTCGCTGCTGATCACCGGCGACGAAGAAGGGCCGGCCATCAACGGCACGACAAAGCTGCTCGAATGGGCGGTCGCCAAGGGCGAGAAATGGGATGCGTCGATCGTCGGCGAGCCGACCAATCCCGATGCGCTGGGCGACATGATCAAGATCGGCCGGCGCGGCTCTTTGTCCGGCAGCATCATCGTCAACGGCCGCCAAGGCCACGCCGCCTATCCGCAGCTTGCCGACAATCCGGTGCGCGGCCTGATGACGCTGGTCGAAGCCTTGCTGCACCCAGTCTTCGACAAGGGCACCAAGGACTTCCAGCCGACCAATCTGGAGGTAACCTCGATCGACGTCGGCAATCCGGCCACCAATGTTATTCCGGCAAAGGCGACCGCCGCCTTCAACATCCGCTTCAACGACACATGGACCGCCGAGACCATCCAGGCGGAAATCCACAACCGTCTCGACAAGGCGGCGAAGCGAAAGAAATACCGGGCCGGCAAGACGACACCGGTCGATTACGAACTCGTCTGGCGCGACCGGCCGAGCCACGTCTTCCTCACCCGCGACAAGCGGCTGATCGAAGCGCTCAGCGGTTCGGTCAAGGCGGTGATCGGCAGGAAGCCGGCGCTTTCCACCTCCGGCGGCACCTCCGATGCACGCTTCATCAAGGATTATTGTCCGGTGGTCGAGTTCGGGCTGGTCGGCAAGACCATGCACATGGTCGATGAACGCGTCGCACTTGCCGACCTCGAGACGCTGACGCAGATTTATCTGCGCTTCATCGAAGACTGGTTCGAGCAAGGCGCATCGTAATCATGCTTTCGTCGGATGAAACCTATGCTTCGCTCAACGGCGCCTGGCGACTGATGCTCGGCAAGGCCGATGGGCTGCGCCAGTTCGACCTTTCGGCCGACGGTTTCTGGAATTCCTTCTTCGCCATCGTCGTCGCGGCACCGGCGCTGATCGTCGGTTGGGTCGGCCTCGCCAACGAGATCGGCGATCCGAATGCATTCGCCGGACGCTTCAGCATGCTGATTCGTCTGGCGACAGTCGACATCGGCGTCTGGGTGTTGCCGCTTGTCGGCCTTGCCCTCGTCGCGCCGCGCGCCGGCATCGGCGGGCGCTTCGTCCACTATGTCGTCGCCAGCAACTGGGCGTCGGCGATCATCGCCTGGATGATGCTGCCAGCGGCGTTGATCAGGCTTTTCCTGCCGTCCACCAACGAGTTCGCCGTACTGGCGTCGCTGCTTTTGTTCGCGCTGTCGATGATCCTGACCTGGCGGATGACAAACGTTGCCATCGGCAGGGGCGCGGCTGTCGGCAGCGCTGTCTTCGCCGGAATGTTCGTGGCGTCGCTGGTCGTTCTGTTCGCGCTGCAGGCGCTGCTCGGCATCGGTGCGCCGAGCGGAACCGGGACTTGAATAGCTTCGCATCATCGGATTCACACGCCGCGTCACCATCGCCTTCATTGTAGAGTCCGAGCGCGTGGTGATTGTGCGCGTGTTCTACGGCTGGGCCGATTGGCAGGACGACCTAGCCTAGTGACGCTGACTGATCGGCACATCTAGCCGCGTCATCCGGACGCCTTCGGATAATCTACCCCAACGAGAAAAAGCCCATCGGGCGGCGCCACCTGGCCACAGGCTGCACGGTCGCGCGCGTCGAGCGCCGCCTTCAGATCGGCAATTGTCCAGCCGCCTTCGCCGACGCGCTTCAGCGAGCCGACCATCGAGCGCACCTGATTGTGCAGGAACGAGCGCGCCGAGGCTCGCACTTCGATCATGTCACCCAGCCGACTGACATCCAGCCGGTCGAGCGTCCGGACCGGGTTGTCGGCCTGGCACTGGGTCGAGCGGAACGTGGTGAAATCATGCCGCCCCAGCAGCACCTTTGCCGCTTCGTGCATGGCCTCGGCGTCGAGCCGCTTCGGCACCCACCAGATCTTGCCCTTGTCGAGCGCCGCCGGCGCGCGCCGGTTGACGATGCGGTAGAGATAGTGGCGGCCGATCGCCGAGAAACGCGCATCGAAGCTATCCGGCACCACAGCCGCCTTGAGGATGGCGATGCGCGCCTTGGCCGTTTGCAGGTGGGCGTTGACGGCATCGCGAACCTTGTCATCAGGCCACGCCCTGACGAGATCGACATGCGCCACCTGACCGGTCGCATGGACGCCGGCATCGGTGCGGCCGGCGCCGCGCAGCGAGACCTGTTCGCCGCAGAATTTCTCGATCGCCTGTTCGATCGCCTGCTGCACCGAAGGCTGGTCTGCCTGGCGCTGCCAGCCGGCATAGAGGCTGCCGTCATATTCGATGTCGAGGCGAAAACGCGGCATTCCTAAGAAGGATGAGGTTAGGCGGCGAGCGCGGTGCCGAAAGCCGAAGCGTATACCAGCTTGCCGGTCTCAGGCGCTTCGCCCCAGACCAGCGCCTGCAGCGCTTCGCCCTGGAACTCGCTTTCGAATTTTTCGGCGCGCGCGTGACTGTAGCCGAAGCGGCCATAATATGCGGGATCGCCAAGCACCACCGCCAGCACCTCGCCGGCATCCTTCAGGCGGATATGCGCCTCGCGGACCAGCGCACCGCCGATGCCGGTGCCATGGAATGACGGCTCGACCGCAAGAGGCGCCAGCGCCACCGCCGGAAAGCTCTTGCCGCCGTTCTGCACGTAAAGCCGCGAAAACAGAATATGGCCGACCACCTGTCCATCTTCTTCCGCCACCAGTTCGACGACGGCATCGCCGCCGCTGACCAGCGCGTCGACCAGGCCGGCCTCCGCCTGCTGGCCAAATGCGTGTTCCTCGACCAGGCGGATCGCCTCGCGGTCCCGCGGCGTTGCCGCGCGTATCGACATCATGCTCATGAGAATTTCGTTCCTTTTTCGAGCTTGGCCCCGCGCAGAAACTCCTGCGCGGCAATGGGCCTTCCGCCCGCACGTTGAACTTCGACCAACCTGATCGCGCCTGACCCGCAGGCGACCGTCAGCCGGTCGTCGAGAATTCCTCCCGGCTCGCCGGCGCCTTGCGAAAGCGTCGAGCGAAGCAGTTTCAGCCGCTCCAGGCGGCCGCCAATTTCGATCTCGCACCATGCGCCGGGAAAGGGCGACAGGCCGCGAATATGATCGTGGACTTCGCCAGCAGGCCGCGTCCAGTCCACGCGCGTCTCCGCTTTATCGATCTTTTTGGCATAGGTCACCCCCTCCGTCGCCTGTGCGGCAAAAGTCAGGGCATCCCGTTCCAGACGAGCCAGCGCTTCCGCCATCAGCGCGGCGCCAATGTGCATCAGCCGATCATGCAGTTCGCCGGCCGTCATATTGGGGCCGATGGCGCATTTTTCGGCCATCGCCACCGGGCCGGTGTCCAGGCCTTCTTCCATCCGCATCACCATCATGCCTGTCTCGGTATCGCCGGCCATGATGGCGCGCTGGATAGGGGCGGCGCCGCGCCAGCGTGGCAACAGCGACGCGTGACCATTGACGCAGCCGAGCCGCGGCGCCTCGAGAATGGGTTTGGGCAACAGCAATCCATAGGCGACGACGACGGCGACATCGGCCCGCAAGGCGCGGAACGCCTGCTGCTCGGTCTCGTTCTTCAGCGACACCGGCGTCCGCACCTCGAGGCCCAGCCGCTCGGCCTCGCGCTGCACCGGCGACGGCGTCAGTTCCAGCCCCCGGCGACCGGCGGCGCGCGGCGGCTGAGTGTAGACGGCTCCAATCTCATGTCCGGCATCCGCGATCGCCCGCAGCGTCGGCACCGAGAATTCGGGCGTACCCATGAAGATGACGCACAAGGGCATTTTGTTCCGGGTCCGGTCTTCGTCTGGCCGTTAAGTCGGCTCAGTCGAAGTCGCGAACTTTGCGGGTCGGCGACCGAAGTCGCGTTTCCTTTCTGCTTCGATTTCGTTCATGATCTTGGCGAATTCATCGCCATTGCGTTTTCAGCAGCGAAAGTCGCGCGAATAGCGTCCCATGCCGAAAGACCCGGCTCCAGCCTGGCTTGCCTTTCGGCGACCATGCCTTCGCGCAGAAGAGCTATCGCCTTGCCCGACAGGCTCTGGGCGCTCTTACGCGCCGCCTGCTCGATTTCCCGCTTCAAGGGTTCGGGAATATTTCTGATCAGCATGTCGCTCATCGGCGTCTCCATTTCCTGATCTGGAACAGGGTAGAGGGGCGCTGTCCCGCCAACATCTTCGAAAGGTTCAGCATCAAACTGCGCGAGTATCGCCCTATCCCACTAACTTGCCCGGCGCCTTGCTGCCTGATGGTTTGTCCCTGGCGAGCTTCTTGAACTTCTTCACCACCATGTCGCGCTTCAGCTTCGAGATGTGGTCGATGAACAGAACGCCGTTGAGATGGTCGATTTCGTGCTGCAGGCAAGTCGCCATCAGCCCTTCGGCCTCGATCTCCTGCAGCTTGCCGTCGCGATCGAGATATTTCACCCGCACGGCGGCAGGGCGCTCGACCTCGGCATAGTAATCCGGGATCGACAGGCACCCCTCCTCGTAGACCGAGCGCTGATCGGCGCTCTCAAGAATCTCGGGATTGATGAAGACATGCGGCACCGGCGGCTCGTCTTCCTTGGCGAGGTCGATCACCAGCATGCGCAGCGGTTCGCCGATCTGGATCGCCGCCAGACCAATGCCCGGCGCATCATACATCGTGTCCAGCATATCGTCGGCCAGTTTGCGCAAGGCGCCGTCGACGCGCTCGACCGGTTTCGAAACCTGGCGCAGGACGGGATCGGGAAGGATGATGAGCGGCTTGATCGACATGGCGTCTCACCTAAGACCTCGCACGAAAAGCGTCAACCGGGGCATTTGCAGCGGCGTTCACGTTTTGATCTGTGTCGTCAGGCCGAATCATCTATGCTGTCCGATATGAACGACCTGACCACCATCCTGTCCGAACCGATCGCCCGGCTCGGCGCCACCACGATCACGCTCGGCCACGTGCTGGCATTCGGCGCGGTCCTGTTCCTGGGCCTGTTCGTGGCGCTCGTCGTCGCGCTCTGGCGCTCGGCCAAGGCGCGTGCGGTGGCTGCCGCGGAAGCCGCCGACCACACCCGCGACGCCGAGGCGCGGATGGCCGGCATCCTGGCAAGCCAGGCCGAGATGCAGGGCCGCATGGGCGCCATCGCCGAAGTGTTCGGGGCGCGGCAGGCCGAACTCACGCAGTCGATCGGCCAGCGTCTCGACGCGATGACCGGCCGTCTCGGCCAGACCATGACCGAGCAGACGAAATCGACGCATGAAAGCCTCGCCAAACTGCAGGAGCGGCTGGCGGTCATCGATACAGCGCAAGGCAACATCCAGTCGCTCGCCAGCCAGGTCGTGCAACTTCAGGCAATCCTCTCCAACAAACAGACGCGCGGCGCCTTCGGCCAGTCGCGCATGGAGGCGATCGTCGCCGACGGCCTGCCGCACGGCGCCTATGAATTCCAGGCGACCCTGTCGAACGGCAGCCGGCCCGACTGCCTGGTGAAGATGCCGAACGGCGCGCCTGCACTCGCCATCGACGCCAAGTTTCCGCTGGAAGCCTGGAATGCCATCCGTGCCGCCGAAGGCGTCGATTTGCAGAAGGTCGCCGCACAAGCGTTTCGGCGTGATATCGAGGTGCATGTCCGCGATATTTCCGACAAATACCTGATCCAGGGCGAGACGCAGGACACCGCCTTCATGTTCGTGCCGTCGGAATCGGTATTCGCCGAGATCCACGAGAATTTCGAGGGGATTGTCCACAAGGCGCACCGCGCTCGCATCGTCATCGTCTCGCCGTCGCTGCTGATGCTGTCGATTCAGGTCATCCAGGCGATTCTCAAGGACGCCCGCATGCGCGAGCAGGCGCATTTGATCCAGGGCGAAGTCATCCGGCTGATGGAGGATGTCTCGCGCCTTGACGAGCGGGTGCGCAAGCTGCAGAGCCATTTCGGCCAGTCGGCCAAGGATATCGACGATATTCTCGTCTCGACGTCGAAGGTGACCAAGCGCGGCCAGAAGATCGAGGCGCTGGAGTTCGGCGCGCAGCCGGCGGAAGGCGACGCCGGATCGGCGGCCAACGCGAAGACCGAAGCGGGAGCGCGCGTCGCCGACTCCAAGACCGGCCAATTGAGGCTAAGGGTGGTCGAAGGCGACGACTGAGAGGCTACTGCTCCTCGACGATCATTGTGCCTTCGAACTCCGGCAGCCAATGCAGCGCCGAGCGGTGCCAGATCTGCTTTCTCGGGATCAGTTGTTCGCGCTGCCGCGCCGTGCCGACCCTGATGCCATAGACTTTCGGCCCGTCGCCAACCGACGTGGCATAGAGGTGCGTACCGCACTCGCCGCAAAAGGCCTGGGCGCGCCTGGCGCCGCTCGCTGCGGTCTTGATGTAGATCTTCGGCGTGCCCTTGGTGATCCGGTAGCGCTCCTCCGGCGCCGGCACGGTCACCCGAAACGCTGTTCCGGTCAGCTGCTGACAATCGATGCAGTGACAAATACTGGTGTTGTCCGGATCGACCTCCGCCTCGTAGGTAATGGCGCCGCAATGGCACCCGCCGTCGATTTTCATCTTCGTTCCTCCCTTCAGCCGCGCCTCGACGTGTTGGAGCTTAACGGCGCAGCCGCCGAAGCTCCACACAGGCATTCACAACGCGGCAAACCATCCGCTGGTTCAAGGCTGCTGCGTCGACGCCTGTTCGATGACTTCTTCCGTCCAGACCTTGAAACCGGCCAGCGTGCCCGGCCCGAAAATATGGGTCAGCGGCACATCGGCTGCGTCGCGGCCGGAGGCGATCAGGATGCGGCCGATGCGCGGCGCATTGTTGCGCGGATCGAAGGCATGCCAGCGACCGCCGAGGTAGACCTCCATCCAGGCGGCGAAGTCCATGTCCGACCAAGGCTTCGGCAGGCCGATGTCGCTGATGTAGCCGGTGCAATAGCGCGTCGGGATGTTCAAGGCGCGGCAGAAGGCGACGGCGAGATGGGCAAAGTCGCGGCAAACGCCGCTTTGCTCTCGATAGGCCTCTGTCGCCGTGCGCGTCGGCCGCGCGTTGCCGTAGTTGAAGATGATGTGGTTGTGGACGAAATCGCAGACCGCCTGCACGCGTGGAATACCGAGCGGTGAGTGGCCGAACAGCCGCCACGCCTCGCTCGCCAGCACGTCGCTCTCGCAATAGCGGCTCGGCAGCAGGAACAGCAATGTCTCCGACGGCAGGTCGCGCACCTCGTGCTGCCATGCCACCAGATCGCCGGTCTCGAAGGTTCCGGGATCGCGGATCACGGCGTCCGTGCCGAAGGTGAAGCGACCGGGCGGGGCGACAAGACGATTGCACCAATTGCCGAAACTGTCGCGGTAGCTCTCGATCGGCACCGGTGGGTTCGAAGTCAGGAAATCCGGCCGCTCGAGATCGGACGCGCGGGAATAGTGGACGTTGAGCATCGCGATCAGCGGCGTTTCCTGCGGAAAGTCGAAGCTCATCTCGCAGCCGATATGAATTCGCATTGTCGTCCTGACCGTCCTGCCGGATCACCACCCGGCGAAGGCACGGGCCGTTGCTGCAGTGCAAAAAGATCATCGCACGGACCAGCGTGGTTTACGAGCGAATTAGAAACGATTGACAGCCGACGGCTGGCGCCGGCGCCAGATTATGCCTCTTGCGGTCGGGCGTTTCTCTTGGTTCATTTCGCTTGCCACAATTGGAGGAAACGAATCATGGCTAAAGGTGCGATGAAGGCGGGCAAAGAAGCCCGCAAGCCGAAGAGGGACGCGAAGAAACCTGCCGCTGCCCCGACCCTGAAAGCGCCGCCCGTCAAGGCGACCAAACTCAAGGACAAGTAAGCCTCGGCGTTTCGGCGCAGTCATGACCGACGGCATTTCAGGACCATCGACATTCAGCGACTGGTCCTGAAGTGTTGTCGGCGCTGCTGTTGATTGGGCATTTCTAAATCAATGCGGCGAAGACGACTTCGCGCTTTCCGAAAAGACCGGGACGACCCGCAATCCAATGGAGCGTTCCGATGTCGTGGATTCTTCTCTTCTTCGCTGGCCTGTTCGAGATCGGCTGGGCTATTGGCCTCAAATACACTGATGGCTTTTCGAAGCCGCTTCCGACCATCCTGACGGTTGCCTCGATGGTCGTCAGTCTCGCCTTGCTCGGACTGGCGCTGAAGACCCTGCCGGTCGGCACGGCTTACGCGGTGTGGACCGGCATCGGCACCGTCGGCACGGCGCTGCTTGGCATCTGGCTGCTCGGTGAGCCTGCGACCGCGATCAGGCTGGCCTGCATCGCACTCATCGTCTGCGGCATCATAGGATTGAAACTCGCGACCTAGGTTTGCAGCAAGGCCGCAGCACAAACGCCTTCAGGGCCGCTGCAAGGCGGCCCTGAATTTTGATTGGTGAAATCGCGCTGTAGGAGCGCTAGCGAGCGGAAAAGCCCGGAGGCGTCCTGCCGGTGCGCTGCTTGCGCGCCGCATAGCGCGCGTCGCGCTTGGCTTTGCGCTCAGCCTCGTCGGCAAGCAAACGAGCGATGCGCTCGTTCTCTTCGGCTTCCCGGATCTTCGCTTCCGCCTGCGCCGCTTCTTCAGCAGCGATACGCGCCGCTTCGGCAGCAGCTTCGCGCTCGGCCTTTTCGGCCGCTTCGCGCGCCAGCTTCTCCTGCTTCAGCCTGGCCTTTTCGGCCTCGCGTATCGCACGGGCTTCGAGGATCGCCTTGCGTTCGGCCTGTCGTGCCAGCACCGCTGGATCGTCCGCTGCCGGCTTTGCCTTGAAGCGCTCGAGAAGCGCCTTCTTTGCCTCGTTTGCGGCATTGCGCCGCTCGAAAACGTCTTTTTCCCTATAGATAGCCAAGTCCACTTCCCTGGAGTCAATTTGCGAGGCTTACATACGCGTGAAAACCCAGAGTTCAAGCGCCAAAACGGTATGCCAGCCATGAAATTCTGAGCTGTTGCAGCCGGGAGACGCCTTTTCGGCTGAATTCGGCTGAAACGGACATGCACTGTTCACCATGCGACCCTCTGGCGGCGCGGCGGACTGGTCGCTACCTGTAGCGCGAAAACAAAACACCAGAACAAACCACCAGGATGACAGATGATGGAACTCGGTCTCTACACCTTCGCCGACGTCAGCCCGGAATCAGGCCCAGGCGCCATCGGTGCGCATGAGCGGCTGCGCAACCTGATCGAGGAGATCGAGCTGGCCGACCAGGTCGGCCTCGACGTGTTTGGGTTGGGCGAGCATCACCGTCCCGATTATGCGGCTTCAGCGCCGATCGTAGCCCTGGCCGCAGCCGCCGAACGCACCCGGCGCATAAAGCTGACCAGCGCGGTCACTGTGCTATCCTCCGACGATCCGGTCCGTGTCTTCCAGCAGTTTGCAACGCTCGACCTTCTATCCAGCGGCCGGGCTGAGATCATGGCTGGGCGCGGCTCGTTCATCGAATCCTTTCCGCTGTTCGGCTACAATCTTGAGGACTATGACGAGCTCTTTGCCGAAAAGCTCGATCTGCTGCTTGCCGTCCGCGATCATGTCAAGGTGAGCTGGTCGGGCAGGCTGCGCGCTCCGATCAACGATCGCGGCGTCTACCCCCGCCCGTTCCAGGACAGATTGCCGATCTGGATCGCGATCGGCGGCACGCCGCAATCCGCCGCGCGGGCCGGTGCGCTCGGCCTGCCGCTGGCGCTGGCCATCATCGGCGGCGAGCCGGCGCGGTTCGCGCCGCTGTTCGATATTTACAGGGAAGCGGCCAAACGGGCCGGCGACGATCCGGCTGATCTGGCCACCAGCCTCAACGTGCACGGCTTCATTGCCGCGACCACCGACCAGGCGGCCGACGATTTTTATGGGCCGCAGGCCGAGGTGATGAACCGCATCGGTCGCGAGCGCGGCTGGGGTCCGACGTCGAGAGCACATTTCGACCAGTCGCGCGGCCCGAACGGCGCGCTGTTCGTCGGCAACCCCGAACAGGTGGCCGAAAAGATCGTTGCCCAGCACAGGATATTCGGCAACGACCGCTTCCTGCTGCAAATGGCGATCGGCACCATGGCGCACGCCAAGATCATGAAGGCGATCGAACTCTACGGCACCAAGGTGGCACCGATCGTGCGCAAGGAGACGGCGAAGGCGATCCCTGCTGCGGCCGCGCCGGCCGTTTGATTCGCCGGCTAGATCGTAGGGCCAAGGTCATCGTCAGCGCCGGCTAAGCGCATCGGCCGCAAATCGGAATCGATTTTCGGGGCCGATGGTAAATTCAAAGCGTTAGAGCGTACTTTGAGCGTCCAAGTGGACGCACGTCGCTCCAGCGGAACCTTGAAGCCGCAAAGGCGTTTCCGCCAACAGCGTACACCAATCGCAGTGTGCCGCCGAGGGCCAGAATGAAAGCCGAACCCGCCGCTTCGGGTGCTGCCGAGAGCCCCGATCCGCGCGTCGAGGCGCGTGCGGACATGCACCTGATACGTTCGCTGCTAGTCGGCATCTTCTTCCTTATGGCGATCTACGCGCTCTCCTTCGCCCGCGCCTTCTTCATGCCGGTCATCCTGGCTTTCCTGCTGGCGCTGACGCTGACGCCGATCGTCCGCTTCCTGCGCAAACACGGCATGCCCGATGTGATATCGGCGACACTGCTGGTGGTGCTGTCGGTCAGCATCCTTGCCGTGGCCGGCTATCTGCTTAGCGGCCCGGTCATCGACCTCATCAACAACACCTCGGTGATTGGCCAGCAGCTGACCGAACGTCTCGCGCAACTGCGGCGTCCTTTCGAAAGGATCATGGACATTTCGCGGCAGATAGAGGGACTGACGCAGACCTCCCAAGGGCCGGGCGTCCAGAGGGTAGCCATGGCGCAATCGGGCATCCTCTCGCAAGCCGCCGGCAATTTGCTGTCGGCGGGCACCAGCCTCATCATCGTCTTCGTCCTGTCGCTGTTCCTGCTCGCGTCCGGCACGATGTTCTATGAGAAGATCGTCGAATCCTTCCCCAGTCTCAGCGAAAAGAAGCGGGCACTGCGCGTCGTCTATGACGTCGAACGTGAAATCTCGCACTATCTGCTTACCGTCGCCATCATCAATACATGCCTGGGCGTGGTCATCGGACTCGGCCTATGGGCACTCGGCATGCCCAACCCGCAGGTCTGGGGCGCAGCAGCGGCTCTGCTCAATTTCCTGCCCTATATCGGGGCGCTGATTACAATCACGCTTGTCACGATCATCGCGCTGATCAGCTTCGACAGCATCTCCTACGCGCTGCTGGCGCCGGCCTTCGTGCTGTTGTGCGATACCGTCGAGGGCCAATTCGTGACGCCGACGGTGGTTGGCCGGCGCCTAGAGATCAACGCCGTGGCGATCCTCATCGCCATTGCCTTCTGGTCCTGGCTGTGGGGTTTCGTCGGCGCGCTGATGGCGGTGCCGCTGCTGGTCGTCATCAAGGTGTTCTGCGATCATTTCGACGAGCTCAGCCATGTCGGCAATTTCCTGGCGGCGCAACATACGGCGGTTGAGGACGAAGAGATTTCAGAAACCGACACGGCTGCGGGCGCATGATCCGAGAAGCGGGATAAGCTGCGGCAGGCAGCCGTGGATACTAAATTCCAGAGCGTCCCTTTTTGCTTGAGTGGACTCATGGGCGTCAGTTCAATTTTTTGAATTTGCGGCCGTCGCGGTCGGTTCCTACATCCCTCCCGTCCACAGGATCCCCGCCCATGACCGCACTTTCGGTTCTCGACCTGTCGCCGATCGTCGAAGGCAGCAACGCTTCGCAATCGCTCACCAATTCGCTCGATCTCGCCCGCCATGCCGAGCGGCTGGGGTACAGGCGCTATTGGCTGGCCGAGCATCACAATATGCCGGGCATCGCCAGCGCCGCCACCTCCGTCGTCATTGCCCATGTCGCCGGCGGCACCACAACGATACGCGTCGGAGCCGGCGGCATCATGCTGCCCAACCATTCGCCGCTGGTCATTGCCGAGCAGTTCGGCACACTTAACGCGTTGCATCCAGGCCGCATCGACCTCGGCCTCGGCCGGGCGCCGGGCACCGACATGGGCACGGCGCGTGCGCTGCGCCGCAACCTCGACGCCGGCGCCGACAGTTTCCCGCAGGATGTCGTCGAACTGATGGGCTATTTCCAGCCGGCCGAAGACGGTCAGCGTATCCGCGCCGTGCCCGGCGAGGGCGAGCAGGTGCCGATCTGGATTCTGGGCTCGAGCCTCTATGGTGCGCAGCTCGCAGCCATGCTCGGCCTGCCCTACGCCTTCGCCTCGCATTTCGCGCCGGCCGAACTCGACCACGCACTGGAGATCTATCGCTCGCGCTTCCAGGCGTCGAAACAGCTCGACAAGCCCTATGTCATGCTCGGCCTCAACGTGTTCGCTGCACCCTCCGACGCCGAAGCGCGGCTGTTGTTCACCTCGCTGCAGCAGGCCTTCGTCAATCTGCGCACAGGCCGGCCCGGCCGCTTGCCGCCGCCGGTCGACGGATATGAGCGCGACCTCGACCCGATGGCCAAAACCATGCTCGACCAGGCGCTGTCCTGCGCCGTCGTCGGCGGCCCGGAAACGGTCAGGCAAGGCATCGAAGCGTTCGTGCAGCGCACCGGCGCCGACGAGCTGATGGTCACCGCGCAGATTTTCGACCACGCAGCGCGGGTGCGATCCTTCGAGATCCTGGCCAACGTCCACAAATCGCTGTCGGAAGCGGCCTGACTTTTTTGCGAGGCTGCGAAGGCGCGTTAGGCGCTGACGCTTTGTGCGATCGCCCCCAGCGGCGCGCCAAGGGGCCGGCATGAATTGCGGATCATCAGGCGTCCCTTGAGCGTCAGCTTGCGCGGCGGCGCGTCCCTGTTTCCGGCTAGGCGGTCGAGCAGCAGATTGGCCGCCTGCTCACCGATCGCCTTGACCGGTTGTGCGACCGTGGTCAGTTGCGGCTGGAACACGTCCGACCACGGAAAATCGTCGAAGCAGGCAACCGAAATGTCCTCGGGGCAGGACAGCCCGATATCGCGGATCGCCTTCATGGTGCCGATCACCATCGGGTTGTTGGCCGAGAAGACCGCGCTCGGGCGGTCGTGCAGCGAAAGCAGCTGCATCGTCGCGTTGTAGCCGTCGACTTCATGGAAATTGCCGAAGCGGACAAGCTCGCTCTCGACCGGCAGGCCGGCAGCCTGGAGCGCCTCGCGATATCCCGTCATGCGGTCATGCATTGGCGAGATGTCGAACGATCCGGAGATGTAGCCGATCCGCCGGTGGCCGAGATCGATCAGATGGGTGATGGCGTCGAACACCGCGCGCTGGTTGTCGAGAACGACGGAGTCGGTATCGACGCCTTCGCAAACGCGGTCGAGCAGCACCACCGGCACGTTGGCGTCGTCGACAATTCTCTTCAGGATCGCGCCGTCGCCGACGCGCGCAACAATCAGTCCGTCGACCATTCTGTCGAGCAGCAGTCTGATCTGGTCGTCCTGCGTGTTCAGGTCCTCGTCCGTGCAGCACAGCATGACCGCATAGCCGGCGCGGTCGAATGCCTGCTGGATGACCGAAACGACATCGGTGAAGAACGGATTGGTGATGTGGGGAACGGTCAGCCCGATGGTGCGGGTCGTGCCCATCTTCAGGCTGCGGGTCCCCGAGCTCAGCGTTGCCGACAATATCTTCCTGGGGCGCGAGAAGCTGATCGCCGGACTTATCGTCGACCGCAAGGCAAGCAGCCATGCCGCCGGCGCCCTGCTGCAGAGGCTCGGCATCGAGCTCAACCCGGAGGCGCGGGTCGGCAGCCTGCGTGTCGGCGAGCAGCAGCTGGTCGAGATCGCCAAGGCACTGTCGATGTCGGCGCGCATCCTGATCATGGACGAGCCGACTTCCGCACTTTCGCCGGCCGAATGCCAAAGGCTGTTTCGGATCATCCGCCAGCTCGCCGACAACGGGGTGGCGATCGTCTACATCTCGCACCGCATCGACGAGGTCATGCATCTGGCCAGGCGGGTCACCGTGTTTCGCGATGGACGCCGCGTGCTGACCGAGGCGATGGCAAAGCTCGACGAAGACACCATCATTTCGGCGATGGTCGGGCGCAACCTGCTTGCCTCTTCCCAGGAAGAGCGTGGTCCCAGCGGCAAGATCGTCCTCTCGGTAAGCGGCCTATGGCTGTCGAAACCAGACCGCCACGCCTGGCGCACCGCGCTCGACGGCGTCGCCTTCGATCTTGCCGAAGGCGAAATTCTGGGGATAGGCGGGCTGCTGGGCTCGGGACGCACCGAAATCCTGGAGACCATCTTCGGTTCCAGCAGCGGCCGTGCCGGCGGCGAAATCCGGCTCGACGGCGAGCCGGTGGAAATCCGTTCGCGGCGCGATGCACGCCGCCTCGGCATCGCCCTGGTGACCGAGGACCGCAAGACGCAAGGCCTGCATCTTCAGGCGTCGATTACCGACAATGTCGCGCTGCCGCTGGTCGGCGCGCTGGCGCGGTTCGGCCTTCGCTCGCGGGCCGCCGAGCAAGGCTTGGCGCGGCACGCGGTCAAGGCGCTCGGTATTCGCTGCGGGACCATCGAGCAGCCGGCCGGCACACTGTCCGGCGGCAACCAGCAGAAGGTCGTCATCGGCAAGTGGCTGGCAACGCGGCCGCGGGTGCTGCTGCTGGACGAGCCGACACGCGGCATCGATGTCGGCGCCAAGCGGGAGATCTACGACCTGATCTTCAAGCTGGCGCGAGACGGCCTCGCCATCGCCGTCATCAGCTCGGAATTGCCGGAGCTGCTGCATCTTTCCGATCGCATCCTGGTCATGGCCGATGGTCGCCAGACGGGGATCCTTTCCCGCGCGCAAGCCAGTGAGGAGGCCATCATGCGGCTCGCGGCGCCGCGCCGGACCATGACGAGACCCGCAGCATGAGCATCTTGAACATCCTGTCCCGGACGAAGCTCTATTGGGGCCTGATCGCCATCTTCCTGATCGGCGTGCTGGGCTCGCCGATCAGTTCCAAGGGCAACAACATCTTCCTGTCCTACGGCAATCTGCTCGATGTGCTGCGCCAGGTGTCGACCACCGGCCTGATCGCCACCGGCATGACGGCGGTGATCATCACCGGCGGCATCGATCTTTCCGTCGGCTCGCTGATGGCGATCTGCACCGTGGTCTGCGCCATGCTGCTGACGGTTCCGGGCGTCACGCCGGCGGTGGTGCTGGGGGTGCCGACAGTTGCCGTTGTCGCCCTTTGCCTCGGCATTCTGGTCACCCGCTTCATCTTCCTGAACATCGAAAAATCGCGCGCCGGCCCGCAGGCCACCCACGCCATCAGGCTGGATAGCGTTCGTGGGCTGGTCACGCCCGGCATTGTCGGGGTGATCCTCTGCAGTCTGGTGCTGTGGTTCCTGCTGCCGCAGGTCGGCTCGAAATTCGGCGTGCTCGGCGTGTTGCTGGTGGCGCCTTGCGTCGGCTTGCTGTTCGGCGCGCTCAACGGCTTCATCATCGTTGCCGGGCGGCTGCAGCCTTTCATCGTCACGCTGGCGATGATGGTGACGGCGCTCGGCATCGCCCGGCTGACCGCCGGCCAGAACAATGCGGTGCTGCCGGTCTACACCGGGTCGAACGCCACCGCCGATTTCGAAATGCTGCGCTCGCTGGTGTTCGGCGTGATCCCGATGCCGGGCCTGTTCTTCCTCGGAGCGATCCTGATCTACGGCGCGGTGCTGCGCTTCACGCCGTTCGGCCGCTATGTCTACGCCATCGGCGGCAACGAAGAGGCGGCGCGGCTGTCCGGCATCGCCGCCGGCCGCGTCAAGATCGCCACCTACGCCGTATCCGGGTTGCTGGCCGGCGTGGCGGCGGTGCTCTATGTCGCGCAATACAGGCAAGGCAAGCCGGATGCCGGCGCCGGGCTGGAGCTCGATGCCATCGCTGCCGTGGTCATCGGCGGCACCAGCCTGATGGGCGGTCGCGGCAGCCTCATCGGCACATTCTGCGGCGTGCTGATCTTCGGACTGCTCTCGAACATCCTGCAATTGCACAACATCAATTCGAACCTTCAGCTCGTGCTGAAGGGGATGATCATCATCGGCACCGTGCTCGTCCAGGAGCGCAATGCCGTTGATCTTCTCTACTATCTGCGCCTGCCTGGCGGAAAAGCGGCGCACAAGGAAACGACCGCAGCAAAGCGGCCGTCAAAAGAGACCCCGTCTCTAAATCTTGGAGGAAACAAGAAATGAAACGACGTGAATTGCTGAAGCTTGCCGCTGTCACCGCGGCACTGCTGACCACGACCGCGCTTTTGGCCAGCGGCAACGCCTACGCACAGGACAAGAAGTGGAAGATCGGCTTCTCGCAGGTGACGACCATCGAGCCGTGGCGCGCCCAGTTCAACAAGGACATCCTGGCCGAGGCCGCCAAGCATCCGGAAGTCGAGCTGATCGTCACCGACGGCGAGGACAAGACGGAAAAGCAGGTCGCCGATGTCGAGAACCTGATCCGCCAGGAAGTCGACGCGCTGCTGGTGTCACCGAAGGAATCCGCGGGGTTGACCGGTGTCGTGCAGCAAGCGATCGACGCCAAGATCCCGGTCTTCGTGCTCGACCGCAACGTCGAGACCAAGGACTACACGCAGTTCGTCGGCGGCGACAACAAGCTGATCGGCCGGGCTGCCGGTGAATACGCCGTCGAATTGCTCGGCGGCAAGGGCAAGGCATCAGGCAATGTCGTCGAGATCTGGGGCGGAATGGGTACCCAGCCGGCACATGACCGCCATGACGGCTTCCATGAATTCACTGACAAGGAGCCGGGCATAAAATATTTGCTCGACCAGCAGTCGGGCGACTGGAAGCAGGACCAGGCCTACAACATCATGGCCACGGCGCTGCGCAACAACGAGAAGATCGACCTCGTCTATGGTCATAACGACCCGATGGCCTACGGCGCCTATCTTGCCGCCAAGGACGTCGGCCGCGAGAAGGACATCAAGTTCATCGGCATCGACGGCCTGCCCAATGAAGGCGTGCAGCTTGTTGCCAATGGTGAGCTGACGGCGACGTTCACCTATGTGACGCCGGGCGCCGAAGGGCTGCGGCAGGCGATCAAGTTCCTGAACGGCGAGAAGGTCGAAAAGACCATCACGCTGCCGACGCAGAAGATCACCAAGGAAAATGCCGCCCAGATCCTGAAGGAGCACGGGCTCTGAGGCGTGTCGCCGGTGAGGGCGCTTGAGGGACGCGGCATAGCGCTGCCCCTCATCCGCCTGCCGGCACCTTCTCCCCGTATAGTGACGGGGAGAAGGGGACTGACCGGAAACGCTGCACCCTTTTTTCAACGCTGGCGATTGGCGAAACCATCGGTGGCGGCTTCCCGTCACTATACGGGGAGAAATGCCCGGCAGGGCAATGAGGGGCAGCGCAGACCGAACAAGCTGACTAGGCCAGGTATCCGAAAATGCGGACTCTTACGGCCTAGGCTGACCAAGGCCGCGCTCACGCCAGCTTGGCCAAAAGCCTCATGAAAATGGCGGCCTCCTTGGCCGAAAGCGGCGCCAGCGTTTCCTGCGTGATGTCGCGGGCGATCGGGATCAGCCGCTCGACAGCCTTGCGGCCTTCAGCAGTCAGATTGACCAGCAGGCGCCTTTTGTCGACCTCATGCTTGGAAAGCTCGACCAGGCCGCGCGCCTTGAGCCGGTCGATGACACCTTTCACCGTCGCCGCGTCCATGGCGATCAGGCTGCCAAGCTGGTTCTGCGAGGTCTCGCCGACATCGTGCAACTTGGCCAGGGCGGCGAATTGCGGCGGCGTCAGGTCGGCGATGTGCGCGGCGAAGATCGAGACATGGCGCTGGTGAGCCTTGCGCAGGATGAAGCCGACCTGCTCCTGCAGGCGGTAATCGTTCTCGTCAGGCTCCTCGGCCTCGACCAGCTTGAGCTTGATGTCTTCGGCGCTCACCGCAGTCCGTCCCACGCCTTGATGTCCTTTGCCGCGAGGCCGCCCATGCGGTCGTGCACGCGCGGGCCGCAGGTCATGGCGAGGCAGAACAGGATCTCGTCGGGACGAGGGCCGTCGCTGATGCCGACCTCCATGGCGTCGAAATGGCTGCGCACATAGGCGGCGTTGATATGGCCGAGCGGCACGTCGAGCCGCGAGCCGAAGGCGCCGACCTTCTTTGCCGATGGCACGATCGCCTTGGCATCGCCGAGCCGCTCGCGCATGGCATAGCCGCCAGGCACATGCCACAGCGCGCCATGCTCCAGCTCGCCGGCGATACCGACGATGGCGCCCTTGCCGTAGCCGTCGATCTGTTTCACGTCGCCACCCAATGCGGTGATGAGCTTGTCGGAGAGCAGCAGGCCGAGCGGCTTCAGATCGTCCATGGCGCTCTGCAGATCTTCCACGTAGCGGCCGGCGAATGGGTTGTTCACTACCGCCATTGCGGCGGCGCGGCGGCGCGGCACCTTCGCCACCGGCCCGCCCTCATGAAATATCTCCTCGGTCAGCACCGCAATCTTGCGGATCGCAAACTCAGGCATGGGCAATTTCCTTCCTTGATTTCTCGTTGGGCGCAACGAGCGCCATGGGGCCGGCGATCCGTGCCTGACCGGCAAGGAACAAGGCTGAAGCGGCAATCAGGCCGTTTCGCCGAAACTCCTCGGCGACGGCGAGCCCCCAGTCCAGCGCGACGGCGATTTCGCCTGATGAAAGCGCGCCGACGCCCTGGGTGACCAGGCGATCGCCAAGGTCGCTGTCGGGCGCCAGATCGCGTGCCGGCATGCGCTCGATGGCGCGATGACCGGGCAGGTCGACGGCGTTGGCGATCAGGGTGGCGGCTGCATCGGCTTCAGCACCGGTCCGCGCCAGCACGGTAACAGCGTCGGCGATCCCGAGCGAAAAGGAACGGCCGCGCCAGCCGCTGGTCGCGATGCCGCGAATCCCGTCTTCGGCACGGATCGCGATCCGGTCTGCCAGTCCATGGCCCGTCCCGGCAATGGCAAGCGTCATGGACCGGCCATTGCCGAGATGGATCGCGCTGTCGCCACCATTGTTGACATAGGCGCGATCGAGCCGGCGGCCGGCCAGCAGCGTAGCAAGCATTTCGTCGGCTACCGAACCGGCGACCGCAGCCATCGGCGTGATGAATTGTTTCGCCAGCGGAACAACCGCCGCTTCCATACGTCGCGCCGTAGGGCCAGCGAAAGCCCGGGGTCGCGACGAGGCCGGCCGGCGTAGTTCTGGCAGTTCGTCGACGAGTTCTGGCAGGATTGTTTGAAACCGCGCCACCGCCTGGCTATAGGCGGCGCGGCGTTCGTCCGCATCGCCAAATGCCTCGACGATCAGGTCGATCGGGCCATGATTGAGATGCAGCCGCCTGCCGTCCTCAAGCCAATGCGCCTGCGGGCCGTTCATCACTTTGCCCCGTCTGCCGCTGTGCGCCGGAGCTGCGCCAGCGGCGGCCATGGATTGCTGGCTGGCGCAGACGTGCCGCGGCGCGGGTTGAGATACTCGCCGCCTTTGGCGAGAATGTCGTCAACGCTGCGGATCTCGGCTTCGTAGCCGCCGAGCCTGATATAATCGTCGCGGCGCAGGGTGAACTCGATCGGCGCCACCAGTGCCGGCGTCGGCACATAGCCGAAGGCGCCTTCCGGCACGCGGGTGACGTCGACCATCAGCGTGATGCCGCCGCCCGGCCAGACATAGACCGGCGCGCCGCCGACCGTCACATACGTCGTCAGGCCCTGCACCGAGCGGGTCAGATTGACCGGGTTCTCGGTGACGCCGGCGCGCAGCGAGCCGCCGGCGCCGCCGACGAACAGCACGGTGCACAGCGCCGGCTCGCAATTGTCCTCGATCAGGCCGACGGATTTCTGCAGTCGCTCGGGGAACGGTTTCTGCATCGGCTTCAAGGCGTCGTCGAGCTCGTAATAGGCGAACTGCTCGCCGGTGGTCGAGACCATCAGCAGCGACAGGCCGGGACGCGCGCCCTTCTTCGCATTCCATTCGCCAAGGATCGACAGCGGGTTGGAAATGCTGGTGCCGCCCCAGCCGAGGCCGGGCTCCGACACCTTGAAATAGCGACCCGGCGTCGAACGGCGGCCGATGATTTTTATGCCCGTGTCCTGCCAGCCGAGCACCTTGCCTGCCTGATGCTCGGAGACGACGCCGGTGATGTGATCGTCGACCACCACCACCTCGTCGACCAGGCCGCGCCACTGGGTGGCGAACATGCCGATGGTGGCCGAGCCGCAGCCGACGCGCATCCGCTGCTCGAGCTTGCCGTCGATGACCGGCGGCTTGCCGGCTTCGACGACGACCACAGCGCCGCCGTCGATGGTGAGTTCGACCGGCTTGCGATTGCATAGATTGAGCAGCGCATCGCAGGTGGCGCGGCCTTCGGCTTTCGAGCCGCCGGTCAGATGATGCACGCCGCCCAGCGACAGCATCTGCGAGCCATATTCGCCTGTCGTGACATGGCCGATCGCCTCGCCTCCGGCGCGCACAATCGCCGTTTCGGGGCCGATATGACGGTCGGTGTCGATCTTCACCTTGAGGCCGCAGTAGGAGAAGATGCCCTCGGTGACGACGGTGACGAGATCGACGCCTTCGACCTCCTGGCTGACGATGAAAGGCGCCGGCTTGTAGTCGGGATAGGTGGTGCCGGCGCCGATCGCGGTGACGAAGCGGCGGCCGGTGTTGACCAGCTCGCCGTCCCATTCTTCGCCCTCGGCGACAAACGGCACGACCGCGCCGCCGGCCTCGGTCGCGTGGTCGAGGATGGTCAGCGGATCCATCCGCACGATCCTGCCGCCGACATTGCCGTAGCGGTCGCAGGCGCCGGTGCGGCCGTCTGCTATGTAGCACATGACCGGGCAGGCATCGCAGCGGATCTTTTCCGCCACCTGCTTCTCGCCGGGATCATGCGTCTCGAAACGTTCGGCAAGCTCGCTCATCGGCGTGCCTCCTTGTCGCGGATCGCGGCGCGGGTGCGGCTCGGCGTCGCCGGAATTTTGCTGACCAGGACACCGGTGGCATGGCGGATGGCGTTGAGGATCGCCGGTGCCGTCGGGATCAGCACATGCTCGCCCAGGCCCTTGGCGCCAAACGGTCCTTCCGGATCCGGAACTTCGATCAGGATGGTCTCGATCGGCGGCACGTCGCCGATCGTCGGGATCAGGTAGTCGTGCAGATTCTCGGTGCGGCCGGGGATGTATTCCTCCATCAGCGCCATGCCGATGCCTTGCGCGATGCCGCCCTCGATCTGGCCTTCGGCGAGCAGAGGATTGACCGCCTTGCCGACATCATGCGCTGCGGTGATCTTGATCAGCTTCACCGTGCCGAGCTTGAGGTCGACCTCCAGTTCGGCGATCTGCGCGCCGTAGCCATAGACGGCATAAGGCTTGCCCTGGCCCCTGGCGTCGAGCGGCAGGGTCGGCGGGTCATAGCTTTCCTCGGCGCGAAAGACCAAGCCGTCGGCATCGGCCTTCAGCGTGGACAAATCGATATGCCGTGTCGCTTCGCCTTCGCGGATGACCAGGCTTGCGCCATCCAGAGCGATCGCCGCTCTCTCCGACACATTGGCAAAGCGCAGCATGGTCTCGCGCAAAGCACGGCCGGCTTTTTCGGCGGCCTTGCCGGTCACGAAGGTCTGGCGCGAGGCCGACGTCTTGCCGGCGTCCGGCGTGATCGCCGTGTCGGCGCTTTTCAAGCGGAATTTTTCGAGCGGCAGGCCGAGCGCGTCGGCGCAGATCTGCGCAATGACCGTGTTCGAACCTTGCCCGATATCGACCGCGCCCTGATGCAGGACGACGTCGCCTTCAGCCGAGATGCCGACCCTGATGGTCGACGGATTGGGCAGCGAGGTGTTGCCGCAGCCATACCAGCAGGAGGCGACGCCGACGCCGCGTTTCCGGGTTTCGTTGGCACTGTTGAATGTATCGGCATCGACAAGCGCACGCCTCCAATGCGGGCGCAGCGCTTCGAGGCACTCGGCGATGCCGACGCCCGATTCCAGCCTCTGTCCGGTAACCGTTTCGGAGCCGTTACGAAGACAGTTTTTCACCCGAAAATCGAGCCGGTCCAGGCCAAGCTTTTCGGCCAGCTCGTCATAGAGCGTCTCCTGCATGATCGTCGCCTGCGGCACGCCGAAACCGCGGAAGGCGCCGGAGATCGGGCCATTCGTGTGGATGGCGCGGCCTTCGGCCCGATAGTTCGGCGTCGCATAGGGACCGGAGGCGTGCACCGGCACGCGGTTGGCGACGGTCGGTCCCCAACTCGCATAGGCGCCGGTGTTGAAATCGCCGGCGAAGACCATGCCGGTGACGCGGCCATCGGCATCGGCGCCGATGGTCGCCTTCATCTCGGCGGGATGACGCTTGGTGGTCGAGATCATCGATTCATGACGGGTATAGGCGAGTGCCGCCGGCCGCCCGGTCTTCATCGCCACCAGACCGATCAGCGGCTGCAACGAAACGTCGAGCTTGGAGCCGAAGCCGCCGCCGGTGGCGGTCGGCACGATCCGCACCTTGTCGACGGCAAGGCCAAGCACTTTTGCCACGTCGTCGCGGTCCATATAGGGCGCCTGCGTGCAGGCGACGACGACCAGCGTGTCGCCGTCCATATAGGCATAGCCGGCTTCCGGCTCGATATAGGCGTGCTCGACATAGGACGTGTCGATGGCGCCGGAAACAGTGAACGCAGCGCCGGCAAGGGCGGCTTCGGGGTCACCGCGCTCGACAAAGCCTGATGTGAGCAGGTTTGCCGGCCGGTTCTCGTGGATCAGCTGCACGCCGCCGGCCTGCGCCTCGCATGGCTGCAGGACATGCGGCAACTCGGCCCAACGAACAGGAAAATCCGCAAGGTCGAGATCGAGGATGGCCTCGCGCTCGCCGGCAACCAGCGCCACCGCCTCGCCGCGAAAGCGCGAAAAATCCTCGGCCAGCGCCGGCTGGTCGGCGAAAGGCGCAATGACGCCGAAGCAGTTCTTTCCCGGAATGTCGGCAGCGGTGAAGACGCCGACGATGCCGGGATGGACTTTCACCCAGGCGTCGAGATCGCCGAAGGCGAAGCGGGCGTGATAATGCGGCGAGCGAACCACCAGCACCGCCAGCGCTTCGGCCGGGAAGGAATCGCCGCCGAATCTTTCGCCGCCGGTGACTTTCGGCAGGCCGTCGAGGCGAATTGGAGAGGAGCCGACGGCGTGGCCTGAGATTGGCATTCTGCGGTCAAGATCGAGAGAAGGGGTCGCCAGCGCACAAACTTGTCCTTTCTCCCCGTCATTATACGGGGAGAAGGTGCCGGCAGGCGGATGAGGGGCAGCGCCGTCGGTCGAAAATTCGCTCGCGAACCGTCCAGCATCCATCACCGCAGCGACGATCTTGCGATAGCCGGTGCAGCGGCAGAGGACGCCGCCCAGGGCATCCTGGGTTTCGGCCTCGGTTGGATTGGGGTTGCTGTCCAGAAGCGCTGTCGCCGCGATGAGCAGGCCGGGTGTGCAGATGCCGCATTGCGCCGCGCCATGGTCGAGGAACGAGGCCTGCAGCGCCGACAATCTGCGGTTGGCGAGACCCTCGACCGTGGTCACCACGGAGCCAGCGGCAGAAGCCGCAGACATGAGGCAGGCGCAGACGGGTTCGCCGTCGACAAGCACCGTGCAGGCGCCGCAATCGCCGGCGTCGCAGCCGACCTTGGTGCCGGTCAGGCGCAATTCGTCACGCAGCACCGAAGAGAGACGGCGAACCGGCGGCACGCAGACAGAAACGGCGGCGCCGTTGACCTCGAAGGCGATGTCGGCACGCTCCATGCTCATGCCAGGCTGAGCTCCGCTCATGCCAGGCTGAGTTTTGGTCATGCCAGGTTGAGCTTGGCTCATGCCGCCGCTACCTTCCCGACCGACGCGTGACCCGCGGCACCGAGAACGGCGCGGGCGACAATCTCGCGCGCGGCGTCCAGCCGGTATTCGGCGCTGCCGCGCACGTCGTCGATCGGCGAAAGCTCGTCCATCGGTGCGGACTGGATCGCAGCGACGAGAGATCCGTCGACCGGGACGCCGCGCAAAGCTGCTTCGACACTTGCAAGACGCCTGGCGACCGCCGAACAGGAGCCGACGGCGACGGCGGCGTTGGCGACGATGCCATCCTCAATGGTCAAGCGGGCCGCCGCCATGGCTATGGAAATGACGAGATAGCGGCGCCCGCCGAGTTTTTCGAAAGCCGACGTGCCGGTGGCCGCTTCTTTCGGCACGCGGATGGCGGTGACCATTTCGCCCGGCTGCAGTTCCGTGCGGCGGTTCCCCAGGATGAATTTTTCCAGCGGCAGATGGCGGACCGTCGCCAGCGAGCGCAGCTCGACCTCGGCGTCGAGAACCAGCAGCGCCGGCACGCCGTCGGCCGCCGGCGAGGCGTTGCAGAGGTTGCCGGCGATGGAGGCGACGTTCTGGATCTGGACGGAGCCGACTTCCCGCGCCGCCTGCTTCAGCGCATCGAAAGCCGTCGGCAGCGGATGACGGACAAGATCGGTCCAGGTCGTGCGCGCGCCGATGAGCCAATGGCTGCCGGTCTCAGCAATGCCGCGCAGGGTCGCCAGACCGTTGACGTCGAGGACATTGTCGCGGAAAGGCTTGGCTCCTTGTGCCGGATAGAAATCGGTGCCGCCGGCAAGGATGCGCCACCGAGCCTCGCCAAGCAAAGCGAGCGCCTCGTCGACCGTGGTGGGTTTCGCGTAACGGATCACGCCTTGCCTTCCCAGAAACAATGGCCTTCCCAAAAATGGGCCTTCCCAGAAAAGGGTTCCAGACGGATGCTTCCGGCATCCGAAACCGGTCAAATTCATTCGTATGCAAATGATATCAAGCCGGCAGGATTTGTCAAAGCCGGAGTTTTGGCGCGTTTTGGCGCCAGCGTCAGCATCGGCGCGACGGCACGCACATTTGTTACGCCGTTGGAGTTGACGCAGCCGGCCATCTGGTCAAGTTTCTGCATCGGTCGCGCCAGCGGCAATTTCGGCAGGATCGAACACCGGCGATTTTCGGTTCGGGTCATGCCTCCGCGACAACAAGAGGGAGGCTGCATGGCCGACGAAGCGCTTGTCATCATCGACCTGCAGAACGATTTCTGCCCGGGCGGCGCGCTGGCGGTTACCGGCGGCGACGAGATCGTGCCGCTGGTCAACGACCTGATCCGGCGGACCGAACATGTCGTGCTGACGCAGGACTGGCATCCCGCCGGCCATTCGAGCTTTGCCTCCAGTCATCCCGGCAAGCAGCCGTTCGAAACGATTGAAATGCCGTACGGCCCGCAGACGCTGTGGCCCGACCACTGCATCCAGGGCAGCCTGGGTTCGGATTTCCATTCGGGTCTTGCCTGGACCAGGGCCGAACTGGTGATCCGCAAGGGTTTCCGTCCGGAGATCGACAGCTATTCGGCTTTCTTCGAGAACGACCATGCGACGCCGACCGGCCTTGCCGGCTATCTCAAGGAGCGCGGCATCGACACGCTGACCCTGGTCGGCCTGGCGACCGATTATTGCGTCGCCTTCTCGGCGCTCGACGCGGTCAAGCACGGCTTTCACACGACAGTGCGGCTCGACGCCTGCCGCGGCATCGATCTCAATGGCTCACTCGAGACGATGCTGAACCGAATGCGCGATGCCGGCGTGACGCTGGCTTGAACATCACCAATCGCATTCGACACAATTCCAGAGGGGGCATTATGCGGTTTGCGGCGGCTTTGACGGCGGGCGCTGTGGTGGCAGTCGCAACCCTGTTTCCGGGAACAGTGCTTGCAGCCGAGGTCCACGAACTGCCGGGCGAAACAATGTCGCTGTGGTGGGCGCTGCCCTTTGCCGGCCTGCTTCTGTCGATCGCCACCGGGCCATTGCTCTTCCACCATGTCTGGGAGCATCACTACGGCAAGATCACCTTGTTCTGGGCGGCGCTTGCGGTCGTGCCGCTGGCGCTGGCGTTCGGCATGGCTTCGGCTGCAGAGGCGGTGCTGCATGCGCTGCTCACCGAATACATGTCGTTCATCATTCTTCTGTTTGCGCTGTTCACCATTTCGGGCGGCATCCTCGTCGCTGGCAACATCCACGGCACGCCGCTGGTGAATGCCGGACTGCTGCTGATCGGGGCGATGCTCGCCTCGGTCATCGGCACGACCGGCGCCTCGATGATCCTGATCAGGCCGATCCTGCGCGCCAACGACAACCGGTCGTTCAACGCCCATGTCGTCATCTTCTTCATTTTCCTGGTGTCCAACATCGGCGGCTCGCTGACGCCGCTCGGTGATCCGCCGCTGTTCGTCGGCTTCCTGCGCGGCGTCGATTTCTTCTGGACCGCTGCCAATCTCTATCAGGAGACACTGTTCGTCGGCGGCCTGGTGCTGGCCGTCTTCCTTGCCATGGACATCATCCTGCATCACCGCGAGGCCGGCGCACCGAAGATCAAGGATCCGACACCGGACACGAAGGTGCGCATCCGAGGCCTGGCCAACCTCCCGCTGCTGGCCGGGGTGATCGGCGCGATCCTGCTTTCCGCGACCTGGAAGCCGGGCGTGGCTTTCTCGGTCCAGGGCGTGAGCCTTGAATTGCAGAACCTTGTGCGCGACGCCATCATCCTGGCGCTTGCGTTCCTTTCGCTCGGCGTCTCGCAGAAAAGCCACCGGCAGGCGAACAACTTCCACTGGGAGCCGATATCAGAGGTGGCGAAACTGTTCGCCGGCATCTTCATCTGCATCGTGCCGGTCATCGCCATTCTCAGGGCCGGTGCCGATGGCGCGCTGGCGCCGCTGGTCTCGCTTGTCAGCTCGCCCACCGGTGAGCCCAACGACCTGGCGTATTTCTGGATGACCGGAGCGCTATCTTCCTTCCTCGACAATGCGCCGACCTATCTGGTGTTCTTCGAGCTCGCCGGCGGCGATCCGCAGCATCTGATGACCACCTTCGCCTCGACGCTGGCGGCGATCTCGGCCGGCGCGGTGTTCATGGGCGCCAACACCTACATCGGCAATGCACCGAATTTCATGGTTTACGCCATTGCCAGGCATCGCGGCGTGAAAATGCCGGGCTTCTTTGGCTACATGGCATGGTCGGGCGCGGTGCTGGTCCCGATATTTTTGATCGCGGGTTTCCTGTTCTTTCGCTGATCAGCCGACGCCGACATAGCGGCGGACCGCCGACGGATCGGCGCGGAGCTCCTCGACATCGACGGTCTCGCGGTTGCGGCCGTTTTCGATGAACGAGACCCGGTCGGCGACGGACAGCACGGCATCGACGCGCTGCTCGACCAGGATCGTCGAGACGCCAAGGTCGCGCAGCTTCGCTACTGTCTCGCGAATTTTTGCGATCATCGACGGCATCAGCCCTTCGGTCGGCTCGTCGAGCAGAAGCACCTGCGGTTCGAGGCACAGGGCCCGCGCCATGGCCAGCATCTGCTGCTCGCCGCCCGACAGCGTGCCGGAGCGTTGTCTCAGCCGCTGGCGCAGCAGCGGGAAGAGCTCGAGCACGTTTTCGCGCGTCGCCTTGCCCTTGCCGCGGGCCATCAGGCCAATCTCGATGTTTTCGGCCACCGTCATCTCAGCGAACAGCCGCCGGCCCTGCGGCACATAGGCGACGCCGGCCTTCGGCACGTCGTGCGCCGGCAGGCCGGTCAATTCCCTGCCGTCGAGCCTGATCGAGCCGGCGCGTGACGGAACGAGGCCCATGATCGCCTTCAGCGTCGTCGTCTTGCCGGCGCCGTTGCGGCCGAACAAGCAAAGCACCTCGCCCTTGTTCAGCACGAGGTCGAGGCCGTAGAGCACCTGGACCTCGCCGTAGAAGCAATCGAGCCCGGAGACGATCAGTGCTTCAGCCCGCGTTTGCGTCATGCGGTCGTCCCCAGATAGGCGTCCTGCACTTGCGTATTGGCGCGGACCTGCTCGGGCGTGCCTTCGGCCAGGATCTTGCCGGCGTTGAAGACCGTGATGCGGTCGGCAAGCTGCATGACCACCGGCATGTTGTGTTCGATCAGAAGCACGGTGGCGCTTTTTGCGATCTCGCGCACCAGCCCGATGAAATTGTCGATCTCGCTGTCGGCCAGCCCCTGCGTCGGCTCGTCGAGGATCAGCAGGCGCGGCTTCAGCGCCAGCCCCATCGCCACTTCGAGCAGGCGCTGATGGCCATAGGACAATTGCCCGGCCGGCATGTGGGCGCGGTCGGCAAGGCCAGTGCGCTCGAGCGCCGCCATGACGCCGACATGCACGGCACCTTTCGAGCGGCCGTCGGTCAGCGTGCGCTGCACAGGCAGCGCAACGTTGTCGTAGGCGGTGAGGTTGGCAAAGACGCTGGTGATCTGGAAGGTGTAGGCGATGCCGAGGCGAACCCTGGCGTAGGCCGGCAGGTTGGTGATGTCGGCGCCGTCGAAGACGATCATGCCCGACGATGGCTGGATGCGGCCGCTGATCAGGCTGACGAAGGTGGTCTTGCCGGCGCCGTTGGGGCCGATGACGGCGCGGATCTCGCCCGGCATGAGGGCGAAATCGACACCATCGACGGCGCGCAGGCCGCCGAAATTGCGATACAGGCCTTTGGTCGTCAGCAGCGGCATCATGGCAGCCATCCGAGCCAGCGCTGGCGGATGGTGCCGAGAACGCCCTTGGGAAAGAACAGCACCAGCGCGATGAGGGCAATGCCGACTATGAGCAGATAGGCCGAGGTGTAGCCGCTGGTGATGTCGACGACATAGTACATGAACAGCGTGCCGATCAGCGGACCGAGCGTGGTCGCAGCACCGCCGAGCAGCACCCAGAGCAGCGGCAGAATGGAATATTGCACCGAGGCGAAGGTCGAGCCGACGTACCCGAACAGCAGCGCGTAGGCGGCGCCCGAAGCCGCGCAGATGGTGCCGGAGATGACGACCGCGGCAAGCTTGTTGGAAAAAATGTCGTAGCCAAGCATTTTGGTCCGCTCCTCGTTTTCGCGGATGGCGACCAGCACACGGCCATACCTGGAGCGGACTATGCCGAGCGTCACCAGCAGCACGATCGAGAACAGGACCAGCGCGCTCATGTAGCGCACGGTCGGATTGGTGAGGCCGAGCGAGGTGTCGCCCAAAACAAGCACACGCGCCGACTGCGGCACCACCAAGCCCTGATCGCCGCCGGTCCAGGCCGCGAGATAGAGGATTATGAGATAGAACACCTGCGCGAACATCATGGTGACGATCATGAAGGCGACACCGGAAGTGCGCAGCGCCAGCAGCCCGATCACCAGCGCGAGAAGCGCGCCGCAGGCAAGGCCGGCGGCGAAGGCGGCCGGCACACTCCAGCCGAGGTGGATGACGGCAAGGCCTGCGCCATAGAGCCCAGCCGAAAAGAACATGGCGTGGCCGAGGCTGAGCAACCCGACATAGCCGAACAGCAGGTTGTAGCCCATGGCGAAAACCGCCAGCACCATGATGCGGGCGAGCAGCCCGTGGTGATATTCCGGCAGGACGAAGCTTAGGGCGAACAGCAGGACGATGACGCCCAGATGCAACGCATAGGCCTTTGACGGTGAAGCCTCCTTCATCGCGATGCCGTCCCGAACAGGCCTTGCGGCCGGAACACCAGCACCATGGCCACCAGCAGCGTGGCGATGATCTTGGCCAGCGTCGGCGAGAAGAACACCGAGATGATGCCGTCCGACAGGCCGATGAGCACGGCGGCGACCACGGTTCCGCGCAGCGAGCCGAGGCCGCCGATGATGACGACGATGAAGGACAGCAGCAGCGGGTCCTGTCCCATCAGGTAATGCGCCTGGCTGATCGGCACGATCAGCACCGCGGCCACCGCCGCCAGCATGGCGCCGAGCGCGAAGACGCCGGCATAGACGCGGTCGACCGGAATGCCAAAGGCCTGCGCCGTTTCGCTGTCATATTGCGTGGCGCGCATGACGAGGCCAATTCGCGTACGCGTCAGCACGAACCAGGTCGCCACCAGCAGAAGCGCGGATGCGGCGATGATCGACAGCTTGTAGCCGGAGTAGCCGAACCACGGCAAAAGGATGCGGTAGCTGAAGGGCGGCTCCACCGGCCGTGCCTCCGGACCATAAAAGGTCAGCGCCAGTTGCTGGATGATGTAGAGCATGCCGATGGTGGCGACGATGGTGGCTTCCGGATTGTAATTCAGCCGGCGCAGCACCAGCCGTTCGGAGACGAGCGCGATCAGGCCGACGATCAGCGGCGCCAGCACCAGGGCTGCGAGGAAGCCGAGCGCCGGATGGCCTGATATCGCCGTGGAGATCGCCCAGGCAAGCACCGCGCCGAGCATGAAGAACTCGCCATGGGCGACATTGACGACGCGCATGACGCCGAACACCAGCGACAGCCCAAGCGCCGTCAGCGCCAGCACGGCGGCGGTGACGAGGCCTTCGAGGGCGGCGAGGAGGAGGTGGGGTCCGAAGTGCATCGGCTATACGCTGGCGGGGTGCAAGCTCACAGCGGCTGCGTCGTGTAATCCCCTTCCGGCTCGTAGAGGCCGTCCTCGATCTTGGTCTTGTGGACGACGTTCAGCCGGCCGCCTTCGACCTTGGAGATGTTCTGGATGCCAAAACACTGGTGGATCTTGCCGTTGAAGGTCTTCGGCCCCTGCGGATGCTCGGGGCCTTCGGCGAACTCGGTCAGGGCCTCGGTCGCCTCGACCAGCTTGGCGCGGTCTTCCGGGCCCTTGTAGCCGGCATCCTCCATCGCCTTCTTGACGACATAGAGCGTTTCCCAGCAGCCGAACATGTGGGCGGCGGTGGAGACGTCCTTGGGATCGCCGACGGCGGCGCCATTGTCGTCGATGCCGACGGCGGCGCGATAGGCCTTCTGCGCGCCGGAATCATCGGGCTGCGCATAGCGCGGCGAGCCTTCCCAGAAATGGCTGCCGTCGAGGAATTCGAGGCCGGGGCTGTTGATGTCGGTGGCTTCGAGCGAATCGATGAAGCCGAACAGCTGCGGCCGGCTGGAGCCGTAGAATTCGCCGAGTTCCTTGACGAAGGTGAGTACCGCCGGGCCGACCATGACGTGGTAGATCACCTCGGTTTCGGCCGGGATCTGCGGAAAGTATTTGGTGAAGGACGATTCCGTCGGCGGGATGGCGATCTGGGCGATGACCTCGGCGCCCTGCGCCTTCAGCGCCGGCGGCAGGTAGTCGCGATGGTCGTAGCCGAAGGCGAAATCGGGGAAAATCTGCGTCACCTTCTTGCCGGCATTCGCCGCGATCCACGGCGCCATCGCCTGGATCTGGCTCTTCACGTCGGTGATGCCGGGCTGGAAGACGTAGCGGTTGAGCTTGGTCGAGGCGACGTGGTGGCCTTCGCTGACGACAAAATAGGGCATCTTGGCCTCGCCGGCTGCCGGCGCCGAGCCGATGACGACATGCGAAAACAGCGTGCCGTAGACGATGTCGGTCTTGTGCTGGGTGGCGAACTTACCGACCACTTCGGCGCCGCGGCCGGGATCGGTGCCGTCATCCTCGATGATCACCTCGACCGGCCGGCCGTTGATGCCGCCGGCTTCGTTGATCGCCTTGACCGCGGCTGCGGTGGTCCGCTCGTACCAGCGGCCATAGGCGGCGCCGATGCCGGTGCGGTGGGACTGGAAGCCGATCTTTATCGGCGCCGAGCTTTGCGCCTGGCTGTAGCGCACGAACCCAGGCGCGACGGCAAGTCCGGCGCCCGCGGCCAACCCCTTGAGCGCGGTGCGGCGGGTGAGACCGGTTTTGGAGAGATCTAAAAACCCATTCTTGTCAGTCACGGCAGTTCCCCTTGTTTTTGAGTTTTGACCAATGGCTGTAGCGAGACGGGCCACTCTTGGTGAGAGCGCCGAAATTGCATGTGTACAAACTAAATCATCAAAGCCCTGACGTGGCAAGCGAGCTTTCCCCCGGGGACTGATCGACGTCATCGAAGCCGGGTTTTGTCTCACCCGACCGAAGGCGTGGCAAGCAACCACAGGCCGAAGACCGTATAGGCGATCATCAGCACGGTGAGCGGAAACTGGCTGAGCGCGGCGCCCGCGGGACGCGAATGCAATCGCCAGGCGAGGCCATGCGCGACGAGCACGGCGAGCATGTGGCCAATGATGATGACGCCGGCCTGGAAATTCCACAGCCACCATGCCGAGCCGGCGCCGGCAGCGACGCCGGCTTCGATCGGCATGTCGGCGGTGCCGAACAGGTTCCAGCCCAGCGTGAACGGGTCGGAAAGCGCAGCCAGCGCATATTGGCCGTCGACGAGCAGCGCCGTCAGATAGTGCGCAACATGATAGGCGAGCGCGATCGGCACGATCGACCAGACCAGCAGCCCTGCGGCCTGACTGAGGGAATGCGGGCTGCCGGCAAGATGCTGGCCAAGGACAATGGCAAGGATGAACGCGGCTGCAAGCAGGACGAACGTCAGCACGAGCCCGAAGCTGCCGACGCCGATCACCGCCGTGCGGCCCGGAAATTCCAGCGGATTGATGCCGAACAGGCCGAGCCAGAAGAAGGTTTTGGACAGACCGTCGAACGACACCGACGACAGCGCCAGCAGCAGGAAAGCGATGCCGCTGAGCGACAGCGGCGCGGCATCGCCGAGCTTGGCGCCCGGCCAGCACAGACTGAGCCGACCGCCTTCCTTGCGCTCGACTTCATTGCGCCCGCCTTCATTGCGCTTGCCTTCGTCGCGCTCAAGCAGGGCGAAGCGCGCAACCATGGCGAGGAAGACGGTCAGGAACTCACCGCGCCGGGTCCAGTCGCGGTAGCCGAACACCAGCATGGCGGCAAAACTCAGCAGCCAATAAAGGCCGGCGGCCCAGGCGAGCCGCGCCGGGTCGTCGGGCGCCGGGTCGATCAACTCGAACCAGGCGAAGGCGAAGAACAGCGCGAAAGCCGGCCAGCAGCCGAGCCACGCAGGCGATCGCCATGTCTTGCGATTGACGATCTTGCGATTGCCGAACAGGCGGGAAATGACACGCCAGGGCCCGTACCACGGGTTGAGCCATGACCAGAGATTGCCGAACAGCCCCTGCAGCAAAACCAGGCCAACCCAGAGCAGCGTCCAGATCGCCAGCGGCAGCGGGTTGGAGAGCGGATCACGGCTGCCGAACAGGCCGGCCGCAACCAGAACTACAAAGCCGGCAAAGGATATCAAGCTGACGACCGCCCGCGCGCCGTCGCCGAATGCGAACAGCGGCAGGCGCCGCCGCCAGAAGCGGGCAGGAAAGTCTGAGGGCAGCAGCGCCAGGACAAGAAAACTGGCTGCGACCGCGAACGCGCCGCCGGCGACGTAGTAGCCGGTGGGCAGAAGCAGGACGTGGCCGCGATCGGAGGCATGGGCGAAGGCTGGGGTGGGGAACAGGAGGGCCAACGAAGCGACAGAACCAAGAAAGCAAATGGCTTTGGCGGCTGAATGACAGCGCTCTACGGCGCCCCCCTCTGTCCTGCTCTCTTTGCCAAAACTTGACATCTCCCCCACTTGGGGGGAGATCGGCAGTTCGCTCGGACGGCGCCTTCCATGCGACGTTGGAGATTGGCGAAGGTGTAGATGACGGCCAATCTCCCCCCTCGTGGGGGAGATGTCCGGCAGGACAGAGGGGGGCGCGAAGGAACTCGAATTATCCAAGAGTTCCCTCACCCCTCACACCTTGACCAGCTGCTCCACGCGGTCTTTCTCGCCAAATATGCGCAAATAGCGCTCGATCTCTTTTTCGTCGCCGGTGGCTTTGGCGGGATTGTCGGAGAGCTTGACCGCCGGGCGGCCATTGGCTTCGGTGACCTTGCAGACCAGTGAGATGGCGTCGAGCCGGTTGGTATCGGTCGGCGCGCAGCCCTCGAAATCATTGGTCAGGTTGGTGCCCCAGCCGAAGGACATGCGCACCTTGCCGTGGAAATGGCGGTAGGTTTCCTCGATGGTCTCGACCTCGAGCCCGTCGGAGAAAATCAGCAGCTTCTGCCCGGGGTCCTTGCCCTTTCCGCGCCACCAGGAAAGGATCTTCTCGCCGCCTTCGATCGGCGGCGCGCTGTCGGGGCGAAAACCGGTCCAGTCGGCGATCCAGTCCGGCGCGTCACGCAGGAACGCCGCGGTGCCAAACGTGTCCGGCAGCACGATCAGCAGATTGCCGCCATAGTAGCGCTGCCAGTCCTGCAGCACCTTGTAGGGCGACTGCTTCATTTCCCTTTCCGAATTGGCGAGCGCGGCGAACACCATCGGCAGTTCATGCGCGTTGGTGCCGAGCGCCTCGAGGTCGTTGTCCATGGCCAAAAGCACGTTGGAGGTGCCGGTGAACGCCTCGCCGATGCCTTCCTTGAGCGCTTCGACGCACCAGCGCTGCCACAGGAAGGAATGGCGGCGGCGGGTGCCGAAATCCGAAATGCGGATGTCGGGCAGCGCTTTCAGCCGCTCGGTCTTGGCCCACATCTTGGCCTTGGCGCGAGCATAGAGCACGTCGAGCGCAAAGGGCCCGAACGCCCGCATGGCGGCGCGAGATCGAAGTTCATTGATAATGGCCAGCGCCGGGATCTCCCACAGCGTCGTGTACATCCACGGACCGCTGAACGTGAGCTCGTACTGGCCATCGCGCTTGGAAAGCTCGTATTCCGGCAACTGGAAATTCTCGAGCCAGGCGAGGAATTCCGGTTCAAAAATCTGCTTGCGGCCATAGAAGGTGTTGCCGCCAAGCCAGATCATCTCTTTCTTGGAGAAGCGCAAGGTGCGGGCATGGTCGAGCTGATCGCGCAGTTCTGCTTCGTCGATCTCCTCGGCAAGGCGAACCGAGGTGGTGCGGTTGATCAGCGAGAAGGTGGTGTCGATCTTGGGATACATGCCCCAGATCATCTGCAGCATCAGCAGCTTGTAGAAATCGGTGTCGAGCAGGCTGCGGACAATCGGGTCGAGCTTCCAGGTGTGGTTGTAGACGCGCCGCGCAATATCGGTCTTGGTCATGTCTCGATGCCGCCTTCACTGCTCGCTCTAGCTTTTCATTTAGCGCAATTTCCGGACGGAAAACCGCTGCGCACTTTTCCTGGAATTGCTCCAAATGCCTCTTAGCATTGAATTTTTGAATGCGCCTCCCGCTTTGCGGGCTGGTCCGACAAAAAGAAAACGCTGCGGCAAGCGCGCTGCTTCGGCTGCTGCAGCCTCAGGGCGCGGTCTTGGCGCCGATCACTCTCAGCGCCGGACGCTTCCTACGGATGCCGATGCGGCCCGCCACCGGCGCATCGGCGCGGCTGTCGGCCTGCTCCTTTTCGGCAAACAGCCAGTCGATGAACAGCTGCACGATCGGCGCCGACCTCATCTCGTTGCGGCAGACGACATAGAAATCGTCGACCGCCGGCACCGACAGGCTGAACGGCGCGACCAGCAGTCCCCTGGCAAGCAGTCCGCTTGCCGTCACCGTATCGCCCAGCGCCACGCCATGGCCGTGGACCGCCGCCTCGCTCGCCATGCGCGCGTCGCCAAGATGGTGGCGGCGGCCGCGCTCCAGATCCAGCGCATCGGCAGCAGCCAGCCAGGTGTGCCATTCGCGGCCGTCGTCGCCGTGCAGGAAGACGTGATCGGCAAGGTCGCGCACGGTGCGGATCGGACGGTTGTTGATCAGCGTCGGGCTGACCACCGGGAACAGTTCGAGACCCGACCATTTGCGCATCCAGCAATCGGTCCAGCTGCCATCGCCATAATGCACGCAGATATCGATATGCGGCGCGCGGACGTCCTTGGCATCATTCGACGGGATCAGCGTCAGCCTGATATCGGGATACTGCGAGGTGAAGCTGCCGAGCCGCGGGATCATCCACAGCAGCAGCAGTGCCGGCACGCAGGAGACCGACAGGGCGCCGGTGCTCGCCGGCCTTGTCATGCGCTGCGTGGCGGCGGCGATGCCGTCGAAGGCGGTCGACACCGCCGGCAGCAATTCGGCGCCGTGCGGCGTCAGCTTCACCCGCTGACCGGCGCGCTCGAACAGCTTGACGCCCAGCGACTGTTCGAGCGCCTTGATCTGATGGCTGACGGCGCCGTGGGTGACGTTGAGCTCAGCCGCCGCCTTGGTCAGCGAGGCATGGCGCGCCGTCGCCTCGAAGGCCCGCAATGGATTCAGGGGAGGCAGACGCTTGGCCATCGGAGCCTCAAAGGAGCACGATCCCCAGAAGTGGGACCCCGTTTTCGGATAAGATCGTGCTCGACATTAATGTGAGATTTTCTCACAGCAAAGGCCCTAACAATATCAATTGATTTTTCAATGCAGCTGCAAGACACTTTGGATCGAACAGCATCAAGACGTGAAATCCGCAGGCAGCCGGCAGGATTGCGACCGTCATTGATGGCCGCTCCGCACCAGCCATGGAGGACGGACATGGGTTATAACAGCGGCAAGCTCGAAGCGTTGCGCCGCAAATATGGCGAAAGCCATGGCGGCGAGATGTTCGACCCGAAATTCCGGCGTGTCGCCGACAAGATCTTTTCCAAGAGCGGCACACGGCTGGCGCCCTATTCCGGCATTCCGACCTTCCTCACCGCTCCCTACCGGGAAATCGCCGCCGACAATCCTGATTTCGGCGATCTGCAGGTGGCGATGATCGGCGTGCCGATGGACCTTGGCGTGACCAACCGGCCGGGCGCCCGCTTCGGGCCAAGGGCGCTGCGCGCAATCGAGCGCATCGGTCCCTACAACCACGTGCTGGAATGCGCGCCGACACACGAACTGAAGGTGGCCGACATCGGCGACGTGCCGTTCCAGAGCCGCTACCGGCTGGAGACCAGCCATGACGACATCGAGCGCCGGACGAACCAGATCGTCGACGCCGGCGTCATTCCGCTTTCGGTCGGCGGCGATCACTCGATCAGCCACCCGATCCTGAAGGCTGTCGGCAAAAAGGCGCCGGTCGGCATGATCCACATCGACGCCCATTGCGACACCAGCGGCCTGTTCGACATGACCAAGTTCCACCATGGCGGGCCGTTCCGCAACGCGGTGCTGGACGGGGTGCTGGATCCGTCGCGCACAATCCAGATCGGTATCCGCGGCTCGGCCGAGTATCTGTGGGAGTTCACCTACGAATCCGGCATGACCGTCGTGCATGCCGAAGAGGTGACCGGCCTCGGCATGCCCGCCATCATCGCGAAGGCGCGCCAGATCGTTGGCGATGGCCCGACCTATGTGTCCTTCGATATCGACAGCATCGACCCGGCCTTTGCGCCGGGCACCGGCACGCCGGAAGTAGGCGGGCTCACTACGCGGGAAGTGCTTGAACTTTTGCGCGGCCTCAAAGGGCTCAACATCGTCGGCGGCGACGTCGTCGAGGTGGCGCCGCAATACGACGCAACCACCAACACGGCCCATGCCGGCGCGCAGGTGCTGTTCGAGATCCTCAGCCTGATGGTGTTCAGCCCGGCGCTCTCAGGCAAGCGAGCCTGACGCATCAGGCAAAAACTTCCAAGGCGAGCGCCGCGCTGGAGCCGGCGGCCGCATTCAAACAAAACAAGCTTCCAGCAGGGGAACGACAATGACATTTCACATGAAATCATCCATCGCCGGCGTGCTGCTGCTCGCCGGCCTCGGTCTCGCCACCCAGGCCGCCAATGCCGACGCGCTCGACGACATCACTAAGGCCGGCGCGATCAATGTCGGCATTTTCTCCGACTTTCCGCCCTTCTCCTCGGCCAGTGCCGATATGAGCATCAAGGGCTATGACATCGACGTGGCGCAGTTCATCGCCGACCAGCTCAAGGTCAAGCTCAACTTGGTCAGCGTGACCGGGCAGAACCGCATCCCGTATCTTACCGACAAGCGCGTCGATATCCTGATGAGCGTCGGCTACTCCAAGGAGCGCGAGCAGGTGATCGATTTCGCCTCCGCCTACGCGCCCTATTATATCGCCGTCATCGGCCCGGCCGCGCTCAAGGTCGAAGGCAAGGACGATCTCGCCGACAAGTCGATCGCCGTCAACCGCGGCACGCTGGAAGATACGTCACTGACCGAGGCAGCACCCGCCTCGGCCGACATCCGCCGTTTCGACAACTATAATTCCGTCATCCAGGCCTTCATCTCGGGTCAGACCCAACTGATGGTCGTCGGCAACGATGTCGGCGCCCAGGTGCTCGCCCGCCAGGAGGCACTGAAGCCGGAGCAGAAGTTCCAGCTTCTCACCTCGCCCTCACATATCGGCCTCAACAAGAACGAGGACCGCCTGAAGCAGGCGGTCAACGACGCGGTCGCCAAGATGCTGGCCGACGGCAAGCTGGACGAAAGCTCGAAAGCCTGGCTCAAAACACCGCTCAATCCCGACAACCTCAAGGATTGATCTCCGGGGTAAGGACCTATCATGGGCTACAGCCTCGACTTCGGCTGGCTTGCCGATGCGACAGGTGCGATCGCGCGCGGGGCGGCCATGACGATCCTTTTGATCGCCGTGACCACGCTGGCGGGAACGTTCCTCAGCATCCTCGGCGCAGCAGGGCGGCGAAACGGCCCCTTGCTGCTCAAGCGGGCAATCGGCGTCTATGTCGAAATTATCAGGAACACGCCGTTCCTTGTGCAGCTGTTCTTCATCTTCTTCGGGTTGCCCAGCATCGGCGTGAGGCTCGATCCGCTGCTGGCCGCCATGCTGGCAATGACGCTCAACATGGCGGCCTACACGATCGAGATCGTCGGCGCCGGGCTCGACGCGGTGCCGCGCGGGCAGACGGAAGCAGCCCTTGCGCTTGGGCTCAGGCTGCGTCAGGTCTTCGTCAAGATCGTGCTGCCGCAAGCGCTCAAGGTGATCTTTCCGGCGCTGACCAGCCAGATCATCATCATGATGCTGGAGTCCGCCGTGGTGTCGCAGATCGCGGTGCGCGAACTGACCTACGAGGCCGACATGCTGCAGGCGCGCACCTTCCGTGCTTTCGAGACCTATTTCGTGGTGACGATGGTCTATCTCGTCCTGTCGATGGGGCTGCGCCGGCTGCTGGTCAGCGGCGGCCGCCGCGCTCTGGGAGCCGGCGTGTCATGATCGAATTTACCTTCTGGGATATCGTCCGCAACCTTCTGCTCGCCGCGCGCTGGACGGTGCTTTTGTCGCTGGCGGCTTTCGTCGGCGGCGGCGTGGTTGGCATGGTCGTGCTGTTTCTCAGGATCGCCAAGAACAAATGGAGCCGGCGAGTTGCTTCGGGCTACATCGCGCTCTTCCAGGGAACGCCGCTACTCATGCAACTCTTCCTGATGTTCTTCGGCCTGCCGATGCTGGGCTTGCGTATCGAGCCGTGGACCGCTGCAGCGCTTGGCCTGACCTTCTTCGCCAGCGCCTATCTCGCCGAGATCTGGCGCGGCGGCGTCGATGCGCTGCCGCGCGGCCAGTGGGACGCCGGCGCCAGTCTCGGCCTTCACTATCTGCAGGAACTGAGGCTGATCATCCTGCCGCAAGCGTTTTCGATCACCCGTGCCCCGACCGTCGGTTTTCTGGTGCAACTGATCAAGTCGACCGCGCTGACCTCGATCATCGGTTTCGAGGAACTGGTCAGGACATCCAACGCGATCAACAATGCGACCTTCGAGCCGTTCACCGTCTATGGGCTGGTCGCCTTGATCTTCTTCGTCATGTGCTTCCCGCTGACGCAATATGCACGCTCGCTTGAACGACGGGCGACTTCAAACTAGCAAGCCGCCTCTGCGCTTGGCGTTCGAACACCTTCTTCGCTTCTTCGGAGCTATCTCCTTGTTGGAAGAAGAGTTCTGTGTACTCTCCACATGCGTTAGGAAGGCTTGGGGATGAGAATTGCAATGTTGGTCGCGTTGGCCGCGACAGTAGCCGGGTGCGCGACCTCTCCGGTCGACTATGGAGCGTCGCTTTCGAAGCAAGACCGGAAATGGGCGTCGCCGGAATGCCAGCAAGCCCGCATGGAGGCTTCGGACTACGACGCTCGCGAAAAAAAGCAGCCGGGCTGGGGAACCGGCGTCTTTCTTGGCCCGTACGGATTAGGGCTCGCAGCAGCCATCAAGGAGCACCAGCAGAAGCAACGAAAATTGTTCGCCCGCGCGGTGCACCTGCGGTGCTCAAGTCTTCCACTGCCAAAGGAGTTGCAAAGCAATCTAAGCCCTCAGGCCGCGAGCGCCAATCAGACGAAATATCCATAGACGTCACGACCCCGTCCTGCTTCGTCACGAAGCCGCTTTCATCAATGCCCAAAGGAGAGCGGCGGCGCGATCTTGTCGCGCCGCAGCCAGCGCGCCAGGAGCAGCGCCGCCACCACCGCCAGCCCCAACGACAGGCCGATCCAGATGCCGACGCCGTCGAGCCCGGAATGGAAGGCAAGCAGCACGCCGAGCGGCAGGCCGATGCCCCAATAGCCGATCGCGGCATAGATCATCGGCACCTGGGTGTCGTGCAGGCCGCGCAGCATGCCGGCGGCCACGGCCTGTGCACCGTCGAAAATTTGGAACAGCGCGGCAAAGGCCAGGAACGACACGGCAAGCCCGATCACAGTGGCATTGGCCGGGTCGCCGAGATCGATGAAGGCACTGATCAGCAGTTGCGGCCACAGGATCATCACCAGCCCCATCAGCGCCATGAACGAGACGCCGATGACAAAGGCGGTCCAGCCGGCGCGGGAAACACCTTCCGGATTGCCGGCGCCATGGGCGAGCCCGACGCGCACCGTCGCCGCCTGGTTGAGGCCGAGCGGCACCATGAAGCTGATCGAGGCGATCTGGATGGCGATCGCATGCGCCGCGAGCGAGGCGGCGTCGATCAGGCCCATGAGAAGGGCCGCCGCGTTGAAGATCGTCACCTCGAAGGCAAGCAGGCCGGCGATCGGCAGGCCGAGCCGCAGCAGGCCCTTGAAGCGCGGCCAGTCGGCCCGCCAGAACCGCCCGAACAGCTGATAACGCCGGAACTTCGGCTCAAGCATCACCACCGCCGCCATGCCGACAAACATCAGCGTGCTGGACAGCGTGGTGGCGAGGCCGGAGCCGGTGATGCCCATCGAAGGGGCGCCGAGATTGCCGAACATGAATACCCAGTTGAAGAAGACATTGCAGGCGACGGCAACGAAGACGATGACCAGCGCCCAACCCGGCCGCTCCAGCGCCGAGATAAACGAGCGCAGGACGATATAGCCGTAGAAGGGCAGCACCGCCCATTCGAGCCAGCGCAGATAGATGCCGGCCTGATGCGCCAGCGCCGGTTCCTGACCCATGGCCAGCAACACGGCCTCGCCGTACCAGAGAAATATCCAGATTGGGACTGAGATAAGGATCGCCAGCCACAGGCCCTGCCGCACGGTGCGGCGCAGATCGCGCACGGAGTGACGACGGCGGCCGAGCTCAGTGGCGATCATCGGCGAGGTCGCCAGCATCAGGCCGAGCCCGAAGATCAGCGGCATGAAATAGAGGTTGGCGCCCAGCGCGCCGCTGGCCAGCGTGTCCGGACCCAGCCGCCCCATCATCATGACGTCGGTGGCGGTCATCGCGGTCTGGCCGAGATTGGTGAGCACCATCGGCCAGGCGAGCGCCAGCGTCGCCTTGATTTCCCGACGCCAAAGATTTTCCGGCGCGCGCGCGCCGGCTTCGATCGCAGACATTTTTTCGCCTATCCGATTTGCGGCGCGTCGGCAAACACCGGAAGCCGCGTCTCAGTGCGGAAAATGGCCGTGATCGGCCCGGATTCCGCATTAACAGCCCGGCTTGTCTACGAAATGGCCAGCTGTGGCAAGAGGCTGACTCCGGAGAAGAGTTAAGCCAGTAAGCCGTACAGTCTCATTCCCGCCTGTTTGGCCCGCCTGCTTGGCCCGCCTGTTTGGAGAGAGCGAAGAAGCCGCTATGGTTGCGTAGCTGACTGACCTGAAGAGCAGCATCATATTAGATCCATCGAAAGGCATGCGGATGAGCGCGTTTCCCGAAATCTACCTGGTCCGGCATGGCGAGACGGAATGGAGCGCCTCCGGAAAGCACACCGGGCGGACCGACATACCGCTGACGCCTGCCGGCGAGGCGGCCGCTCGGGGGCTTACCGAGCGGCTGCATGGCCTTTCGTTCCAGGCTGTCTGGTCGAGCCCGTCGCAGCGCGCCTTCAAGACCTGTACGCTGGCCGGCTTCGGTTCGGCCGGCGTGAAGAAGGCCGACCTGGCGGAATGGGATTACGGCGCCTACGAGGGACTGACCACGAAGCAGATCCTCATCGAGCGTCCCGGCTGGCGTCTGTTTCGCGACGGCTGCCCTGATGGCGAGGCGGCAGAGGATGTCGGCGCGAGGGCGGATCGGATCGTCGACGAGCTGCGTGACGTCAACGGCAATGTCCTGGTGTTCTCAAGCTCGCATTTCCTGCGGGTGCTGACGGCGCGCTGGCTCGGCCTGCCGCCGCAAGATGGCGCCTTGTTCGTGCTGGATACCGCCAGCACAAGCGTGCTCGGCTACGAGCACGACCTTGGCGAGCCAATTATCCGGCGATGGAACCAGAGATAGCAGACGCATTGCAGGTTGTTCGCGCCGCGCCTACCTGATCGCGTCCAGCGCCTGCCGCTGCCGGTGCATCTCCAAAAACACGCGGTAGTCGCGGTCGAACCGGCCGGCGGCCGCCGAATTGGGCTCTCGCGTCTTGCCGCCTTGCTGCATGGCGACGCAGGCGGCGTTCAAATCGGGGAAAAGCCCGGCGGCGGTGGCGGCGATCATGCCGGTGCCGAGCAGCACCGCCTCATCGGCCAGCGGCTCGACCACCGTGCAGCCGGTGGCGTCGGCATAAAGCTCCATCAGCAGCGGGTTCTTGGTGTGACCGCCGGTAACATGCAGCGTGTCGATCAGATAGCCGTTCTCGTTCAGGGCTTCCAGCACATGGCGCACGCCCAGCGCAATGCTGACGGCGGTGCGCCAATACAGCTTGCACAGGCTGTCGAAGGAGGAATCCAGCGTCAGCCCGCTGATGACGCCGACGGCATGCGGGTCGGCGAGTGGCGAGCGGTTGCCGTGGAAATCCGGCAGCACATGCAGCCTTCCGGCCAGATTTTCGCCCTCTATGGCACGCAACTCGACAACGCGCCGGGCAATCCTGGCGTGCATGGCGGCGTCCGGCTCGCCGCCGGCGCCGTGCCAGCGGATGATGTGATCGAGCAGCGCGCCGGTGGCCGACTGTCCGCCTTCCGACAGCCAAAGCCGGGGAAGCGCCGCGCCATAATACGGGCCCCAGACACCGGCAAAGGGCTGCGGGTCGGCGGACATCGCCATGACGCAGCTCGAAGTGCCGGCGATCAGCGCCAGATGCCGGCCGATGTTGGTTTCGTCGCCGGCGAAGCCGCCGAGCACGCCGAGCGCGCCGGCATAGGCGTCGATGACGCCGGCGCCGACCCGGCATTGTTCGGTCAGGCCAAGCTCGGCTGCGGCTTGCGCGCTCAGCCGGCCGATATCGGCGCCCACCGGGCTGGCCTTGTCAGGCAGATTGCCATGCTCGAAAAGATCGCCGAGCCCGACGGCTTTGAAGAAGTCGCGCCGCCAGCCGGTCTCTTGATGCGCCAGATAGGTCCATTTGGCGGTTAGCGTGCATTGCGAGCGGGCAAGCGAACCGGTTGCCTTCCAACTGAGAAAGTCGGCGAGGTCGAATAGATAACCGGCTTCGTTCCATGTTCCGGGCAGGTTGCGCTTCAGCCACATCAGCTTCGGCGTCTCCATTTCCGGCGACATGACGCCGCCGATGTAGTCGAGCACGGCATGGCCGCTTTCGGTGCATTCATCGGCCTCGGCAATGGCGCGGTGATCGAGCCAGACGATGGTGTCCCAGCGCCTTTCGCCTGACACCGAGACGCTGAGCTGGCCACCATCCCTGCCGCGCACCACCAGCGAGCAGGTGGCGTCGAAGGAGATGCCGACGATATCCTGCGCTGCCATGCCGGCTTTTTCGCGGGCGGCGCGTACCGCAATGCAGACCGCCGACCAGATATCCTGCGAATCGTGCTCGGCATGATCGGCCTTCGGCCGGTTCATGACGATCGGATGCTCGGCGCGACCGAGCAAGGTGCCTCCGGTGTCGAGAATGCCCGCACGGGCGCTCCCGGTGCCGACATCGACCGCGCAAACGAAACTGTTCGTCAAGATGTTCTTGCTCTCGCTCCCAGGCCTGCAATCAGATCGGGCAATTGCAGCATGTCAGCGAATATAAAGTCCGGCTCACTCGACGCAAGCCGCGCTTTCAGTGCCGGATTGCCGGCATGCGAGCCGCCGGTGAAGGCGAGGACGCGCATTCCCGCCGCTCGTGCCGCGGCGACGCCGACGGGGCTGTCCTCGACGACGACGCAATTCTGCGGGATCGCTCCCATTTTGGCGGCTGCGTGGAGAAAAAGGTCCGGCGCCGGCTTGCCCCGCGCCACCATGGCGGCGCTGAACAGATGCGGCTCGAGCAGCCCGAGCAGCCCGGTGACGTCGAGCGCATAGCGGATGCGATTCAGCGTGCCGGAGGAAGCAACGCAGCATGGCACGGTAAGCTTCGGCAGAACCTGGCCGATGCCGGGGATCGGCTTCAGCTCGTCGCGAAACTTGCGCATCAGCCCGACGCGCATCTCGCTCAGGTGCTGGTTGGTGATATCAAGTCCGAAGTCGCGACCGAGGATTTCGCGAACGCTTTTCATGCTTTTGCCGAGGAAATGCTCATAGGCGGCATCCTCGCTGACACTGCCGCCGGCAAGCGTGATCATGCTAAGCAGCGCCGAAACGGACAGCCCCTCGCTGTCGACCAGCACGCCGTCGCAGTCGAAAATGACCAGGTCAGGCGTCATTGCAGGGCCCTCATCGGCGGGGACATGCATTGAGCCGATCTTAGAGGTTGCCGGCGAGGTAGCGCGTCAGCGTCGTACGTGCGCCATCGGCCCAGAGCGCCTCGAGCGCCTTGGCAAAGGCTTCAACGAACGGCGTCGAGCGGCCGACCTCGCCATAGATGTCCTCCATGGCCAGCCAGGCGGCAGGCGCAGCCTTTGCCGCCCTGGCGGTCGTCTGCAGCCGGTCCCAGCTTGGATCATTGGGCTCGATGACCGCGCCTGAATCCGTGGTGCCGAAGCAATAGCGGCACCAGAGCGCCGATTCCAGCGCCAGGCCGGCGACGCCCTTGCCGGCCTTCAGCCGGTCGGCGATGGTCGGGATGATGAATTTCGGCTGCCGGTTGGAGCCGTCGAGGCAAAGCCTGCGAATGGTGTCGCCGATCTTCGGGTTGGAGAAGCGGTGCTCGATGAGCTGATAATAATCCTCCAGCACGGTGTCCGGCACCGGCGGCACGGTCGGGATGATCTCGTCGTGCTCCAGCCTGTCGAGAAAGCCGCGCACCAGCGGCTCCTGCATGGCCTCATGGACGAAATGGATGTCCATCAGCCCGGCGGGATAGGCGATGGTCGCATGGCCGCCATTGAGGATGCGGATCTTCATCAGCTCGTAGGGCGCGACATCGCTGACGAACTGCACGCCGACCTTTTCCAGCGGCGGGCGGCCGTCGGTGAAATGGTCCTCCAGCACCCATTGCCTGAACGGCTCGCAAAACACCGGCCAGTTGTCGTCGAGCCCGAACTCGCTCGACAGAATGCCGCGCTCACGGTCGGTGGTGGCCGGCGTGATGCGGTCGACCATGCCGTTGGGAAAGGCGACTTTCTCGCGCACCCAGGTCGCCAAATCCTCGTCGATCAGACGGGCGAGACCGATGACGCCATCGGCGGTGACATGGCCGTTGTGGGGAATGTTGTCGCAGGACATGATCGTGAACGGCACGATGCCGTCGTCGCGGCGGCGCATCAGCCCTGCAAGAATGATGCCGAACACGGTTTTGGGCGTCGCCCCCGAGTCGGCATCGGCGACAATGTCGGGATGGGTCGGGTTGAACACGCCCGACGCCGGATCGATGAAATAGCCGCCCTCGGTTATGGTCAGCGAAACAATCCTTATCGCCGGGTCGGCAAGCCGCTCTATGATCGCGGCCGCGTCGCCCGGCATCAGGAAGTCGATCATGACACCGGTGACGCGGGCGCTCATGTGGCCAGAATCCTGCTCGACCACGGTGCTCAGCCAGTCCTGTTCCTGCAACTTGCCGCGGCCGACCTTTTCGCCCTCAAAAACGCCGGCGCCGACAATTGCCCAGTCGTGGCCGACGCCCGCATTGAACAGGTCGTCGAGATAGACGGCCTGGTGCGAGCGATGGAAATTGCCGACGCCGAAATGCACGACGCCGGCCCTGAGCGCGGCGCGATCGTATTTCGGGCCGACGACTTTTTCCGGCAGGCGGGACAGTGCCGCCGATGAGAGTTTTACGGTCATTTTAACAAACGCCTTCTCATTGCGGCGCCTGCGCCTGCCTGACCTTCTCCCCTTGTGGGAGAAGGTGGATCGGCGCGCAGCGCCGAGACGGTTGAGGGGTGCTGGACGAAGTGCTGCATCAGAACACCCCCCGTCCACCCTCGTTTCACTCGGCACCTTCTCCCCCAAGGGAGTAGGAAAGTTCAACTCATCCACTGGCCGCCATCGACATTGTAGGTCTGGGCGACGATGTATTCGGCGTCGTCGCTGGCCAGGAACACCGCCATGCCGGTGAGGTCTTGCGCCGTGCCCATGCGGCCATAGGGCACGGCCTCGCCGACCAGCCGCTTCTTTTCGCCCTTCGGCCGGTTTTCGTATTTGGCGAACAGAGCATCGACATGGTCCCAGTGCTCGCCGTCGACGACGCCGGGCGCGATGGCGTTGACGTTGATGCGGTGCTTGATCAGGTCGAGGCCGGCCGACTGGGTGAGCGAGATGACGGCTGCCTTGGTGGCGCAATAGACGGCAACCAGCGCCTCGCCGCGGCGGCCGGCCTGGCTCGCCATGTTGATGATCTTGCCGCCCCGGCCAGCCGCGATCATCGAGCGGGCGGCTGCCTGCAGCATGAACAGCGTGCCGGCGACATTGACGGAAAACAGCCTGTCGTAGCTCGCCTTGCTGATCTCGACGATCGGCGCCAGGTCGAACAGAGCGGCGTTGTTGATCAGAATGTCCAGGCGGCCGGCCCTTGTCTCGACCGCTTTGACCGCCGCCTCGATCGAAGCAAGGTCGGTGACGTCGAGCTTAACCGCATAGGCTTTTGCGCCGATCTCCGAAGCGGCCTTTTCCGCAGCTTCGAGATTGATGTCGCCGATGGCGACGGTGGCGCCCTCGCGAACATAGGCTTCGGCGAACGCCCTGCCGATGCCGCGCGCCGATCCGGTGATCAGCGCCGATTTACCCCTGAGCCTCATTGCATCATCGCCTTTCCGTCGGCGCCGAAGCGGTGCAGCTTGGTCTGGTCCGGCGTCAGATAGATCGTGTCCCCGTGAAGGGCGGCCAGTTCGCCGTCGGCGCGCACCGTCAGCGGCCCGACACTGTCGGCTTGAACGTGCAGAAACGTGTCGGAGCCGAGATGCTCGGCAACACCGACCGTGGCTTTCCATTCGCCTGAAGTCGTCGAGATGTTCATATGCTCGGGACGGATGCCGACGGTCTTGGCGCCATGTTTGGCCGCCGGCGCGCCTTCGATCAGGTTCATCCTGGGCGAACCGATGAAGCCGGCGACGAACAGGTTCTTCGGCGTCTTGTAGAGCTCCATCGGCGAGCCGACCTGTTCGATGTTGCCTGCATTGAGCACGACGATCTTGTCGGCCATGGTCATCGCCTCGACCTGGTCGTGGGTGACGTAGATCATCGTCGTCTTGAGCTGATGATGCAGTTCGCTGATTTCCAGCCGCATGGTGCCGCGCAGCGCAGCGTCGAGGTTGGACAAAGGTTCGTCGAACAGGAAGGCCGATGGCTGGCGTACGATGGCGCGGCCGATGGCGACGCGCTGGCGCTGACCGCCGGAGAGCTGGCCGGGGCGGCGATCGAGATAGTTGGTGAGGTTCAGGATGCGCGCCGCGTCCTTGACCTTCCGATCGATGGTCGCCTGGTCCTCGCCCGCCATCTTCAGCGGGAAGGCGATGTTCTTGGCCACCGTCATGTGCGGGTAGAGTGCATAGGACTGGAACACCATGGCCAGCTTGCGCTTGGCCGGCGCCTCGCCGGTGACGTCGCGGCCGTCGATGTTGATGGTGCCGGCGGTGGTGTCCTCCAGCCCGGCGATCAGTCGCAGCAGCGTGGACTTGCCGCAGCCCGACGGGCCGACGAAGACGACGAACTCGCCGTTCTCGATGACCAGGTCGATGCCCGGAATGATGACCGTCGACCCGAACGACTTGGAGACGTGCTTGAGCGTGATGTTTCCCATGGTTTCCTCCCCGAGGGGTTATTGTCCGTCGTTCATCGCTTGCGGCGGTGTTACTTCACGGCGCCAAAGGTCAGGCCGCGCACCAGCTGCTTCTGGCTGAACCAGCCCATGATCAGGATCGGTGCGATCGCCAGTGTCGAGGCCGCCGACAGCTTGGCCCAGAACAGGCCTTGCGGGCTTGAGAAGGAACTGATGAAGGCGGTGAGCGGGGCGGCCTCGGTGGTGGTCAGCCGGATCGTCCAGAACGCCTCGTTCCATGCCAGGATGATGTTGAGCAGCATCGTCGAGGCAATGCCCGGCACCGCCATCGGCGTCAGCACATAGACGATCTCGTTCCAGAGCGATGCGCCGTCCATGCGCGCCGCTTCCAGGATCTCGCCGGGAATCTCGCGAAAATAGGTGTAGAGCATCCACACCACGATCGGCAGATTGATCAGCATCAGCATGATCATCAGGCCGATGCGGCTGTCGAGCAATCCGGTATCGCGGAAGATCAGGTAGATCGGGAACAGCACGGCAACCGCCGGCATCATCTTGGTGGAAAGCATCCACATCAGGATGTCCTTGGTCCACTTGCCCGGCGAGAACGCCATCGACCAGGCCGCCGGTATGGCGACGAGCAAGGCCAGGATGGTCGAGCCGACCGACAGGAACACCGAGTTGAGGAAGAACTTGAAGTAGCCGCTCTGCGCCTCGACCGCGGTGTAGCTTTCGGTGGTTCCCGACGGAAACAGGTTGAAGCCCTGGATGGCCTCCTGCTCCGACTTGAACGAGGTGATGATCGTGTAGAGGATCGGGAAGAAGATCAGCAGGGCGACGATCCAGGCGGCCGCGGTCGCGATCGTCTTGTGCTGGGTGCTGACTGCACGTGCCATCGTTTCCTCCCTTATCTGTCCAGGTTCTTGCCGACCGCGCGCATGGCGAAGAAGGCGACGATGTTGGCTAAAATGACGGCAATGATTCCGCCGGCGGAGGCCTGGCCGATTTTGAACTCCAGCAACGCCTTCTGGTAGACGAGGAAGGGCAGGTTGGTGGAGGCGTAACCCGGGCCGCCATTGGTGGTGACGAGGATCTCGGCATAGACCGACAGAAGGAAGATCGTCTGGATCAGGATGACGACGGTGATGGCGCGCGACATATGCGGCAGCGTCAGATAGATGAAGCGGCTGACAAAACCGGCGCCGTCCATCTCGGCGGCTTCCTTCTGCTCGCCGTCGAGTGACTGCAGGGACGTCAACAGGATCAATGTCGCAAACGGCAGCCATTGCCAGGCGACGATGATGATGATCGCCAGCATCGGATATTGGCCAAACCAGTCGATCGGCTGCCCGCCGAAGAAACGCGCAATGTCGGCAAAGACGCCGTATTGCGGATGCATGATCATGTTCTTCCAGACCAGCGCGGCGACTGGCGGCATGACGAAGAACGGCGAGATGACGAGGATGCGGACGATGCCCTGTCCCCACATCGGCTGATCGATCAGCAGCGCCAGCAGGATGCCGCCGATCACCGTGATCAAAAGCACGCTGGCCACGAGGATAAGCGTGTTGAGGATCGACTGCAGGAATGCCGGATTGGAATAGAAAAGCGCGTAATTCGAGAAGCCGACGAAGCCGTCGCGGATCGGGTTGAGCGGATTGTACTGCTGGAAGGAGAACCACAGGGTGAATGCCAGCGGCACGATCATCCAGACGAATAGCAGCACCACGGATGGCGCCATCATGAAGCGGGCAAGCGAACGGGTCTGCTGAGTAGCCATGACGGTCACCCTTCAAAGGTCAGCCAAATTTTTCAGGGTTTGAAGGTGGCCGCCCGAACTGGGATTCGGGCGGCCCCTGCCGGTTAAGATGGGCAACCGGCGTTCGGCACCGGGAGGAGCCTACTGGATATAACCGCCCTCGGTCATCGTTGCGGTGGCGGCGTCCTGGGCCTGCTTCAGAGCGTCGTCGACGCTGGTCTGGCCGGCGAGCGCGGCCGAGAACAGCTGGCCGACGGTGGTGCCAAGGCCCTGGAACTCAGGGATGGCGACGAACTGGACACCGACATAGGGCACCGGCTTGACGGTCGGATGCGTCGGATCGGCGGCGTTGATCGAGTCCAGCGTCATCTTGGCGAACGGCGCCGCCTTCTGGTATTCGGGGTTGGCGTAGAGCGAGGTGCGCGTTCCCGGCGGAACATTGGCCCAGCCTTCCTTCGATGCGACGAGCTCGAGATAGGCCTTGCTGGTTGCCCAGGATACGAACTTTTGGGCGGCGTCAGCCTTTTGCGTGCCGGCGGGAATGGCCAGCGACCACGCCCACAGCCAGTTGCCGCGCTTGCCCAGACCATTGTCGGGCGCCAGCGCATAACCGACCTTGTCGGCGACCGTGGAGTTCTTCGGGTCGGAGACGAAGGAGGCAGCGACGGTGGCGTCTATCCACATGCCGCACTTGCCCTGCTGGAACAGCGCCAGGTTTTCGTTGAAGCCGTTCGAAGATGCGCCCTCCGGGCCATTGGCCTTCATCAGGTCGACATAGAACTGCAGCGTGTTCTTCCACTCGGGCTGGTCGAACTGCGGCTTCCAGTTCTCATCGAACCAGCGTGCGCCGAAGGAGTTCGACATGGCGGTCAGGAAGGCCATGTTCTCGCCCCAGCCGGCCTTGCCGCGCAGGCAGACGCCGTTCACGCCATTGGCGCGATCGGTCATCTTCTCGGCGGCCTGCTTGACGAAGTCCCAGGTCGGCGCGTCGGGCATCGTCATTCCGGCCTTCTCCATCAGGTCCTTGCGGTACATGACGAACGAGCTTTCGCCATAGAACGGTGCTGCATAAAGCGTGCCGTCGACCGAAAGGCCACCAGCGATGGCCGGGATGATGTCCTTGACGTCATAGTCGTCGCCGAGCTTGTCGAGCGGCAGCAGCCAGCTCTGCTTTGCCCAGATCGGAACTTCGTAAGTGCCGATGGTCATCACGTCGTACTGGCCGCCCTTGGTGGCGATGTCGGTGGTGACGCGCTCGCGCAGCACGTTCTCCTCGAGCGTGACCCACTGGAGCTGGATATCAGGGTTCTTGGCGGTGAAATCGTCGGTCAGCGTCTGCATGCGGACCATATCGCCATTGTTGACGGTGGCGATGGTGATGGATTCGGCATGCGCGGCGAACGCGAGGGTGCTGGCCGACAACAGACCCAGGGTGAGCGTGCGAAGTTTCATCAAAATTCCTCCCATGGACCAAGCTGAGCATTTGCTTTGGCTGTGAGCAATTACTCACCTCGCCTGATTTATGTCAAGCCGGATTCGTTGCTGCAGTGCACGCAGCCTCGTGCGGGATCTTGCTCCGGAGGATTAGGGCGCGCGAAAATGCCAAATTTCGGTGCCCGCTTGACCGGATGGATTATCGACTATTGGCCGGCGATCTCAGCCAGGATCCATTCGCGAAAAGCGCGGATCTTCGGCACGTTGCGCCGCGCCTGGGGATAGACCAGCCAATAGGCGTGGCCGTCGTCGCCGACCAGATCGAAAGGCTGGATCAGGCGGCCATCGGCAAGCTCGGCCTTGAAAAGAGCGGCCGTCACGATCGCCACGCCCTGCCCGGCGATCGCGGCGTTGGCCTCATAGGCCTGCGCACCCATGCTGGAGCCGGGGCGCTTGGCCAGTTCCTCGACCGGCAGGCCGGCGGCGATAAACCAGTCCCGCCACCAGATGTCGCCAGGGTCGAGGATCGGCAGGCGCAACAGATCGGCTGGCTCCTTCACCCCGCCGATGGTCGCCGCGAGTTTCGGGCTCAGCATCGGCGTGAAGTCCGCATTGAAAAGCTTGTGCACCTCCACGCCCGGCCAGTTTCCGCCGCCCGAACGGATGGCGATGTCGATGTCCTCGCGGGCGAAGTCGACGAGGCGGTTCGATGTATCGAGACGCACCGCCAGCGACGGATGCGCGACCTGGAACGAACCGAGATGCTGCGCCAGCCAGTTCGAGGCAAATGTCAACAGCGTCGAGACACAAAGTACTCCGTCGGCGCCGCTGCGCGCCGCGGCATAGGCTCCACCCAACAAGGCGAACGCCTCGCTGACCGCAGGCGCCATGCGTTGTCCCGCCTCGGTCAGCACGATCTGCCTTGGCCGGCGCAGGAACAAAGGCGCACCGACGCGCCCTTCCAAAAGCTTGATCTGATAGCTCGCCGCCGCCTGCGTCATGCCAAGCTCGCCGGCGGCCTTGGTGAAGGAAAGATGCCGAGCCACCGCCTCGAACACCCGGATCGCCTGAAGCGGAGGGAGTTGGGAGACCTGCCGTGACTTGAGTTCAGGCATAAGTCCTCCTTATGGGCCGTGATTGACGTTTGATTGGCAGCAACGGCCGAGCCGGCCGATATTTGAGGTCGACGATCACTCTCGTCTAGAGATAACAAAGGCTGACGATCATGACCATTGTACAGGAAAAGCTATTTCTGACGCTAGGCCAAGGCTGGTTTTTGCGGCTGGCGCGTGGATTGGCGCGGCACGGAGCCAGGAAACGGGCCTCTCTCGACATGAGAGAATTGCCGCCGCATCTGCAGCGCGACATGGGTTTTCTCGACGGCAACGATCCTTGTGGCCGGCGCAAATAGCCTTGCTGGGCTTATCGCAAATCAGCCGGCCGCCAGCAAGGCGGCGGCGGTCCGCTCGTCGGTGATGAGTCCGTTGACCAGCCGCCGGTTCACGGCCGCAAGAATGCCCGGCAGCTTCCGCTCGCCCATGGCGAGCGCGATCACCAGCGACTTTTCACGCGACGGCAATGATGCCGACGACACCCGGTCATTGGTGATGCCGTCGATCATCCGGCCTTCGCGATCGAACACCCAGCCAACGATCTCGGCGACGCCGCCGGCCTTTTGCAGCGCTTTCAATTCACTCTCCGAAATGAAGCCGTCCTCGTAAAGCGGCGCCTTAGGGCCGAGATCGCCGATGCCGACGAAGGTGACGTCGGCTTCCGCGGCAAGCGCCAGCGTCGGCTGAATCATCGGCTGGCTGAGCAGCATCTCGCGCTCCTGCGGCGAGGAGGCGATGACCGGCAGCGGCATCGGGAAGGACCGCGCCTTGACCCTGTCGGCCATGGTGAAGATGACGTTGTAGAAGGCGGCCGAACCGTCGGGCGAGATGTTGCCGGTCAGCGACACCACCTTGTGCTGCGGGCATTCCATCGGCGGCAGCTGCTCGATTGCCGCCTTCAGCGTGCGGCCCGTGCCGATCGCCATGACGATCGGCGTCGGCGAGCGCAGCCGCCTCTCGATCTCGGCGGCCGCCGCCACGGCGACGCCAATAGTCGAGGAGGAAGCGGGATCGCTTGGAACCACCTCGACCAGATCGAGGGCGAAGCGCGATTTCAGCCGGGCGGCGAGGTCGAGGCAATTGGCGATCGGGTGGTCGACACGCACCTTGATCAGCCCTTCCGCCACCGCCAGCGACACCAGCCGCTGCGCCGTCTGCCGTGAGATGCCGAGCGTCGAGGCAATCTGGTCCTGCGTGTTGCCGGCGACATAATAGAGCCAGCCGGCACGCGCCGCGTCGTCCAGCCTGTTGCTGCCGCTGTCCTGCCGGGAATTCAACTTGCTGCCTCCCTGCCCCAAACACCGAGCACTAGCACCGAGCGGGAGCGCCTTGGTTTTACCCGGGAATGCGTTTGTAAGCAATTGCCTGCAGACAGGGCAATTGCTTAGCAAGCTCCCGGGGTGCCTGCAGTGTTCCGAGAGGATGATTATAGCCCGCAATGTTGGTGCAGCCAGGCGCGGCGGTTTATCTCCCGAGGCAAACCCTTTAAGGGATTCGGGCAAAGGAGCCTTGTATGACGCCGAAAGCGGTTTTCTGGGACATGGACGGCACGCTGGTCGACAGCGAGCCGTTGCACGAGGCGGCGCTGATAGCGGCGCTTCACAGCGTCGGCATCGCGGCGCCGGCCAACCTGCATGAGCGCGTGCTCGGCATCGCCGCATGGCCGGTCTACGAGATGCTGCGCGACGAGTTCGGCCTCGACCTGCCCTTCGACGACTGGATCGTGCGCAAATACGACCACTATCTGCCAATGGCCGAGACTCTGAAGCCGCGCCCCGGCGCCATCGAGATCTACAACGAGCTGCGCGCGCTTGGCGTGGCGCAAGCGGTGGTGTCCAATTCCGACCGGCTGGTCGTCGACGCCAATCTGCGCATGGTCGGTCTTTTCTATCCCGGCATGAAGACGATCAGCCGCAACGACGTGCGCGAGGGCAAGCCGCATGCCGAACCTTTTTTGCGCGCCGCATGGCTGGCCGGTGTCGATCCGGCCGATGCCGTGGCCGTCGAGGACAGCGTGACCGGCTCCACGGCTGGGCTGGCGGCGGGGATGAGGACGATCTTCTGGCCGGAAGCGCCCATGGCAGGGCCGCCCGGCGCGATCGTCATCAACAGCGCCGACGAATTGCGGGCTGAACTCGGGCTTTAAGAGGGTCCTTCTCCCCGTATAGTGACGGAGAGAAGGGCGCTCAGTTCCGGTAGACCGGCTCCTGCTCGTCGAGGATCGCCTTCAATTCGGACAGGTGCCGTTCGGCCTGACCGGGATAATCTTCCTGCTCCGCTGCTGCCTTCTCGGCGATTTCGTCCGACAGGATCCGCAGCGGACGGCCGGTCCACAGCGCCTTGATGTAGGTCTCGGCGGCGCGTTCGAAATAGAACATGCGGTTGAAGGTGTCGGCGACGGTATCGCCGATGACCAGCACGCCATGGTTGCCCATGACCATCACCTTGACCTTCGGATCGGTGAGCAGCTGCGAGCAGCGTTCGCCCTCTTCCTCGAAGGCGAGCCCACCATAATGGCCGTCGACGACGTGGCGGTTGAAGAAGATCGCCGAGTTCTGATCGATCGGCGGCAACGTCGAGTCGGCGAGCGAAGCGAGCACCGTGGCGTGGATCGAGTGCACATGCATGACGCAGCGCGCATGACGGACATTGCGATGGATGGCGCCATGCAGCCCCCATGCCGTCGGGTCGGGCGCATCCGGGCCGGAGAGCGTATCGGGATCGTTGGCGTCGATCAGCAGCAGGTCGCTCGCCTTGATGCGCGAGAAATGCACCTGGTTGGGATTCATCAGGAATTGCGAGCCGTCATCGTTGACGGCCAGCGAGAAATGATTGGCCACCGCTTCATGCATGTTGAGCCGCGCCGTCCAGCGGAAGGCGCAAGCCAGATCGACGCGTTCCTCGTAGAAGGGCAGGTTGGTCAGCATTTCCTTCTGCAGGCGGGCGATGCTCATCGAAAACCTCCGTGAAAGAAGCAAGGATGCCGTGCGCCGCCGATGCGCGCAACCGGTTTCGTTTGGTGCAGGCGAGCGCTTTGGCTTACGCCGCAGTGCTTCTGGCGGCGTCGATGCGCAGCCCGCCATGCTCGACGACAAAATCGATCACCTGCTGCAGGCCCTTGCCGCGCGACAGATCGGTAAATCCGAACGGCCGCATGCCGCGCATGCGGGCGGCGTCGCGCTCCATGACATCGAGATTGACGTTCACATAGGGGGCGAGATCGCTCTTGTTGATGACCAGGAAATCCGACCGGGTGATCGCCGGGCCGCCCTTGCGCGGGATTTCTTCGCCCTGGCAGACCGAGATGACGTAGAGCGTCAGATCGGCGAGGTCCGGGGAAAACGTGGCGGCGAGGTTGTCGCCGCCCGATTCGATGAAGACGATGTCGAGATCCGGGAATTTCCTGGTCATCTCGGCGATCGCCTGCAGATTGATCGAGGCATCCTCGCGGATGGCGGTGTGCGGGCAGCCGCCGGTCTCGACGCCGATGATGCGATCCTCGGGCAGCGCCTGAAGCCGGGCCAGCATCATGGCGTCTTCCTTGGTATAGATGTCATTGGTGACCACGGCGATGGAGAACTCGTCGCGCAGCGCCTTGCAGAGCTTTTCGGTGAGCGTCGTCTTGCCGGAGCCGACGGGACCGCCGATGCCGACGCGAAGGGGACCATTGGCTTGTGTCATCCAGGGAACTCCATGATGGCTTGCACTGCAAAGCCGAGCCCTACAACCAGGCAGAGCGGCGAATAATAGCTGACATCGAGCCGCGCGAAAGGCTGTTCGGGCGCCAGCCGGCGCCACCACGGCGTGAAGCCGGCAATGCCGCGCCCCAGGAAGACCAGCGCGATGAGCAGCGCTGTCGCGGCAAGCCCGGCCTTAGGAAAGGGCGTGGCAAACACGCCTTCGAGCGCCAGCGGCCACAGTGTCGCCAGGCCGAGGCAGGCGGCGACGGCGAAGCTGGCGAAGGGCGCCGGCATTTCGTCGACGCCGCGAAAGCCGACCACCGCGCGGGCGCAGGAGGCAGCGTCCCTGCCCGGCCAGATGCCGCCAATGCCCCAATAGACATGCAGGGTGGTGATCAGCAGCAAGACGAAGGAGAGCGCGAAGGCGAGGACGATCATGAGCGGAACAGCCGCGAATATTGCGTTTCGTGCTTCATCGCCATGACATCCGAGACAAACGCGCAGCCGCCGAGATCATTCAGCGTCGAGCCGGCGGCGCGAGCGGCAGTTTCCAAGGCCAGCGGCTCGAAGCCGGCGAGCAGCGCCGTGGCGCCGGTCTGGCCGACGACGCCGAGCCGGATCGCGGCTTGGACGAGGTTGGAAAAGAAGCTGTGCAGGAAGGCCGACAGTGCATCGTGCAGGGCAATGGCGTTGCCACCGGCAGTTGCACCGACGGCGACGCAATAGGCGCACTCGGCCGGCAGACGGTCGAGCACCTGACACGGCCAGGCCGATGCCGCCTTCAGGAAGGCGGGGCCCTGCAGCATGGTCTCGCTGTGGCGCTCGCGCGAGCCGGCCAAGGCCTCGGCGAGGGCTGCGATTTCGGCGAGATCGCCGGCTTGGCGGGCGCGCCGCCAGCTTTCGGCAAACAGCACGGCATCGTTCCAGCCCGAGCCCATCTCGACCAGCGTCTCCAGCCATGCGGCGAGGTCTTTGCTGTCGGCGACCAGGCCGGCATGCACGGCTTGTTCGAGACCATGGCTGTAGGAAAAACCGCCGACCGGGAAGGCAGGCGACAGCCACGCCATCAGCCGCAACAAAGCGACGTTGGAAGGCTGGTCAGTCATGGTCGTGCGAATGGCTGTGGGTATGCGATTCGCCATGGGTATGGGAATGCGACCCGCTGTGCGCATGCGCCTCGGCATGGGCATGACCGTGACTGTGCCCAGAATAGGCGCCGCGCACCGGCTTGAACGGCTCGGAGACGTCGCTCACCGTGGCGCCCAGGCCTTCCAGCATCGCCTTGATAACGTGATCGCGCAGGATGAGGATGCGGTTAGCCTCGATGGCGGCGGCAAGATGGCGGTTGCCGATATGCCAGGCAAGCTCGGCCAGATGGACAGGGCCGCTGGCATGGATATCGTAGAGCGGTTCCTCGGCCGCGACGATCTCGATATGACGGCCATCCTCCAGCACCAAGCGGTCACCATCGTTCAAGGCCACCGGTTCGGGCAGGTCGACCAGCACTCTATCGCTACGGGCCGTTTCTATTGCGCGGCGGCGCAGATGCCGCTCGTCATGGGCAAGCACCGCACGATCGTAGGGCGCGACCGCTCCTGCCTCGCCGGCGCTTAGAACCGAGACGGCACGCGGGAATTTGGTGAAATCGGTGCGGATGTCGAGCTTCATGTAAAACTGCCTTTCCCAACAAGCGTAGCCTATCGCATCCGCCGCCCCAATGGTGCTCAAACGATCGTGTCGAAGAGCCGCAGGATGAACGATATCTGGTAGACGAGGGCGGCGGCGACAAAGGCGATGTGAAAGCGACGGTCGCCGAAGAAGCCAGCTAATCCCGCAGGAAATCGCCCATCGATAGCGGGTTTCCCGGCCAAAATCGTTCATCGAGCGCCTGCTTGGATGTGAATGGAGGTTCGCCTGGAAAGTGAGATTTCCTGAGACCCGTTTCCCTGACCGCGACAAGCAAAGCGTCTTTATATGCCTCGTCGAAAATCTGGGCGGGATATCGGCGAAGACTCGGGCTGTCCTTGATGATGTTTCCGATCCAGATCCGCTGTTCGGAAATTGACGACTGCCAACTATGACTTCGATGGCCGGGTTGGAATTCCCATTTCAGGAGATGTGCAAGCAGCACCTCCATCCGACTGCGAATTTCTCGTTTGTCACGTCTCCCCAAGCTCTCGATCTCCTCGGCAAGATTCTCACGATCGAGGTCGGAGAAACGAGCTTCGCGCAACAATGCGCTTTGCTCGGCGCACCACTGGACGTAGTCCGCTTCGTAGGGAGTGAGGGCCCTGAGACGATCAATCCTGTTCATGAGGCCCATCATGCCGCAATTTCGAGACAATCGCAAAACGGCACGTGAGAGCCTTGGACAACTGAGCACCGAATTTGACGCCCCGCCAACAGGGCGTTTGTAGGGATCAGAACAAAAAGTACCTCTGCGCCATCGGCAGCACGGTGGCCGGTTCGCAGGTGAGCAATTCGCCGTCGGCGCGGACCTCGTAGGTTTCGGGGTCGACCTCGACATGCGGGGTGGCGTCGTTGAGCACCATCGAATGCTTGCCGATGCCGCCGCGGGTGTTGTCGACGGCGACCATCTGCTTGTCGACGCCGAGCCGGCCGCGCAGGCCGGCATCAAGCGCGGCTTTCGAGACAAAGGTCACCGACGAATTGGTCATCGCCTTGCCATAGGCGCCGAACATCGGCCGGTAATGCATCGGCTGCGGTGTCGGGATCGAGGCGTTGGGATCGCCCATCGGGGCGGCGGCGATCATGCCGCCGACCAGCACCATGTCCGGCTTGACGCCGAAGAAGGCCGGGTTCCACAGCACCAGGTCGGCGCGCTTGCCGACCGCCACCGAGCCGATCTCGTTCGACAGGCCGTGCGCGATGGCCGGGTTGATCGTGTATTTGGCGATGTAGCGGCGGACGCGGAAATTGTCGTTGTCGCCGGTCTCCTGCGGCAGCGAACCGCGCTGGCGCTTCATCTTGTCGGCGGTCTGCCAGGTGCGGATCGCCACTTCGCCGACGCGACCCATGGCCTGGCTGTCCGACGAGATGATCGAGAAGGCGCCGATGTCGTGCAAAATGTCTTCGGCGGCGATGGTCTCCTTGCGGATGCGGCTTTCGGCAAAGGCGATGTCTTCGGGGATCGACGGCGACAGATGATGGCAGACCATCAGCATGTCGAGATGCTCGGCCAGCGTGTTGACGGTGTAGGGCCGCGTCGGATTGGTCGACGACGGGATGACGTTGGGCAGGCCGCAAACCTTGATGATGTCGGGCGCATGGCCGCCGCCGGCGCCTTCGGTGTGGAAGGCGTGGATGGTGCGGCCCTTGATCGCCGCCACCGTGTTCTCGACAAAGCCGGACTCGTTCAGCGTGTCGGTGTGGATCATCACCTGCACGTCATAGTTGTCGGCGACCGACAGGCAGCAGTCGATTGCCGCCGGCGTGGTGCCCCAGTCCTCGTGCAACTTAAGCGAGCAGGCGCCGCCCAGCACCATTTCTTCAAGCGCGGCCGGCAACGACGCGTTGCCCTTGCCCGACAGGCCGATGTTCATCGGGAAGGCGTCGAAGGACTGGATCATGCGCGCCAGATGCCACGGCCCGGGCGTGCAGGTCGTCGCCAGCGTGCCATGCGCCGGTCCGGTGCCGCCGCCGAGCATGGTGGTGATGCCGGACATCAGCGCTTCCTCGATCTGCTGCGGGCAGATGAAGTGGATATGCGCGTCGAAGCCGCCGGCAGTGAGGATCTTGCCCTCGCCAGCGATGATCTCGGTGCCGGGACCGATGACGATGGTGACGCCGTCTTGCATGTCCGGATTGCCGGCCTTGCCGATCTCGGCGATGCGGCCGTCCCTGAGGCCGATATCGGCCTTGAAGATGCCGCCTGAAGCATCGATGACCAGCGCATTGGTGATGACGGTGTCGACCGCGCCTTGGGCGCGGGACACCTGGCTCTGGCCCATGCCGTCGCGGATGACCTTGCCGCCGCCGAATTTCACCTCTTCGCCATGCAGCGTAAAATCCTTCTCGACCTCGATGAACAACTCGGTATCGGCGAGCCGTACCTTGTCGCCGACGGTCGGGCCGTACATCTGCGCATAGGCCGCGCGGGTGATTCTAGCCATCAGCAATTGCTCCCGAAATACGGCCCCAAATACAGCCTCAAGACACAGCCGGTCGAAGCCCGGCCCCACATTGTCGCCATCCTATGGTCACGCAATGACCCGCTGGGCGACACCTTCCGATCCCATTTAACGTTTGAGGTGGCGAGGTCACCCCAAAACGACCGTTTGCCAATCGATGGAAAGGAAGATCCATGCGCAAAACGATATCTCTCGCAGCCGCCGCCACCCTGCTGCTCGCGACCGCTGCCAGCGCCCAGCAACAGCCTGCGCCCCAGCCTGCCGAGCCGCCGGCTTCGCCCGCTCCCGCAGCACCCGGCGCTCAGCCGGCTGCGCCGGCGATCCAGACCGTCAACGTCGTCGACATCGAGGAACTGCCCAAGGAAACGCAGACGAAGGTCAACGAAGTGATCGCCAAGCGGGGCGAGGACGGCCTGCAGAAATTGCGCAGCTCGATCGACGCGACGCCTCAGGTCAAATCCGCGCTCGAAGCCAAGGGACTCACCTCGGCGCAAGTGATCGCCGCCAGCATGGACGCCAACGGCTCGCTGACCTTGATCACCAAGAAGGCGAGCTGACGACGCGCTGTGGCGGGCCGGCACAAGGTCGGCCTGCCGCATCGGGGAGGGAACCTTCGCAGGGCGGAATACGTTTCGACTTTTTGGCCTAGAAACGGGTCTCGAAAGAGGCTCTGAGAGCGAGCGATGGCGATCACCACCTTCCCCGACACCCGATGGCTGCATATGATTGCCGCAACTGCGTTTCTTGCGGCGAGCGTTCCCCAGGCCGGGCTGAATGCGCAGGGCCTTGAAGGCCCCGAGACCCAGAACAAGATCATCGGTTCGGAGGTCGGCCAGGAAGAGACCAACACGGCTGTCGAGGCCGGTAAAGTCACTACGGCGATCGAGCGGACGCGTGAAAACATCGGCGCGGTGCGCAAGACATCCAAGCTCGACAAGGTCGATATCGTCTTCCTCACCGACGCCGCGCGCACGGAAGGCGGGCTGCCGCCGGCGATCGAAAGCAAGGTCGAGCAGCATCAGGAGGACATTGCGGAACTGCGCGACGAGATCGAGGCTAACGCATTGCTGTTCAACGCCATCGACTCGCGACGCGTGCAGACCGAAGACGTTCTCGCCGTCGAATTCGACGATCCTGGCAAGGTCGTCATCTACGCGGCCGCCAAGCCGCCCGACTGAGCCGAAGCCGCTCGACGCTTCTGATCTCACAGCGCGCCCATGGGATGTCACAACGCGCCCATGATCTTCTGCTGGAACCCGTAGACCTCGCGTTTGCCGCCGAGCGGCACCAAGGTGACGTCGCGCTCCTGGCCGGGCTCGAAGCGCATCGCGGTGCCGGCGGCAATGTCGAGGCGCATGCCGCGCGCCTTGTCGCGATCGAATTTCAGCCCCTCATTGGTCTCGAAGAAATGATAGTGGCTGCCAACCTGGATCGGCCGATCGCCGCTGTTGGCCACCTTCATGGTGATGGTCGGCTGGCCCTTGTTGAGCTCGATGTCGCCGCCTGCCGTGATGATTTCGCCCGGGATCATCGCCAGCCTCACAACGCGCCGAAGCCGAGGCCGGCGGCGAGCAGCAGGATCGCCGAGAGGGACGTGCGTTTGATCGTTGCGGGGACCATCGATATGCCTTTCACTGTCAGCATCGTGCCGTCACGCGGCGTTGCGGGCCGGGCCGCAGCCTTCGGCCTGGAGCACGCGCTTTGTCGAGGCGGGATATTTGTTCAGCATCGCTGCCGGGCGGATCGGGCGCGCTGAAAAATTGCCGTCGCAATTCGGGCAGACGCCGCCCAGCACGTTTGCCGCGCAATCGGCGCAGAAGGTGCACTCGAAGGTGCAGATCAGCGCATCCGTCGCTTCAGGCGGCAGGTCCTTGTCGCAGCATTCGCAGTTGGGGCGCAGCTCAAGCATTTTTCTCACCTCGCCTTATCGGCCCTCACCGTATCGGTTCATGCACGGTCACCAGCTTGGTGCCGTCGGGAAACGTCGCCTCGACCTGGACGTCGTGGATCATCTCGGCGATGCCCTCCATCACCTGCGCGCGGGTGACGACGTGGGCGCCGGCCTCCATCAGCTCGGCGACCTGGCGGCCGTCGCGGGCACCCTCGACGACGAAGTCGGTGATCAGCGCGATCGCCTCCGGGTGATTGAGCTTGACGCCGCGTTCGAGCCGCTTGCGCGCCACGATCGCCGCCATGGCGATGAGCAGCTTGTCCTTTTCCCTTGGCGTCAGGTTCATGCGTTTCCCCGCAACAGCATAGTCAGAATGGCATAATCGGAATCAGAGTGACCATAATTTGGGCAGACCGGCCAGTCCGTTGAGCAATTCGACGAGCGGAACCAGCCGCTTGCGGAGCTGGTAGCCGTCCTCGGCAAACAGCCTCGCAAGAAGCTTGCCAGATTTCTTCACGCTCCAGACGCTGGCGTCGCCCTGGCCGCCGATGATGTCCCGGGCCGGATCGAGCAAAGCCTCGACCCGCGGCGAGATCATCAGCACCGTCGCCATGGCAATGGCGCCGCCGGCCACGGCCGAACCGCCCAGAATCGCGGCTATGTCCGGCCCGATGCGGAAATCCTCGGCATGAACCAGCGCTCCGTCCTGACTGACCCGCCAGCGGTCGTGGAAATTGCCGTGCGCCGCGCGTTCGCCCATGGCGAGGCGGCCGAAGACGGTCGCCTCGAGCACCAGCGCCTCGGCACCGGCGGCAAGCTCCAGGTCGAGCCTGCGGGCGAAGGCCGAGCGATCAAAGACGATGGTTTCCTGCGGCAGCCAGGCGATGCGGCCGCCGGCGCCGACGGTCAGCTTCACCCGCACCTCGGCACGATCGGCCGCGGCGCGGTAGACCTTCTCGCAGGCCTGGGTGGTTATGCTGGCGGAGGCGCCGGCGCCGACATCGACCTCCCAGCCGAGGCGGTCGCCGCCGGTCAGCCCGCCGGCGGTGTTGATCAGCACGGCTTCGAGCGGATCGGCCGAGACGGCCGGCATGCGGATCTTGGCGGAACCATCCTGATAAAGCCGCCGAAGACGCGTGCGGCCGCCATTCCTGTCACAGGCAAGCCGCGCCGTCCCGGCGACGCGCTGCGCCGGCGGCACAAAGGTCAGGCCAGGTTCGATCATATCCATGGTGCCAACGATAACCACAGCGCCGGCTTTGTCGACATATAAGCTTGTTGCTTGACAACGTTTCGGTTTCTATAGAGGAGCCGTCTTGGTACGGTCACACAGCGCCTGGCGGGATAAAAGGCGATGATGACAATTTGAGCCTGGGGAAAAACAGGCGCCGATCCGTTGGCGTCGGGGAACGACAAGGGTTGGGGAAGGAACCGAATGGCTGACCAGCTGGCAACGGACATCATCGAGAAGATCAAGGCCCATGCCGAGCCGGGTGGCGAAGAAATCACCACCAGCACCGAACTGACGTCACTTGGCATCCATTCGCTGGAACTGACGGAGATAATCTTCGACCTCGAGGAACAGTATGGCATCGAGATCGAGATGAACACGGTCGATGCCTGGAGCAATTTGAAGAACGTCGGCGACATGGTCGAGGCGGTTCGCGCACTGATCGCGAAAAAGCCTGACTGAATGCACAAGCGCGTCGTCATTACCGGCATCGGCGGCTTATGCGGGCTCGGCACCAATGTGCCGGCGATCTGGGACGAGATGCGCGCCGGCCGCTCGGCCATCGGCCCGATCGTCAATTCGGAGCTGCATGACCTGAAAATCAGGGTCGGCTGCGAAATCAGGACGCTTCCCGAGCACGGCATCGAGCGCAAGCAGGTCGTGTCGATGGACCGTTTCAGCCTTTTGGCGACGATTGCCGCGCGCGAGGCCGCGCAACAGGCCGGGCTAAGCTTGCACGCGGCCAATACCTACCGGATGGGCTCCATCGTCGGCGTCGGCGTCTGCGGCTGGGAGGCGATCGAAGAGAGCTACCGCGCCATCCTGCTCGAAGGCAAGAACCGCACCGGCATCTTCACCGTGCCGAAAGTGATGCCGGGCGCTGCGGCCGGCCATGTCAGCATGAATCTAGGCCTTCGCGGGCCGGTCTTCGGCATCACCTCGGCCTGCTCCTCGTCCAATCACGCCATTGCCTCGGCAGTCGACCAGATCAGGCTTGGCCGCGCCGACGTCATGCTCGCCGGCGGCACCGATGCGCCGCTGGTCTGGGGCATCCTGAAAGGCTGGGAGGCGCTGCGGGTGCTGGCGCCCGACACCTGCCGGCCGTTTTCGGCCGATCGCCAGGGCCTGGTGCTCGGCGAAGGCGCCGGCATGGTCGTGCTGGAAACTTTTGAGCATGCCATGGCGCGCGGCGCCACTATACTTGCCGAAATTGCCGGCGCCGGCCTTTCCGGCGATGCGTCCGACATCGTCGCGCCGACCGTCGAAGGGCCGGAGGCAGCGATGCGCTTCTGCCTCGTCGATGCCAGGCTCAACCCGGAGGACATCGACTACATCAATGCGCATGGCACCGGCACCAAGGCCAACGACCAGATCGAGACGGCGGCGATCAAGCGTGTCTTCGGCGACCATGCCCACAGGCTTTCGATCTCCTCGACCAAATCGATGCATGCCCACTGCCTCGGCGCGTCGGGCGCGCTGGAGTTGATCGCCTGCGTGATGGCGATCCGCGAAGGCATCGTGCCGCCGACGGCCAATTTTCGTGAAACCGACGCCGAATGCGATCTCGACATCACGCCGAATGTAGCGCGCGAGCGTAAGGTGCGCGCGGCGATCAGCAACGGCTTCGCCTTCGGCGGCACCAATGCGGTGCTGGCGTTCAAGGCGGTCTGACCGCAGCCGGTTCCCAGCTACGGCGAGACTTCTTTGCCACGCGCTGCCGCGCGAAAAATCCCCGCCCAGGAGTTTCGATGACCGACCTGTCCGCCTTTCCGATCGCCACGCGCTGGCCGGCCAGCCATCCCGACCGCATCCAGCTCTATTCGTTCCCGACGCCGAACGGGGTAAAAGTGTCGATCGCGCTGGAGGAACTCGGCCTGGCCTACGAGGCGCATGCGGTGAACATCGGCAAGGACGAGAGCTGGACGCCGGAATTCCTGTCGCTGAACCCGAACGGCAAGATCCCGGCGATGATCGATCCGGACGGCCCGGGCGGCAAGCCGATCGGGCTGTTCGAATCCGGCGCCATCCTGCTCTATCTCACTGACAAGACCGGCCGGCTGATCCCGGCCGACCGGGCGCGACGTTACGAAACGATCCAGTGGGTGTTCTTCCAGATGGCTTCGATCGGGCCGATGTTCGGGCAGGTCGGCTTCTTCCACAAATTCGCCGGACGCGAGATCGCCGACAAGCGACCGCTGGCGCGCTATCGCGACGAATCACGGCGGCTGATCGGTGTGCTCGAGACGAGGCTGACGGGCCGCAGCTGGATCATGGACGACGATTACACCAGCCGATATCTCGATGCTGGGCTGGGTACGCAATCTGATCGGTTTTTACGAGGCAAGGGAACTCGTCGGCTTCGACGATTTTTCCCATGTCGCGGCATGGCTGGAGCGCGCCCTAGCCCGGCCCGCGGTGCAACGGGGTCTTGCTATCCCCGCACGGGGCTAGCGCATCGGCGCAGGCGCCGAAAACCGGCTATTTTGCCTTGGTTTTGGGTTTCGAGCCGCCCTTGCCCATGACGGAAGCGGCGAGGGACGCAGCGGTCTTGGCGGTGGCGACAACCGCGCCGGCCGCGACATTGGCCGTCGTCTTTACGGTGCGCATCGCGCTGTCCGCCATCGAGCCACCACTTGCCGACTTCCTCGATCTGGCCGGTTTTGCCGAGGTCTTGGCTGCGGTCGGTGTCACTTTCTTCGGTGCTGCCTTGCCAAAGGTAGGTTTTGCATCCTTGGAGCGGGCGGCGACAGCCGGGCCGGCACCCGTCTTCGATTCGGTTGCCTTTGCCCCAGTTGCCCTGGATCGAGTCGCCCTGCCCTTGCCGGGCGCAGGCTTTCTTGCCTTGGTTGCCATCGGAGTAGCCATCGGACAGTCTTCCTCATGTCAGCATTATTGCCGTATCTGACATAACGGCCGGAAAGTCCTAAGGTTCCGGCGTGGGTGGTCCTTGCAAATCAGGCGTTATCGCCGATCACCAGATCGGCGGGGCGGCGGCGGGCAAGCACGCGGTCGATGTTGGGCATGTCGTTGGAGGCGATCCAGGCGCGGGCGTCGTCGTCGGAGCGGCCATGCTCGTGCCACCGCTCGAGCAGCCGGCGCTCGAGCTCGGCGCGCGGGACATCGACGAAAACAGAGAAATCGAACAGCGGCGCCAGCCGCGACCACGGTTCCTCGTCAAGGAGCAAATAATTGCCTTCGACCAGGATGAACTTGGTGTCGGCGGCGATGATCGACGCGGCCGCGCGCGACAGCTCCATGCTGCGGTCGAACACCGGAATGGCGATGTCGGGCTCGGCCGCGCGGATGCGCTTCAGCAAGGTTTCGAAGCCGGCAAAGTCAAAGGTTTCCGGAGCGCCCTTTCGCGCGCGCAGGCCGCGCTGCTCGAGCACGACATCGTCGTAATGGAAGCCGTCCATAGGAACGATTTCGGCCGCGCCTTCCGGCAGCAGCTCATGCAGGCGGGCCGACAGCGTCGACTTGCCGGCGCCCGGAGGACCGGCGATGGCAACGACGAAGCGCCGCGCCTTGCCGGCGCGCTTGAAGATGGTGGCGGCGAGGTGGGCAATCTCGGACATGCGTGATTCCGGGTGATAATTTCGGCTGCATCTTGGCGATAGTTGGCGGAAATTTCAAACCCGGGACTCGACGCAGAATTTTGACTGTCCGTTGGCAAGTGGCAAAGCTCTAGGATTGGCCGAAACGATCCTTTGATCGCTGAGGGACAGCGCCCCCCTCTGTCCTGCCGGACATCTCCCCCACGAGGGGGGAGATTGGCCTTCATCACTGATTTCGCCAACTACCAGCCTTGCAAAAAGGACGCTGTCCGCGAAGCTGCCTATCTCCCCCCAAGTGGAGGAGATGTCCGGCAGGACAGAGGGGGCGCGAAGGATCGCTACAGAGCGCTTTTTATTCTGAACCGCCGCGTTCCTCGGCTGATGTCACGGCATGGATCCCAGGGTCTCCGCGACGTCGCTTCGCTCCTGCTCCGCCCTGGGATGACGAAGAGGTGGGGAGGCGAGCGCTCAACCTGGCACCGACCTGCCAATCCGCAGGAAATCGCCGTCGAAAGCGACATCCCGCGTCGAACCGTCGGCCGCCATGAGGCGCATATGCCCCTGCGCGGTGGCGATATCGCGCGGCGGCTCGCCGTCCATTAAGGGCAGTGCGCCGATGACGTGGCGGAACGAGACGTTGCCGCCTTCGCCAAGGGCAAAGGCGGTCGCCACCCCTTCCCGCTTCAGCCAGTTGTCACCCAGCGACGCCGCATGGCCGAGCGCGGTGCGGCCGTCCTCGATGCCGAGCACGCCGCGATGGCGGCCGCTCCAGGGCGCGTAGTCGCGCCCGCCATTGCTGATCCACAGCATGGTGACCGGCAGCTCGGCCGGGTTCTTCAGCACCACAATGAGATCGGCTTCCGCCTTTCGCGCCAGCGCAGTCCAGCCCGGCCCGCCATGGTCGGCCTCGACCAGCGTGACGAAATCCTCTCGGCTCTGGTCCATGCGATAGTCGGTCAGGTCGAGCGTGCCGCCATCGGCGGCGGGAAAACGCGTCAGGTCGGTGGAACGCGCGGGATAGGCGAAAAGAAAGCGGCCGCGGGCCGGATCGGGCTCGAGCGGGTCGTCCGGCGTTGCCGCAAACCGCTTCGGCGAAAAGGCCAGCCTGCCGCCGTCCGTCATCACCGTCATCGGATGATGGGCGACGGAAATGCCGCCGGAACCGCCGGAAAAGACATGTTCCTGGTAGAGAAAGGGATGGTCGTCGCGCAGGGTGAGAATCTTGTCGAGCGTCGCGCCCATGACTTTTTGCTGCAGCCTGAAAACCGCCCGCCAGCCTTCGCCGGTCGCCGCGGAGGCGACGACATCCCAGCGGCTGTTGGCCGGCCACCCGTGCAAGGGCGCCTCCTCGACATCGCTGCGCGAAAACGGCGCGCATAAAAAATCGCCGGACAGGCGAACGGTGCCCTCGGGCAGGTCTGGCGGCAGCGTCTCGCGCGGCTCGTCGATCCACGGCGCGCGATGCAGCGGTTTTAGCCGGCGCCCGTCGATATCGACCGTCATGTGGGCGAGATGGCCGACGTTGAGATCGACCGTTACCGAAATGCCGTTTGCCTTGATCGTCAGCGTATCCATGGCGCACCTGCTGATTCTGCCGGCGCCAGCAAACCCGCTCGGTGCCGGTTGCGCAAGCTGGGTGATGGGCATTTCATGTCAGGCCGAAACTCCATGTGGAGCTCAATGTCGATCGTCGGCGCTGCCCCTCATTGCCCTGCCGGGCATTTCTCCCCGTATAGTGACGGGGAGAAAGGGGCTGGCCGCAAGGCTGGCGCCACTTCTTGCGAACGCTGGTGATTGGCGAAACCGCCGATGCCAGCCCCCTCGCCCCGTCACTATACGGGGAGAGGATGCCGGCAGGCAGGTGAGGGGCGGCGCCAACGCCAGGAGCAGGGTGATTTCAAACCCGAAGCGATTGCCGTGAACACCGGCATTAACCAAATGGACGGCGCCATTGGGTTAGGCTAGTTTCCCACTCGTTTCAGCAACAGCTTACCTTCAGAATGTCCAAACCGCGCCTCTTTCCGCTCCTCCAAAGATTTGTCGCGGCGTTTGCGCTGCTGGTGCTCGTTGCCGGCTGCGCGACGACGCCGACGGAGACCATGCTGGCGGTGCCGGCGCCGGCGCAGAAATATGCGGCTGTTGTCATCGACGGCAGCAGCGGCAGGACGCTGTTCGAGGCCAACTCGACGGCGCCGCGCTATCCGGCGTCGCTGACCAAGATGATGACGCTCTACCTGCTGTTCGAGGCGCTGGACCAGGGCCGCGTCAGCAAGGCGACGCTGATCCCGGTCTCGGCCAACGCCGCCAGGCAGCCGCCAACGAAGCTGCGCTTCCGGCGCGGCGAGACGATCGACGTCGATTCGGCGATCCGGGCGATCACCGTCAAATCGGCCAATGACGTGGCGGTCGCCGTTGCCGAATATCTTGGCGACAGCGAAGACGCGTTCGCCGCAATGATGACGGCCAAAGCGCGCCAGATCGGCATGCGCAGCACCGTCTTCCGCAACGCGTCGGGCCTGCCGGACGCCGGCCAGCTGACGACGGCGCGCGACATGGCGGTGCTCGGCACGGCGCTGCGCGCCCGCTTCCCGCAGCATTTCCACTATTTCTCCGAAAGCGACTTCATGTTCCGGGGCAGGCTGGTGCGCGGCCACAACGACATGCTCGGCCGCGTCCGCGGCGTCAACGGCATCAAGACCGGCTATATCAGAGCCTCAGGCTTCAACATCGTCACCTCTTACGATGCTGACGGCCGCCGGCTCATCCTCGTGGTGATGGGCGCTGACAGCGCGCGTCAGCGCAACGACCACGTCGAAGCGCTGATCCAGCGCAACCTGTCGCCGGCGTCGAACACGACGACGCGGTTGCTGTATGCCGGGGAGCAGTGAGGGGCGGACGAAATGCCAGGCATTTTCGAATGACGAATGCCCTGAGTCTGCGAGGCCGCGCAGCGACCGGATGTGGCGCGAACCGATGGCCCAGCGGGACAACTTTGCGGCGCCGGCCACTTGCCCGTTGAAGCCTGCGCCGGCTTCCGCTAAGAAGCCGTGGCTGGCCGGTTCACCGGCTGGTTCGTTTTCCGGATCTCGATCCTGAAGGCACCCGTAGCTCAGCTGGATAGAGCGCTGCCCTCCGAAGGCAGAGGTCACAGGTTCGAATCCTGTCGGGTGCGCCAATAAAATCAATGGCTTAGGTTATAATCGATGATTTCCTTCTTCGAGTTGGTGCCAAACGGTGCCAGAATGTTGCCGAGGGCATGAACGGCGATTGCTTCACCGGGATGCTGGGTTCCGCTCGCTCACCGAGGCGATCGACACCACCACGCCCGCTGGCCGCATGATGATGCAGATGGTCGGCAGCTTCGCCGAATTCGAGCGTGCCATGATCCGCGAGCGGACAAGCGCAGGGCTGGCTCGCGTTGGTGGGCGACGGCGCAAGCTCGATGACAAAAAGCGGCGTGAGATCGCCGAGTCCGTCATTTCGGGCCGCAAGTCTGGGGCCGAAATGGCAAGGCTATATGACGTGAGCGAGCCAACCGTCTCAAGAATCGTTGCCGAATTTCGCCAGCAGGAGGCACATGAAGCACTGGAATGACTTGGCTTGAATGACCGGGGTGGTGAGCGGTCGCCCGTTCTGACCAGCACGAACGAGCATCTTGCGCCACGACCGGACGTCGAGCACCGTGACCCCGAAAGTCAGCTTCGCACTCCACATCCGGAAATTCCAGGCCCAACACCGTCATGGATTGTTGGATAGGAATCCTCTACTTTTTCGGAGGGAGGAACCGAGCATGGAGCGTCGCCTCGCCGCAATTATGGACGCTGACGTGGTCGGCTATTCGCGTCTGATCCGGTCCGATGAGGATGGCACGCTCGCGGCGCTCAAATCTCTGCTTACTGACCTCATTGGGCCCAAAATCGCGGAACATCATGGGCGCGTCGTCAAGTTCATGGGTGATGGGGTGTTGGCAGAGTTCGCCAGTGTCGTGGAGGCGGTGAGAGCCGCCGCCGAGATGCAGCAGGCTTTAGCTAAACGCAATGAAGTCTTACCGAAAGGGCAACGTATCGAGTTCCGCGTCGGCGTAAATCTGGGCGACGTGGTGATCGATGGCGACGACATCCACGGAGACGGTGTCAACGTCGCGGCCCGTTTGGAGGGATTGGCGGAACCGGGCGGTGTTTGCG